>JBOFCQ010000184.1:0-21453 GCA_051646145.1 Hyphomicrobium sp.
ACCAAACAAAGTAAAATCCACGCTGTGCGTCGCAAAACAAACGGCGCGATGACGTAGAAAGATAATTCCACGCCCAAAGACCATGCCTGCGGAACCAACAAGCCTTGCCAGACGCTCAGTTCCGTCTTCGAAACGTCTGTAGCAAACTGAAATTCTCCGGCCCTGACGACCGTAAACATAATGAGGTCTTGACCAAAAATAATAATATTCGAAACGATCAAAGCGGCAATTCCGCTAAGCTCCAACTTGTTATAAAGATCAAAAAAATTATTTTGACCGGCCAATGTCATACACGCGTGCAAAGCGAGCGCCAGCAAAGCGATGACCCAATATATAGGAAATATTCTGAGCGCTCTGTTCAGATAAAAGTTTTTCACAGACTCGTAGGTGCGCGCTTCCGTTAAAATATACGAAATCAAGAAGCCAGAAATCATATAAAACATCTGCACAGCCAATTTGCCACCCACGGCAACAAAGCCATAGGCATGCGCTGCAACGACCGTCATTGCGAGCAGCATTCTTATCGAACCCATTGCAGAAAACCTCGCTCCGCAGCAGCCAGATCCAAATTAATCGACTGACGGCGCTTCACAATCGCAACCATCGTGAATTGCCTCAACACGAGAACCTTCTCGTCAATCGTTCATCAATCCGCGGCCTCATGCGAGTGGGCTCTCGAAATCGACAATCGCAAGGCAGTTTGGCTCTTCACAAAGATCGCAGATGGCTCAACTGAACGCTGGCGAAACTGGGCCGCAGTCGGTGTCATGCAGACCGGTTGGTGTATAAAGACCGACGGCTCTGATGCACATGCTTCAAACAAGATCCGCGACGGAGCGGGTTTTAGCGCCGGCCATGTAGTCGACCATCGATCCGATATCGAGCGCAACCGCGCCGCGCCGCGCCGCTTCGTCGACAAAGATCTTGCCGATGATCCCTGCACCGACGAGCACAAGGTCGCCCGCTTCGACGGTCTCGCGGATTTGCTCGGTAATTTTCTCATAGACGTAGGGCAGCGGCTCGGCACCGGCTGCGAACGTATCGTTGGTCAGCATCTTGTGGTGCGTTGGCACCGTAATGGCCGCCGCCTGAGGAAACAGCGTCGCGACGATATCCGGCTTCAGGCTTGAAATCGTATGCACGCGCACGCCGGGCAGACGGCAGAGCGGCGCCAACTGCTCCATGCGGAAGACAACCTGATGGATGCGATCCTCAACGATCTTGGCACCCGATTTCGGGCGTATGGACGACATGCATGTGATGAGCCCGCGCGCCGAGGCCGACGATTTCAAATCCTTCGTTGAAAAATGCGTGTCGCGGATGAACCGGTAAACACTCGGCATCCCGATATAGTCGGCGTTCTCGATCGCAAGGCGGATCTGCTTTTGCAGCAGCGCGCGCTTGTCAGGCGTCAGCTCAACGCCCCACCAATGGTGCTCGCGCATGACCGCATCGTCGGGCTTATGCAAATCGCTGTCGTAGGCGCACGCGTAAGCCTCGCCATCGCCGACGCGGATGAACGACAGCGGAGACTTGTTCACCAGCCGGCCGCGAATATCGCCGAGGATGGCATCACGCGTCTTGGCGTCGGTGCGCGCATCCATCAACGACATGTCTTGGCTGTCGTAGAACGGTTTGACGTAGGCTTCAAAATCCGCGGCGACAGTCTTTGGCGCGGCTTTCAGAAACTGGCGCACGATCTCGTTGTGCGGCGGAGATTTGGCGATATAGCCGGCGTCCTGATCGACCTCCAGAACCTTCAAACGGTCGAGTTCCGACAAGCCCTTGCCCATCTCGTCGCGAATGGTGCGGTAGCGTGACGGGTCGGTCTTCAGAACACAGCGCAGAATGCCGACCACGTAGGCCGGCGGCAAATCACGCAGCGAATAATACTGCGATGACGACAAAAGCTTCATGACCAGATCGAGGTTCTCGGCCTTGATCATGGCGTGCAGCAGCAGCAGTTCAACCCGGCGCCGGCCGCGACCGGAATACGATCTGAAGGCATCGACGTATTGCGCCAGCGTCGCGGCATCGAGCACGGCGCCGTTATTCTCGGCGCGCCACAACTCGACCAGCGCCTTCAGTTCCGGATGCGTGATATCGGGCGCCGACTGGAACAGCGCGTGCAGCGCGTGATGACGGCTGGTCACCAGAGAATTGATTTCCGTCACGATAGATTCGACCGGCACGGCCTCGGCCAATTCGTTGATGGCGACAGCCACATTGCTGGCATTGCGCAGCGTCAGGCCGATCATGCGATCGATCAACAGCGACGGCTTGGCTGTGCGGTCGCGCCGGTAATGCGCGTTGATCATGTCGGCGAACTGCAGAACATAGTGCTCAGGAAGGCTATCGAGCACGAAAAGAAGCGCCCGCACCACACCCTTCTTCACCGCCACCATCGCCGCCCCCGCACCCGCCGCAAACCGGTCCATCCGTCTGCCGAGACTAAGCTGTTCACTTGAGACACCCTGGGACAATCGCACGCGACGTCCCGGCCGTCGAAATCTGCGGCGCCGCTGTCTATGGCACGCGTCCGCCGAGGCGTCCAGAGTGACGCTGCGACGCGAAGATAACCGCGATAGAACGGCCTATGGCGCGCGTGCCGGTTGCGCCCGCACAGTCAGACCAGCTTGGTCAGCACAGCCCGAATCAGATGCGGCATCAAACTGTCGCGGATCAGTTCCGCCACCGCGTCACCGGCATAGGGCTTCGGCGTGACGCCGATATCGCGCAAGTGCTGCGGAATGAACTGGCGTTCCATATCGCCTGCCGCGAAGACAAACGGGATGGAGAGCGCTTCGAGCGCTTCCGCCACCGCCAGCGACGTCTCGTCGCCGAGGTCGACGTCGAGCACGGCAGCGTCCGGCCGCACGCGCGCTATAATCTCGAGTGCCGCATCGACAGTGCCGGCCAGTTCGACCGTGGCCGCGCCGCGCTCGAGAAGCATGGCTTCCAGATCGAGCGCGAGCAGCATCTGATCTTCGAGCACGAGAAGATTGAACCCTTCGAGCGGCCGGTGCGGCACGGCGAGCGGCTGCTTGTGACTGTCCGTCAGTTCGGGCGGCGGCGCTGACACCAGGAAGCGCGCCGGAACGATAAAGCGTGCCTTGAGCCCTGTGCGCACGAACTCGACATCAGCCTCGCCACCGAGCGAATGGGGAATGTTGCGCTGGATGATGCTGAGGCCGAGACCGCGATCTGTCGGAGCGCGCACGGATGGCCCGCCGATCTCATCCCAGCTCAGCACCAGCGCGCCGTTGGGGTTGATCGCCCATCTGACGGACAGATGTCCTTGCGGCACCGACAAGGCTCCGAATTTCAAGGCATTCGAAACCAGTTCATGGATGACGAGCGCCACGATGGTGTAAGACTTGGGATCAAGTTTCAGTTCATGACCTTCGACTTGGACCTGATCCGCGGCAACGGCCTGCATGGCAAGGGCCTGCTCGACGAGGCTTCGGACATCAGAGCCTTTGCCAATGGCAAGCGCTTCGTGCGCAAGCGTGATGGCTTCGATGCGGCCTTCGAGCGCGCGCACGAACGTTTTGACCGAACTCTCGCCCGCGCCGCGCGTCACCAGCGAACGAATGAGTTCGAGCGTGCCTTTCACGCGGTGATTGAGTTCGGAGGTGATGAGGCGTGTGCGCTGCTGCGATTGCCGGCGTTCTTCCAAGATGACATCGGAGAAACGCACGATGATGTCGAGCAGATAAACGCGCAACGTCTCGCCAATCAGGCGTTCGCGCGACGTCCAGGGCAGACATTGTCCACGCACCGTCTCGCGCCAGGCTGCAAAACTCTGGCGCGGCGACACGCGCGTCGCGCCGTTTTCGATAGCCGCAGGTTTATTGGGATCCCCGCCCCAGGAGATCGATTGCGCCGCCTCCTTGCGGAAGAAAATCAGGTAATCGCCACGTGTCTGCGACAAGGGTGTGGCGAGCACCCCACACACATCAGCCGCCCATGTCAGCGCCCGCGGATACCGCTCCGCCAAATCCTGAATGACGACGACTTCTTGTCCTTGCTGACTTTGAATGAATGCCGCAAGGCCTGCGATCTCGGTCACCGCCGGGGTCACGCCATAGCCGCGCCAAACCCCATCGATCCAGATGCCTATGCCGTCACAACTGATGAACGAGGCCATCTGATCGAGGCGTTGCGAGAGATTGTCGATCAACTCACCCTGTACGGGAAATTCTGCGACGACACGATCCAGCAGCGCACGCGCCGCGCGCATGGTGACATAGGCTTCGATGCCCTCGACGGTTTGAATCTGCAGCGAGAAGACCTGCCCGAGCAGTTCAGCCGCGGCGCGCACATTCGAGGGGACGGCCTTAGCCGTCGCGTGATGACAGGCAATCAATCCCCACAATTCGCCGCCGACGAGGATCGAGATCGACATCGATGCGCCGACCTTCATGTTCTTCAGGTATTCGATGTGTATCGGCGACACGCTGCGCAGAACGGCATACGTCAGATCGAGCGGCGCGTCGGCCAATGCTTTGTCCGATACCAGCGCACTTGGCGTTGCGTGCACATCAGCGATGAGGCGCAGCCAGTTTTTCTTATAGAGCTCACGCGCCTGCCGCGGCACGTCGGACGCCGGGTATCTCAGATGCAGGAGCGGTTCGAGGTCGGCATCGCGCGATTCAGCGATGACCTCGCCGGCGCCATCTTGCAGAAAGCGGTAAATCATCACGCGATCGAAGCCGATCAGTTCGCGGAGCTGACTGACGGTTTGATCGCAAAGGTCGCTCAGCTTGCGCGACAGCTGCAGCTTCGAAAGGATTCCGCGTACGATATCGAGCGGCAAAGCGGCGTGCTTGCTGCCTGATGAGACGGGCTCGAATTCAACGATGGTGAAGCCGCCGTGGCCATGCACGGTCGCATCGAGAAGGCCCTTGTGGCCTGGAATTTTGAGATCGTAGACGCGCATGGGCACATGCGGCTGCTCTTCGGTGGTGGCCGGGCTGACGGCAAGGGTCTTCGCCGCGGCTTTACCGATGACATCCGCAAGGGTGCGCCCGAGTATGTCGCTTGCCGCGCCATGTCCCAGTCGCGCGGCGCTGTCGGACGCATGCGTGATGCGACAGTCATCACCGCGGCACGCCAGGAATATGCCATGCGCCTGAATGCTGCCCGGGATATGGATCGGCTCGCGATCGCACGTTGCAAGGTCGATATCACGATCCGATACGATGGCGGTCATGCGCGGGCCTTTTCTGCCAGGTGATCGAAGACAACGGTGAAGGTTTGCACGGCCGCCGCACACATCGCTTCGCGATCGACATCGGGGTACGTCTCGAGGACGGACAGGAAATCTGCCCAATCGCGCGAGCGGCCAAGGCCTTCAAGATAAGTCGCGCCACCGGAGGGCGGCAGCGGCAGCGCGCGAGCAGAGCGCACGAGGAGACGCGCGCCGAGTTCCGAACCAATCACGACATAGAGTGTCCCGAGACATGACGAGGCGTCCGTCAGATCTAGCGCCGCACGTCGCGGCACCACACCAGCGGCGGGCATATGCACGTCACCATTTTGCAGGATCAAAGAGCGCCGCCCGATTGCGGCCAGATCGTCTCCAAGCCACGTCGTGCGATCGCTAAGCCGCCAGCGTGATTGCCATGTGCCGATCATCTGATCAGCTCTGCCGCAAGCGTTGAGGCATGCGTCGAGTTCGCTGTGAAAGCGGTGCATGGCCGCGAGATAATCGCCATAGGCCGTGAGCGTGTCGAAATATCCTGCGGCTTTGACGGCGCGATCGAGTGCCGCGTGAATGCTGGCCGTCCTGCCACGCAACATATCGCGGCGCGATTTGAGCAGCGCCCACGCGCTGGCTACGTCTGTTTCGGGCCGCGACGTCATTGGCATCCTTCCGCCGAGCAGTCGCCGACCAAGCCCGGCAGCCATGCACAGCGTCCGTTAGCAAAACACCGGGTTGGCATCAACATTCGTTGCCGAACATTCTTTCAACGGCGGCCCACTAACCAAGAAAGGCAGATCGGACGGCATTTGACCGCGTCGCTTTGCCCGACAAAACACAGGTGCCGACCGGCTATGCGAGACACGGTGCCGCATCGATATTTGCCAGACGACGCAGTGCCGAAATATCGAGCAATCGGAAGTGCCCGCGCTTCCCAGTGGCGATGATCATGCGCTTCTTCAAGATCGCCAGCTTCCGACTGACCGTCTCAACCTTCAGTCCGAGGTAGTCGCCGATATCGCGCTGATTCATGGCGATGGCCATCGTCTCTTCTGCCTGCAGGCCGGGGGTGGCGATGGCAGCGCCGTTCGCATAGCGGATGTCGAGAAGAAACGCCGCGATGCGCTCCATGGCGGATGTGCGCGCCAAAACCACCGCGTGCGCATGCAGCGCGTCGAGACGGGCCATGACCTGGCGCGACAGTTGCGCATTCAGCCGAGACGAGCGCATGACGCCCGCGCGGTCGATCAGTCTCAAGACAACGCCCGTCAGCGTCTCGGCGCGGCTCGCATGCACGGCGCCAGACGTCAATCCGAACCATGATCCGGGGCCGACGATTTCCAGGATCTGTCGGCGGCCGCTTGGTGCAGACGCACAGACGATCACCGCACCTTCGAGCACTTCATAGAGGTGCGTCGCCGCCGCGCCTTCATGGAACACGATCTGCCGCCGCTCGTAGCGCGCGATGTCGTTGCGGTGCGCACCGTGCGACGGCGTGAGCGGTATGTCAGCAGTTCGAGAACTGGCGACCCCACCCTGAGATATGTGCGGGGCCGCTGCGACCGAGGCCATTTTGGATGGCGTGGCGCACGCTGCGTCGCGCGCGGTGTCGTTCAACTGGCCGTTCTGCGACCGCCCGCTCGATCGCTTCCTCGCATGTATCGGACCGATCTTCGGCACGGACATAGCGGCTCTTTCTTGATGTCGGCAACCGGACATCGGTTGCAGTCACAGATCTCTGGGAGGTTTCGATACCGCGCCGCGCGCGGCATTCGGCACGTCACGACGTTAGGTTTGCGTTATGTTTGCCGCTTGGCGCCTGGCCTGATAGATCTCGCATTTCGCTTTGCGACAGTGACGTCGCGCTTCTGCCAGTATGAGATCCATGGAACCGGCGGAACCAGCCGAATGGTGTGCGGCGCAAATGTCAGTGCAATTTGCCAAGGTGCACAAACGATCCGCGCCGCACGAACTTTGCTTAAGGATACGCCGCCGGCGCGATGCCGTGCTTGACGCCCCAATCATACCAGTTGTCGACAGCCGTTCCCGACAGAAGAATGCCGATGCCGCCTGTCAGCGGGCACAGAATGGCGAACCACCATGCCCAGCGGTGAATGGATTCCATGCTGGCATTGAAGCCCATGGTCCACCGCCAGAAGAGTGCGGCGCGCTCTGACGCCGTGCCGCGGTCGGTGATCTGCTCGAGTTCGCGTTCGCCGCCATACCGCGTTACGGCCAGAATGGTTGCAGCGTGCATCGCGAATAGCAGCGCTGAACCGTAAAGGAACGCAATCGAGAGCATGTGGAACGGATTGTAGAACAGGTTGCCGTGGTTCAGCGAGAAGTTGTTGGTCCAATCGAGGTGCGTGAAGATGCCGAACGGTACGGCCTCGCTCCAGCTCCCCATCATGACCGGACGGATGAAGCCGAGCACCAGATAGAGCCAGATCGCCGCTGCGAATGCCCACGCCACATGCGTGCCAAGCCCGAGAGCCCGTGCACGGCGATACATGCGCACCCACCACAGCAGAATGGACGTGGTGAGGAAGAAGCCGGCCATCAGCCACCATCCGCCTTCCTTCAGCGGAGGAATGGAAAGGCCGTACTTCGCCGCCGGCGGATCGAGCGACAAATAGAAAAGTTTGCGCACGAACTGCACCGGATCCCAGTTCACCGACGCCCACATATTGAGGCCGATGATCTCAATCGCGATGATGCCGCACAGCAGCGACCAGAAGCCGATGGTTCCGAGATAGATCGGCCCGACCTGGGCGTCACCGAATTTTCCGAACCAGTAATTGAAGCTTGGGTTGCCGCGCCGCGTCGAGTCACCCGCTGGCAAATGCACGCCGAGTTCTGCCGGACCGCGCACCTGAACCTGGGTGAAGATGTTTTGATACTGAGCCATGTCTCAATCTCCCTCACTTCGCCCAGATCGACAGATCGAGCCACCAGTTCCACCAATCCGCCCAGGCATTGCCTTCAAGCCAAAGCGGACCGCTGATCACGATGCACACCGCACTCCAGAACCCGGCGGAAAGTGCCAGGAACAGACCAAGCCGGTGGACGCCGAGGGTGCCGATCGAATAGCCGATAGTGTCGCGGAAGAACGAGTTCTCGTGCTCCGGCGTTTTCACCACTTCGCCCTTCTTCGGATTTGTCGCCGAGAGAATGAGGCTGCCGTGCAGCGCCAATGCCAAGCACGTCGTGAAGAAGAACGTGATGGCGATCATGTGCGCCGGGTTGTAGTGAAAATTCCCGTACTTGTAGCCCGTGTTCGACACCCAATCGAGGTGACTGATGATGCCGTAGGGGAAGGCGTGCGACCATCCTCCCATCAGAACCGGGCGAATGACGACGAGCGTGAAGTACGCAAAGATCGCGACGCCGAACGCAACCGGCACGTGGTAGCCGATGCCAAGCTTGCGGCAGATTTCAACTTCTCGCAGCGCCCACGAGACGAAGGCGCCAAGCGCGCACACCGTGATCGCCTGCCACAGCCCTCCGGCCATCAGCGGCGCCGCCGCGAGGCCAATGCTTTCGGCCGGCGGATTGATACTTATTTTCCAGGGATTCCACGTCGGCCCCATTGCGGCACCGAACAGGATGAGGCCCACGCCGACGAACACAAAGAAGATCGTCGTGATTCCAAAAAAGCCGACATAGAACGGACCAATCCAGAAATCGAACAGATCTCCGCCGATCAGCGTGCCGCCCCGTACACGATATTTTCGCTCGAAATTGAGCATGGCCATGGCCGGTTCCTCCACTCCCGCCGGCATACACCGGCCACCATCTTGGGTGTCACTGCGTTGGGGTAACGGACGGGTCCGCTCGGAAGCATTCCCGTCCGCTGTTGGTGTCGACGGACTATGCCGCCTTCTTCTCGATCACCAGAGGCGCCGAGATCGGCGCATCGAGCGACGCGGCTTTTGCTGCGCGCGGTCCTTCGATCCAGTTGAACCGGTCTGTGCTGAGCAGAATGAAATGGATCAGCACGGCCAGTGCGAACAAGAACGTAAACAACGCGATCAGCGTGCGACGCGGATCGAATAGAAGCCACATTCTCCACATGATTGGTGTCTCCTATTTGCTCAAGCCTTGAATGACGAAATGACGTTCATCGCGTACGACGCGCCGTCCATGAGTGATGCGTATCCGTTGACTCCTGGGAGCCAGGGACGCCAATTCCACACGAGGAAGTGCGCGATGATTGCAATGACCGTGAAGATGATGAAGCTCGTCATAAAGATACTGTGGAACTCCTTCGCCTCCTGCTCGGTCAATCCCGACAGAGAGCCGCCTCGATTATCAGCAGCCATGTAGGTTCTCCATTGTTGGCCTTTCGGCCGCTACCGCGCATCCCCCGCGCGGCTGGGATAACCGTGATCACGTCATCACGGCAGCCACTCGGATGGGGACACCATCCGAATGTTCCGTCGCGGCTAGCCCATGAAGGCATAGGCCGCGCATGTGTTGGCGCTGTCACGCGCGCGTTGAACGACTGATTTACCCTTGCCGGTGCGCGGCGAAAGTCGAAGCCACCGCATCATCAAGAGGCTTTCAAAAAGACCAGCACACAGAAACACCAGAAACGTCACAGCAAAAATTAGACGGTACTCGATCGTGCCATTCTTCTTTTGATGCGAACTGGAACGTGTCCTGTCGCCGTCAATCGCAAATGCCATCGTGTCCACTCCATTTGCCGCTCAGTCTTCAGTCGCGTCTCTCTCAGCCACGTGACGCAAGCTTCTTCGCTACGCCGCACGGCCTTCCTTTAAAGATGAACCCGCATCGCGCACGCGGATCGCCGTCACACGATCCTCGCCGGCTCTGCGTGCCTCACGTTCCGCCCAATCGCGCAGCCGCTTAGCGGCCGAAATGCGGATCAGAACCGGCTGCTTTTCGATGAGATCGTCGAGCGTCTCGCGCGCGTCGTCTTCCCAGGGGAGCTCGTTGGCAATGCGCGCTGGCGTCGCCTCAACCTTGTCGAGCTCGGTGCCAAGCGGCAGGATATGGAACAGCGCATCGAAGAGCGCGTTGCACACTTCCTGAATGAGATAGGTCGCGCCGGAATAACCCATGAACGGCGTGCCGGTGTGTCGGCGGATGATGGCGCCGGGGAAGGACGCTGGAATATAGGTCGAGCGCCCACCCATCTCGGCCAGATACATGCGCTCGTTGTAGCTTCCAAACAGCAGCAGCGGCGGCTTATCGCGGATCGCCTGGCGCACGGCGTCGTTGTCGGTCTTGGCGCCGGCATTGCGTGCCACGGCGAAGTGGCACGGCAGTCCCATCTCGCTTTCCAGGAAGTTGCGCACGCCGCGGGCATACGTCTCGTTGGCGACGATGCCAAAGCTCGCGGTGCCGAAGAAATCCTGCGTCACCGAACGCCAGAGATCCCAAAGCGGCTTGATCGTCGTGTGCTTTTCGCGCTCGATGAACGGCTCCGGATCGACGCCCAGAAGCTCGCCGAGAGAACGCAAGAATTTCGTTGTCGAATGCAGACCGATTGGCGCTTGCAAGTAAGGGCGCTCCAGCGCCTCGCACAGCATGCGGCCGAATTCGCGGTACATGCAGATATTGACATCGGCATCGACCAGCTTTGCGACATCTGCGATGTGGCTGCCGAGCGGGAATACCATATTGATTTCAGCGCCGATGCCTTCGACGAGGCGGCGAATTTCAGCAAGATCGGAGGGCGTGTTGAACGTGCCGTAGATCGGGCCGATGATATTGACGCGCGGCTTCTCGTCAGGCTTGCGCGCGGGACGATCAGGGATCTTCTTGCGGCCGTATTGCGTCCACAGCCAGTAGATGGCGCGATTTGCGCTCTGCCATTGATCTTCATCGATCGTGCGCGGCAGGAAGCGCTGAATATTGGTGCCTTCCGGCGTCACGCCGCCGCCGATCATCTCGGCAATAGAACCGGTGACAACGACGGCCGGCAAAGTCGGGTCGAGCGATTTATGCGCCCGCTTCATCGATTGCTCGGTACCCTTCTGGCCGAGTTCTTCCTCAGCGAGACCGGTGACGACGATGGGCAGTTCATGCGGCGGCAGCGCGTCGGTGTAATGCAGTACCGAGGTCACCGGGAGATTCTCGCATCCGACCGGGCCATCGATGATGACCTGCAGCCCCTTGATGGCCGTAAACGCGTACACCGAGCCCCAATACCCGCCAGCGCGATCATGGTCGAGGACGAGCATCAGATCATCTCCTCGGCTTTGCGCTTCTTGGCGTCTTTGTCGAGGCGGCGCTTGTATTCGGCGCGAAACAGCGGATTGTCTTTCGGCACGTCTTCCCACACGCCCGCGGCAAATCCCTCGCCGACACCTTCGAAGAAGGCTTTCATCTCATCGAAGCGCGCCTTGCCGGACATTGCAGCGTTGACGACCTGCGCCAGCGAGCCGGCGCCGGCCGGCCCCATCAACGGCCGGGCAGAAATGAGGTTGGTGAAATAGAGCGACGGGATCGCCATTTCCTTGGCCTTCTGCACTACTGGTGTCGTGCCGATGGCGAGGTCGGGCTTGAATTCGCGCAATGCCGCGAGATCCTGCTCGAGCGAGGCACGATAGACGACATGCACGCCCTTGCTTTCCAGCCACTCGCGGTCCGTATCGGACCAGCGTGTGCGCGGGCACGCCGTGCCGACGTAATGCAGATGTGCCCCACTCTCGATCAGCAGCCGCGCAACTAGCAGCTCCGAGCCTTCATAGCCCGAGAGCGTGATGCGGCCGGAGATCGGCATCTTTGCCAGCGCCGCCTTGATGATCGGTAGGAAGCGCGCTTTTGCGGCTTGGATCTTATCGTCGCCAACGTTGCACGCGGCGCCGATCTTCTCCAGCCAATGCGCCGTGCCGTCGTAGCCGACCGGCGCGGAACCAACGACCGTTCGGCCCGCTGTTTCGAATTCCCGAACGGATGCCGTGTAGAATGGATGGATCGCCGCGACGGCGGCGCAGTCGTAGGCGCTGTAGAGTTCCCGCCACTCGCGCGTCGGCACGACGGGGCCGGCCGCAAGACCGAGCGGCTCGAGCAACATGCCAATGCCCACAGGATCGGCCGGGAACATCTCTCCGAGAAGCGTGACAGTCGGCCGGCTGCTGACACCGCCGCGCGGCGTCGACACGGGGCCCTGCTCGGCTTCTTTGCGCGCGAATTTCAGCATGGCGCCGGCGAGAACGTCTTTGGCTTCCGCGTGTGTCGGCACGCCGAAGCCCGGAACGTCGATACCGATAATGCGCACGCCGTTGATCTCGTCCGGCAGCAATTGCAGCGGCACACCCGACGCCGTCGGCACGCACAGATTGATGATGACAACCGCATCGTAGAGTTCCGGATCGGCGATCTTGTAGACTGCATCGCGGATGTCTTCGAACAGCTTCCCGGTCACCAGCGTTTCTGAATTGAACGGCACGTAGCCGACCGTGCGGCGCGCACCATAGAAGTGCGACGTGAACGTCAGCCCATAAACGCAACAGGCAGAGCCTGAGAGGATTGTCGCCGTGCGGCGCATCCGAAGGCCGACGCGCAGCGCGCCGAATGCCGGGCACATGCTCTGCGGCTGATCGTGCGGGCCGGCTGGATAGTCAGCGGCATAGCGGTCGAGCGTCTCGCTCTTGCCGGCAGCCGCGGCGGCGGCCCGCATTTCATCCTTGCCGGCATGGCACCCCAGTCCGTCGGCCTTTGTGGCATTGGCGTTGAACGGCACGACGTTCGCTGGCGGACAGACGCTCGCGCTCGCGGCTTCGTCTGCGCCAATAGTGCTGAGCGCAACGGATTGAGCGGCCGCATCATAGACCACCTCGACGCTCGCCACGTCGACGGCAGCGTCGGCCTCATGGTCTCTCTTTGGTCCAAGCTCGGTCATGCAACGATCGCCTCAAGGCGCTGACGTGAAACGTGTCTCAAACGGTGTCGTAGACGACTTCCAGCGACGGCTTCTGCTGAATGGTGCCGCCACACATGTCCTCGAACGACGCCGGCTGCAGCGTCACACCGCGCCCGACCGCCTCGCCCTTAAAGAGCCCGAGAAGTCCGTCCTGAGTGAGCGGCGTCGGCCGCACCGGCGGAGCGCTTGCGACGTTGGCCGCCAACCCCGCGAACAGGCTTCCCCATTCGCTGCTTTGTGTGCCGATGATTTGATAGTTGGCGCTCTTGCGGCGAATGTCTTCGTGCGCGGGGATCGCAGCCAACACCGGAATGCCGGCGGCGTCGGCGAAGGCCTGCGCCTCGCCCGTCCCATCGTCCTTGTTGACGACCATGCCTGCGACGCCGACGTTGCCGCCGAGCTTGCGGAAGTATTCAACCGCCGAGCAGACGTTGTTGGCGACGTAGAGCGATTGCAGGTCGTTGGAGCCGACAACGATCACTTTCTGGCACATATCACGGGCAATCGGCAGGCCGAAGCCCCCGCACACCACGTCGCCGAGGAAATCCAGCAGCACGTAATCGAAGCCCCATTCGTGGAAGCCGAGTTTTTCCAAAAGCTCGAAACCATGAATGATGCCGCGACCGCCGCAACCGCGGCCGACTTCCGGGCCGCCGAGTTCCATCGCGAAAACGCCGTCGCGCTTGAAGCAGACGTCGGAGATTTTTACTTCTTCTCCGGCGGCTTTCTTCTTCGCCGACGTTTCGATGATCGTCGGCGTGGCCCGCCCGCCAAACAGCAACGATGTCGTATCGCTCTTAGGATCGCAGCCGATCAGCAGCACGCGCTTGCCTTGCTCGGCCATCATGTACGACAGATTGGCGAGCGCGAAGCTCTTGCCGCTGCCGCCTTTGCCGTAAATGGCAATGATCTGTGTTTGCTTCTTCTCGGTGCCGATCTCCGGCACACGATCCGGCTCGACGGCCGCCTCTGCCCTCAGATAGTCATCCATCGTTGGCTTACGTTTCGTCGCAACCGCAGCGCCCGTGCATGAACTCATGAGAAGCTTCTCCAATCGAGGATCATTTTCAGGCAAGTCGGATCACTGAATGCGGTGCGATAGGCGTCATCCGCGGCGGCCGGATCGGCGCGATGCGTGATGAGGTGATCGAGCGACAGGCGTCCGTCGTCGGCCATGTCGCAAACAACAGCGAGATCGGCGGGCGACCACTCTGCGGCAACGCGCAGACGCGCTTCACGCATGAAGGCCGGCGGGAATGCGAAGGACAGCGGCGCGCTGTAAAAGCCGGCGAGGACGATTTCGCCACCGCGCGCGAGGCGCGCAATCAATGTGTTGAGCAGCGCACTGTCGCCGCTGACGTCGTAGATGGATTGGTAATCGCGGCGCGGATCGCTGTCGGGATCAATGACCGAATACCCGATCGCGCCAGAGGTTCGCTGCGGGTTTTTTTCCCAAACGACCGGCGGCGTGGCACCGCGTGCGATGGCGAGACGCGCGAGCAAGCGGCCGAGCACGCCATGACCAACGATGAGATCCGGCGCTTTGGCATCCGGCGCGGCAAGCGCGTGCAACGCTGTTGCCGCAAGCGCCAAGAGGACACCTTGCTCGCCGTGTTGCGCGTCAATGCGCGTCACGCGCGCTTGCGGCACAACCAGCCGCGAGGCAGATCCGCCGAAGAGACCGCGTACGTCGCCGAAACAGCGCGCACCTGGAACGAAGACATGATCGCCGACGCTGAGCGTTGCGCCATGTCCGGCTTCAACGACGCGTCCGACCGTTTCATAGCCGGGCACCAGCGGATAACCCATGCCGGGGAACGGCGGCATCTCGCCAGACCAGAGCAATCGCTCCGTTCCAGTTGAAACGCCGCTCCATGTGACATCGACCACGACGTCATCGGCATCCGGATCAGGGAGCATCATGTCACGAAGCACGAGGCGCTTTGGCTCCTCGAGCACGATTGCGACAGTGTTTCTCCCCACGCTCGTCATGCGACGGCTTTCATCGTTTTTGAGGGCACACAGCGCGCCCTGACTGTCACTTTAGACGCACATGTCTATGTGTCAAGTTGTCTTTACTGTTTTTGCGTTGATTTGCGCGGACAGCACGCGCGCCTGAAGCGGCAATGATGTCGGCAATTCCGATACAGACGTGAACCCCGCGGCGCGCAGCATGGCAGACAGGTTCTCGACCGAGCGCGCGCGACCGCGTCCCATGGCCATGAAGTAGAAGTTGAAATACACATCCGTTGCCGGCTCAGGGCGCGACGCACGCGACATCGGCTCAACAATCAAAAGCGTGCCGCCCGGCGCGAGAGCCAAGCGAACCTTGCGGAACAAGTTCACGACAACGTCATCGTTATGATCGTGAACAATGCGCACCAAGGTTATGAGATCGGCGCCGCGGGGCAGCTCATCGATTTTGAAGTCGCCGCCGATCGCTGCCGCACGCCCCGCGAGCCCGAATTTCTTGAACGTCTGCGCCGCAGATTGCGCAACGGCCGGAAGATCGAACAGAACAAGGTCGCTCAGCGGCGCGCGCTCGGCGACACGCGTCAAGAATGTGCCGTCGCCACCTCCGATATCGAGAATGCGCGCGTGGCGACTGAAATCGTAGCTGTCGAGCGCCTGCCCCGCAACGAGCGACTGAGATCCAGCCATAAGGCGCGTATAGCTCGCCACCTGCTCATTTTGCAGTTGCGCCGGATTATCGCCGCCGTAGGCCCAATACGTTGAAAGGGCCGTCTGCCGTGTGCCGCGCAGAAGCGCCACGGGATCTGCAAGATCAACATACACCAGAGCATGATGCTCAATCATGCGCTGGACGGCGCCATTGCCGGCGATGGCCGCCCCCTTCAGCGCCAGCCCGAATCCGCGCCCTCCAAACTGGCTGACAAGACCGAGCGCCTGCGCCGCTTCAAGCAGGCGACGCGCGCCGTCAGGCGGAAGATCGACAAGCCGCGCAATGTCGTCGAGCGTGCGCGGGCCATCCTTCAAGTGCTCAAACAGGCGCAGTTGCACACACGCCAGAAGCACCTGCGAATAGACGAAACCCGCCACGAGATCGAAGGCCGCGCGCGCTTGAAACCGCGCAATTTGCCGCGTAATTGGCCATTTTGCGATAGTGTTTTGAAAGCGCGGACTCATCACCAGGCGGTTGCGCAGCGCGTATCCGTGTATGAGCCAGTCGTCAGCAATGCGGCGGAGACGAGATGGCGAACGGACCTCGTCGGCGGCCAACATGACGCGCTCCGACCTTTTCGTCACGCCGCACGGCGCGCGAGCCCTTTCGGCAGAAAGCGATCCGCTTCCGCGCGCATGGCATGGCGCAGTTCCGCGGCGCCCGGGCACGGCGGAATGGAGTCAATCGCCGCATCGAGAAGTTGCTTCAGGCGCGCGACGGCACCATCGAGACCCAATTCTCGCAGCGCATTCGGTCGGCCGAGCAACGCGTCCTGACCGCAGGGCTTTCCCCACTCCTGCGGATCGGCCATCATATCCTGAATATCGTCAGCGACCTGGTAGGCTTCACCGATGCGCTCACCGAGCAACCGCCACGGCTCTGCCTGCGCACCCGCCGCAAGCGCGCCTGCGCATGTCGCCGCCGCAAACAGAGATCCCGTTTTTGCTCGATGATAATTCTCAAGCGACACGCTCGGTTCGCATTCCCACGCCTGCCCGGCGACAATACCGGTCGACATGCCAGAGAATTTTGCCAGATTGAGCACCAAGCCCGGCAAGCGTGTTGGCACCGTCGCCACCACCCGCGCCAATGTCTCGAAGGCCACCACGATCAAGGCATCGCCAACGAGAATGGCCTCGCTCTCGCCGAAGGCCGCATGCACGGATGGCTTGCCGCGACGCGTCTCAGCATTATCGAAAGCCGGCAAGTCGTCATGCACAAGCGAGCCGCAATGCATGAATTCAATCGCCGCAAGCGCAGCGTCCGTGACGTGCGGCTCATCATCTCCACACGCCCGCGCGACGGCGAGACACAAGCGCGGCCGGATGCGGGCGCCGCCTGGAAAGACGGCGTACCTCACGGCTTCCGCGAGCTTGGGTGGACTGTTGTGAATGTCGATCCGTTCGAGGGCTGTTTCAAGAGCCGCTTCAATGCGCATGCCAGCATCCATGACGGACCTCGAGCGAATGGAACGTCTATTCTATTTGTCGTTTAATAGTGTCATGTATTATAGACAGCTAAAAGCGAGCATCGCAATGGCAATGTTTGACGTGGGAAACGGCGCATGACCGGACGGCGCGTCGTCGTGGTGGGCGCCGGCATCGCCGGGCTGACGGCCGCCGTTGAGCTTTCTGGCGGCGACGACACGGTTGTGGTGCTTGAAAAGCTGGCGACGGCCGGCGGCAAGATGCGCGAACTGCCCTCGATCGGCACGGCCATCGATGCTGGCCCGACCGTGCTCACCATGGCTCATGTCTTTGAGGATATCTTCTCGCGGGCCGGCGCCCAATTGGCCGACCACGTCACGCTGGACCGGCTCGAAATTCTGGCGCGCCACGCTTGGCCGGACGGCGCTATCCTCGATCTCTTTCGCGACAGCGAACGCACTGAATTGGCGATTGCGAAGTTTGCAGGCTCCAAAGACGCAGCCGGCTTCCGCGCTTTCAGCGCACGCGCGAGATCAACTTACAAAACGCTGGAAGACAGCTTCATATTCGCTGATCGGCCGACGCCTGTGTCGCTGGCGCTCGCGTCGGGCATCGGCGGACTTGGCGACCTCTGGCGCATTTCGCCATTCACAACGCTGTGGCGCGCGCTTGCCGATCACTTCAAGGACGAGCGTCTGCAACAGCTTTTCGGGCGCTACGCCACCTACTGCGGCTCATCGCCGTTCGACGCGCCCGCCACCCTCATGCTGGTTGCGGATGTCGAACGGCAGGGCGTGTGGACGGTACACGGCGGCATGCAACGGCTGGCCGACGCTTTGGTCAGCCTCGCCGCACGGCGCGGCGTTGCCTTTCGCTTCGACAGCGAGGTCGCGCGGATCGAGGTTGAGGGTGAGCGCGTCGTGGGCGTCGTACTGCGTTCGGGCGAACGGATCCCCGCCGATGCCGTGATTTTCAACGCCGATCCTGCTGCCGCCGGAAGCGGGCTCTTTGGTCACGAAATCGCACAGGCGACCGCGCCGATGCCGGCGGCCGCGCGTTCACTTTCAGCCATCACGTTCACCCTGACGGCCACGACGCGCGGGTTCCCGCTCCATCGCCACAACGTCTTCTTCTCACGCAATTATCGGCGCGAATTCGATGACATTTTCCGCGACGGTCGCGTACCGACAGAACCCACCGTTTACATCTGCGCCGAAGATCGCGGCGATCACTACGATCCCGAATGGCACGAACCCGAACGCCTGCTCTGCCTCGTCAATGCCCCCGCGATCGGCGATACGAAACGCGATTGGACCCTGGAGATCAAACAATGCCAAGAGCGCATGGTTCAGCATTTGACGCGATGCGGCCTGGACATCGCATGGCCTCTGGAAGGCGTAACGGTGACGACGCCGGCGGATTTCGCACGGCTTTTTCCAGCGACCGGCGGCGCGCTTTATGGCCAGGCGTCGCATGGATGGACGGCCTCGTTCAGCCGTCCGCAAGCGCGCACCAAGATCAAGGGGCTGTATCTGGCGGGCGGAGCGACGCATCCGGGGCCGGGCGTTCCGATGGCGGCGCTTTCGGGCATGCTGGCGGCACGCGCGCTGGTGGCGGACCGTGTTTCTCCCGAACCGTAAACGATGGTGGTTATGCGTGGTGGTATGTCGATGCCTTGAGCGACGACGGGCAGCACGGCTTAACGATCATCGCCCTCATCGGCAGCGTTTTCTCGCCGTATTACGCGTTTGCCCGTAGACGCGGCATGCCCGACCCGCACCAACACGTGGCGATGAACGTTGCGCTCTACGGCAATGCCGGCAAACGCTGGGCGATGACCGAGCGCGGACGCCATGACCTGTCGCGCGACGACACACACCTCAGCATCGGCGCAAGCCGCATGACGTGGACCGGCGATCGCCTGATCATCGATATCGACGAGATCGGCGTGCCCGTGCCGCGCCGGATCAAGGGCCGCATCACGCTGCATCCATCGGCCATTCAGAGCCGTGCATTTGAACTTGACGCCAACGGCCAACACCTCTGGCAGCCAATCGCGCCTGTCGCGCGCGTCGACGTTCAGTTGCAGAACCCGCGCCTGTCGTGGCCGGGGCACGGCTACTTCGATCACAACACTGGCACGTGCCCGCTCGAACAGACGTTCCACCGATGGCACTGGTCGCGCACCAGCGCTGGCCCGACGACGCGCATTCTTTATGACGTCGACGCTCGCGACGGCCGCGACCGGTCGCTTGCGTTGTCGATCGGGCCCGACGGCATCGCGCGCACGTTCGACGCACCGCCGATGGCCCGGCTGCCGTCGACCTATTGGCGCATTGCACGTGCTACGCGGTCAGACATCGGCGCGCCGCCGGCGGTCATGACAACGCTTGAGGATACGCCGTTTTACGCGCGGTCCATTGTGTCGAGCCAGCTCGAAGGCGAAGCGACGACAGCGATGCACGAAAGTCTCGATCTCGACCGCTTCAACACGCGCATCGTGCAGGCCATGCTGCCGTTCCGGATGCCGCGACGCGCCCGGCCCGATAGGCCCGACGGTCAAAACGCGAAGCACCTCTGACGCGTTCACTTCGGCGAACGCGCGCCTTACGAACTAGAATTGAAGGATGGCACGGCTGTGTCCGTCGGCGCGTCCGGCGCATCGCTTGAGCTGCGCGCGGCCTCCCGTTTTCGATCGAGCCGGCGACACTGCCATTCGAGCACCAGCCAGCCAATGCCAAAGGCCAGCACCACCGCAAACTCGAAAAATGCCAGCGGCCAGTGCTCCAAGGCATCCTCTTCGTATCACAGCCGCACTATGCGCCGCCCCACGTCGCCACTCATGACGGATCGTGCGCACCGTCTTTGCGGTCTTGATCTTTCAGTGCGTCCGCATCTGCTTTCATGCTGCGGCGGACCGAGACAAGTTCATAGATCGCGAGCACCAGAACGCTGCCGAACACCAAACTCATCTCGATGGCGCCGTAGCTCATGGCGACACGATTGCCATCATGACACCAGTGCGCGCGCAATGACGTCGGCATCGACATGCTCTCGCCCGAGTGCCGCAAAGACGGTCTGCACGATACCCGCGGCATCGAGCCCGGCACGGGCATACATCAGATCCGGCTTGTCATGATCGATAAAAGTATCCGGCAGACCAAGCGCGCGCACTTTGAGACCGCGATCGAGCAATCCGGCCTGCGCCAGATACTGCAGCACGTGACTGCCAAACCCGCCGACGCTGCCTTCCTCGACCGTGATCAGAACCTCGTGCGAGCGCGCCAGGCGCGCGATGAGATCATGATCGAGCGGCTTCATGAAGCGGGCGTCCGCGACCGTTGCCGACAGGCCGAACGCGGCCAATTGATCGGCGGCCTTCAACGTTTCGGCAAGCCGCGTCCCAAGCGACAACAGCGCCACTGCCGTGCCTTCGCGCAATATACGTCCTTTTCCGATCTCAAGCGGAACACCGATCGCCGGCATGGCGACGCCAGTGCCCTCACCGCGGGGATAGCGAAACGCCGACGGGCGATCGTCGATCGCGGCGGCTGTCGCAACCATGTGCTTCAATTCGGCTTCATCGGCCGCCGCCATGACCACGAAATCCGGCAAGCACCCGAGATAGGCGAGATCGAACGATCCGGCATGGGTCGGCCCATCCGCCCCGACAAGACCGGCGCGGTCGATGGCAAAGCGCACCGGCAGCTTCTGGATCGCCACATCGTGCACCACCTGATCGTAGGCGCGCTGCAGGAACGTCGAATAGATCGCCGCGAACGGCTTCATGCCTTCCGCCGCGAGGCCGGCCGCGAACGTCACGGCGTGCTGTTCGGCAATGCCGACGTCGAACAAGCGCTCTGGAAAAGCTTTGCCGAAGCGATCGAGCCCCGTGCCTTCCGGCATGGCCGCCGTGATGGCCACGATGCGGTCATCGGCTCGCGCCTGCTCGACAAGACTATCCGCGAAGACGTGCGTGTAGGACGGCGCCGACGGCTTCGACTTGACCTGCGCCCCCGTGACGACGTTGAACTTCACCACACCATGGTACTTGTCGTCGGATGCTTCTGCCGGGCCGTAGCCTTTGCCTTTCTGGGTGACGACATGCACCAGGATCGGCGCCTGCTCGCTGTCGCGAACATTTTTGAGCACCGGCAAGAGCTGGTTGAGGTCGTGACCGTCGACGGGCCCGACGTAGTAGAAGCCCAGTTCTTCAAACCAGATACCGCCCGACCAATACGTG
>JBOFCQ010000217.1:0-1626 GCA_051646145.1 Hyphomicrobium sp.
TCTAGAGTTCAATCTCCAGCCGACCATAGGAGACGCGCGATAAAATCACGTATGAGACGCGGCGCAAATTTGCGCGGTAATTCGATCAAATGCCGATGCCGCAATTTACGGGTTGCTAACGCTTGGCGCCGGGCGAGGCTTGAACAGGCGGCGGCGTCTTCGGCTCGAACAGGCACGTCTCTCTTATAATGCAGCGCCAGCACTCCGGCTTGCGCGCCTTGCAGACATAGCGCCCGTGCAGAATGAGCCAGTGATGTGCCGGCACGCCGTACGCGGGCGGGATGATGCGATCGAGATCGGCTTCGACAGCGAGCGGCGTCTTGCCGGCCGACAAGCCGATGCGATGCGCCAATCTGAAGACGTGCGTATCAACCGCCATCGTCGGATGCTGGAAGGCGACGTTCAGCACCACGTTCGCCGTCTTGCGGCCGACGCCGGGCAAGGATTCCAGCGCCGTGCGATCCTCCGGCACGTCGCCGCCGTGCATGGCCAAGAGGCGTTCTGATAGCGCGATGACATTCTTCGCCTTGTTGCGGTAGAGGCCGATCGACTTGATATGCTCGCGCACGCGCTCTTCTCCAAGCGCCACCATGCGCGCGGGTGTATCGGCCAGCGCAAAGAGCCCGCGCGTCGCCTTGTTGACGCTGGCGTCTGTCGCCTGCGCCGACAACACCACCGCGACCAGAAGCTCGAACGGGTTGGCAAATTCGAGTTCGCCGACGGGTTTCGGATTGGCCTCGTGAAAGCGATCGAACATCTCAGCGATGGCATCCGCTGAGAGCCGCCGGCCGCCTGCGCGTTTTTTCGGCTTTGCCGAGACCGATGCAGATACCGGCGCTGATTTTGCCGTCGCCGTCTTGCCTTTTGGCACGGGAGCGGCTTTGCTTGAGGGGCGTCGAGGCTTTGCGGGCGAAGGCATGCGGCGCAGTCCTTGAGGGTTGCGGCGCGGGCGACTGCCATGGCGCGGCATCTGTCAGCGTTGGGTCTATTCGTAGGTGAGCGGGCAGAGAGACATGACCGAATTCGCAAGCGAAAGGCAAATGGATCGCGCCGCGCATTTCGTCCTGCATCCGCATCGCTCGCTCGGCCCCCGCGGCTTCGTCATCCTGATGTCGGCGATCGGCCTTGTCAGCTTCGTCATGGGGCTCGTTTTCTGGTGGCTCGGCGCCTGGCCCGTCATGGGCTTTTTCGGGCTCGACGTGGCGCTCATCTATGTGGCCTTCAAGCTCAACTATCGCTCTGGCCGCCTTTATGAGACGGTTGATCTGTCGCCGGAGTTGCTGCAACTGACGCGGGTGCATCCCAACGGCGACCGCGAGACGTTCGCGTTCAATCCGTTCTGGGTGCGTGTGCGGCTGCTGGCCGATCGACCGGACGGGCGCACCTCGCTCAGCCTCTCGGCGCAGGGAAAAGATGTTCTGTTCGCGCAGTTCCTGACCGACGACGAGCGGCGCGACTTTGCCGACGCGTTGACGGGCGCGCTCATTGCCGCCCGTGGCGCGCGCGTTTGACGGTTTGAGCGTCAGAGCAATTGAACACAACGCTCAGCCTGCGTCCCGGAGCCGCGCACGTGATACTTTGTGCGCCTTTCCAAGCCCTGTGGCGTCTTGCTAATGTGCGCTGCAA
>JBOFCQ010000410.1:0-1671 GCA_051646145.1 Hyphomicrobium sp.
CTGCCCGATCTCGATCAGGATGATCTGCGCCACGCGCTGGCGGATCGCACGCGGCGGTTCGTGTGGATCAGGCGCGGACTGTCGCCGAAAATCGCACAGCGCATCCATGATCTCGGACTGCCGGGGCTGGCGTTCCGCAAGGAACTGCACCGCGCCTATCCGGCGGGTGAACTCGCCGGCCACATTCTCGGATCGGCGAATATCGACAATCGCGGCACCGCCGGCATTGAAAAATACATCGACGATGTGATCGGCGTCGACGCCGTGCATGGCGCTGAATTGTCCGATAAGCCGCCCGTCCGGCTGTCGATCGATCTTGGCGTGCAGCACAGCCTTGAGGATGAACTCGACACGGCCGTGCGCCGCTTTCACACGCGCGGCGCCGCGGGCCTCGTGCTCGATATCCGCACCGGCGAAGTCGTGGCGAGCGCCTCGTGGCCGCGCATCGATCCCACCGACGCGCGCCAGGCGCTCGACGACAGTCGCCTCGACCGCGTGACAGGCGGCACGTACGAACTCGGCTCCGTATTCAAGACGCTGACGCTCGCGATGGCGCTCGACGCCGGAACCGCAACGCCGAAAACCGTGCTCGACGTGCGCACGCCACTGGTGGCCGGCAAGTTCACGATTACCGATCTGCATCCCGTCGGGCGTCCGTTGTCGCTGGCCGAAATTTTTACCTACTCGTCGAATGTCGGCGCGGGCATGCTGGCGCTCAATTCCGGCGGCGACCGCATGAAGGGATTTCTCGAGCGCCTGCATCTGCTCGAACCGTTGAAGACCGAGCTTGGCACGGGTGCCGCGCCGCAGTTGCCTGAGCGCTGGGACGGCGCGGAACTCATCACCATGAGTTACGGTCACGGCCTCGCGGTGACACCGCTTCAGTTCGCCGCCGCGACGGCAACTGTCTTGAATAACGGTCAGCGTGTGCAGCCGACGTTTCTGCGCGCGACCAGCGTGCCGGCGGCGACCGCGCCCATCGTCAACGCGGCGACGAGCAAAGAGATCGCAAGACTGTTCCGCTTGAACGTCATGGATGCTAGCGGCACCGGCGACAAAGCCGACGTGCCCGGCTACCGTGTTGGCGGAAAAACCGGCACGGCCGAGCTCGCCGCGCGCGGCGGATATCGCAGCAAATCGGTGCTCTCCTCATTCGTCGGCGCGTTCCCTATGGATGACCCGCAGTATCTGACATTCGTCATCCTGTTCGAGCCGCAGGCAACTCTGGAAACCGGCGGGCAGCGGACGGCATCGACCAACGCGGCGCCCGTTACGGCGCGCATTATCCGGCGTATCGCGCCGCAGCTTGGGGTGGCGCCCTTGATTACAGCGGAAAAGCGCTGATCAAGGGTCCACTGACACCGCGCCTGCGGCCGGCGGGTGGCAATTCCCGACCGCATTTGACGCGCCTCGCGACGCAACCTAAGAACCTTTACGACTTGAACTTTGGCGCTCCGAGAGCGTCGCCGCGCGGGAAATGCCATGCGACTGCGAGAAGTTGTGCCTGACGACGCGACGCTGCGCGGGGACGTGGCCGAGCGTGAGGTCACCGCCATCACGGCATCGAGCGGCGACGTCCAACCCGGCACCATCTTTGCGGCGATGCCCGGCACCAAGACCGACGGCGCGCTGTTCATTCCCGATGCAATCCGACGCGGCGCGAGCGCAATC
>JBOFCQ010000053.1:0-16031 GCA_051646145.1 Hyphomicrobium sp.
TCGCGGTAGTTGATCGTAATCCAGTAGCCATAGAGTTTGGCGACGGCGTACGGGCTGCGCGGATAGAACGGCGTCGTTTCCTTCTGCGGCACTTCCTGCACCAGACCGTAAAGCTCTGACGTTGAAGCCTGATAGAAGCGCGTCTGCTTTTCCATGCCGAGAATACGGATGGCTTCGAGCAGGCGCAGCACGCCGACGGCGTCGGCGTTTGCCGTGTACTCCGGGCTTTCGAACGACACCGCGACGTGGCTCTGCGCCGCCAGATTGTAGATTTCGGCGGGGCCGATCTGCTGCATCAGGCGGATGAGGTTGGTTGAGTCCGTCATGTCGCCGTAGTGCATCAGGAACGGCACGCTCTTGTCGTGCGGATCGCGGTAGAGATGATCGACGCGCTGCGTATTGAATGACGATGACCGGCGCTTGATGCCGTGCACTTCGTAACCCTTGGCGAGCAGAAGCTCCGCCAGGTAGGCACCGTCTTGGCCGGTCACGCCGGTGATGAGAGCTCGCTTCGTCATATGCTTTCCCAGTTGGATCGGAGCATGCTGTGTGCGGCTCAGTGGATCGCCATCACGTGATGCCGCGATATCGCTTTATTTAGTAGGCGTCGCGCGTCGGCCTTACCAGCTTTTCCATGGCGCTTTACCGGATTCCCACAGTGCCTCAAGGTCGCGCTTGTCGCGCAAGGCATCCATCGGACGCCAAAATCCCGAGTGACGGAATGCGGCGAGTTCGCCTTCGGCCGCGAGCCGCTCAAGGGGCGCGCGTTCCCAGATTGTTTCATCGCTGTCGATGTAGGAAAGCACGGACGGTTCGAGCACGAAGAACCCGCCATTGATCCAGCCCATTTCGTTTTCGGGCTTTTCATGAAAGCGGCGGACCGTTTCGCCGCCGTCGAGATCGAGAATGCCGAAACGGCCAGGCGACGGCACGGCGGTGACTGTCGCCTTGCGCTTCTGCTTTTTGTGGAATTGCACGACGTCGGCGATGTTGAGATCCGCGAGGCCGTCGCCATAGGTCAGGCAGAATGTCTCGTTGCCGATGACGTCGGCCACGCGCTTCAGGCGGCCGCCGGTCATCGTGTTGAGGCCGGTGTCGATTAGCGTCACGCGCCATTTCTCGCTCGGGTTGCCGCGAAATTCGAGCGCGTTCTTCTCGAGGTCGACGGTGATGTCGTAATTGGACAGAAAATAGTTGGCGAAGTAGCTTTTGATCATATGGGCTTTGTAGCCGCAGCAGATCACGAAATCGCGGAAGCCATGCGTCTCGTACATCTTCATGATGTGCCAGAGAATAGGTCGTCCGCCGATCTCAACCAGCGGCTTCGGCCTGACGTCGGTCTCTTCGGCGAGGCGTGTGCCGAAACCACCTGCAAGTATGACGACCTTCATCGCAAACCTCTTCCCAATCTAACGCAATCGCTTGTGGCGCGCGGCCAGCGCGTCGACCGTTCTGGCAATACCGCTTTCGAGGTCGAAGCGGCAGCGCCACCCCGTCGCGGCATAAAACCTCTCTGGCGAACCGATGAGGATCGGAACCTCTCCCGGCCGCATCGCGACATCGCCGAAGCCGAGGAGTTCTGGATTGGCCGCGAGCGCATGCGCCGCCATTTCGGCGATATCGCGCACTCGGGTACCACGGCCACTGCATATGTTCCAGATAGCCGGCGCACTTTGCCTGTTGGCCTGAAGGTGGCGGGCGGCGACTTTGAGGGCGTCCACGGCGTCGCCGACAAAGACGAAGTCGCGCAATTGCAGGCCGGGCGAGAGCGGCACGCGGCGCTTATCTAACAGATGAGACACCAAAGTCGGCAGCAGGCGGTGCTCGGCTTCGCCGGGGCCATAAACATTGAACAATCTGAGATGCGCGATCGGGACACGAAGGTCGGCCGCGATGGCGACGGCGCGCTCTGCGCCGGCCGCTTTCGAGCGCCCGTACAGCTTCTCGGTCTCGATCTCGGCCGTTTCGTCAATCGGGTGGCCATCTGGCGGTTCACGGTATTCGGCGGATGATCCGGCGCTGACCATGACAGCGCCGCACCGCGCGGCAAAGCGCACCAGCGTTTCTGCCGCCGCAACGTTGACGGCGTGCATGATGTCGGCATCGCGGTCGGAAGGCGTGACGCCGTAGGCGGCCATGTGGAAGACTGCGTCCGCCGAGATATTTTCGAGCGTCGCGGCAAGCGCTTCAGTCGACCAGGACGGGCATACGATCTCGCGTATCAGCGAGCGATCGCTGTCTGCGCAATCGCGGTCCACCGCGCTGCCGGCGCGCCGCACGAGTGCGACAATGTCGTAGCTGTCGTCACGAAGCGCTGCAACGAGGTGGCGACCGATGAAGCCGGAGGCGCCGGTGACGAGTGCGGTCCGGCGCGCCACGTCAGGCCGTCCCGATCTTGGCGCGGTAGGCGTCAATCTGACCCTTGGTAACGGCGCGCGCCGATGTTGGAGTGCTGTTGACCTGATCGTACCACGCCATGGTCATGGCGACCGTGTCGTCAAAGCCGATGGGCGGACGCCAGCCGAGATCGCCACGCGCAGCACTGCTGTCGACGCGCAGGAGCTTCGTCTCGATGAACGTGCCCGGCTCATAGCGAATGTCCGGACGCTTGCCGTGGGAGGCCAGAGCTTCGATAAGCGCGCGCACGGATTTTGCTTCGTCGTCACGGGGACCAAAATTGTAGACCGGCGACGGCGCGTCCTTGCCGGTCAGGATGCCGGCGCCGAGCATCAGGTAGCCGTGCACGAGCGCGAGCACGTGCTGCCACGGCCGCACGGCTTCCGGGTTGCGCAACACAAGCGGCGATCCGCCAAACAGCGCCCGCATATAGTCGGGCACGATGCGATTGTTGGCCCAGTCGCCGCCACCGATGATGTTGCCACCGCGGGCAACAGCGATCTTCATGCCGTTCGCGCGGGCCGTCATGGTCGCGCGATAGCTTGCGGCGACGAGTTCGGCGCACGCCTTGGAAGCGCTGTAGGGATCTTTGCCGCCCAGGCGATCGGTTTCGCGATAGCCCCAAGCCCAGTTGCGGTCCTCGTAGACCTTGTCGGTCGTGATGCACACCACGCCTTTGACGCCGGCGACGTTGCGCGCCGCTTCGAGAACGTGCGCCGTGCCGAGCGCGTTGACGGCGAAGCTTTCGATTGGATCTTCATAGGAGCGCGACACGAGCGGCTGCGCGGCCAGATGGAAGACGATGTCGGGTTTCACATCGGCCACGATCTCGCGCATGCGGTCTGCGTCGCGGATATCGGCCACGATGTGGCGGCAGACGTCGGAGAGCTTTGCCAGTTCGAAGAGGCTCGGCGTCGTCGGTGGCGGCAAGGCAACGCCGGTAATGTCAGCGCCGAGCGCATGCAGCCACGACGTCAGCCATCCGCCTGTAAATCCGGAGTGTCCCGTCACCAGGGCGCGGCACGATGCGTAGGGTTTTTCGAATGTCAGCATGGGCCTCTACTTCTGGGACGTCGAAACGGCGAGCGACTCCGGCGTTACCTCGAGTGGTGCCGGAGGCCTGCTCGTTTGAGATGAAAGGCGAAGCGCGCGTGCGGCTGCCAAATCAGAAAGGCCGAGCAAGGCCGGAAGGGCGGGGCCATCGCAATCGAATTGCGTGTCGAGCGATGTGATGCAATCTGGTGCAACGCGCGCTGCTTTCAGTGCCACCGAAATGCGGCGTTCGACGGCGATATGATGGGCGAACACGTTGGGCATGTGCAACGCACGATAGAGATGCTCGCCGGCCGGGAAATCCGAAACCAGCAAATCGATGACACGCGTCTCGGGCTTTTGCGCGTGCCATGCTTGCGCAAAGTCATAGGCGAGTGCACTGCCGCCGATAATCAGAAGGCATGGCGCGCGGTCCGCAACGATGGCCATCGCCAATGCAAGAGTGGGTTTGGCTGCGAGGTCTGCCAGATGGAAGACTTCGGGCGGAGTGCCGGACCATGTCGGCGCGCCCTGGGTTTCGCCCGTTTCGCCGGTCGTGACGATCGTTACCTGATGCGTCGGCGCCAGCAGCTTTGCCATCTCGACGGCTGCAACATGCGCCACCGCCTCACCGGAAATGCCGCCGACGAAGAGCACAGCGCGCGGTAAGGCGGCGGGATTTGTGTTCACCGCGGCGGCATGCTTGGCGGTGAGCGGGACGTAGAGCGTGTCCGGCGATCCCTGCTCGCGCGCGCGCAGATGGTTCAAGCGTGATCGCGCTTTCGGATCATTGAAAAAGCTCGGATTGAGCGTGTGCATTTTCGCGATCCAACCCGCGCGCGCGGCATGGGCGTCGCCCGTCATATTCTTTCCGTGCTTGCGGTGATTGATGAGCGGCTCGCGGATGACTTTGCCGCGGCGGCCGAGAATGGCAAGGCGTGTCCAGAAATCCCAGTCGTCATAGCCGCCGTGCATCGACGGCTCGTATTTGCCCGCGTGTTCCCAATCATCGCGGCGGAACACGCCGCTCACCGCCGTATGGTTGTCGAGTACGGCTTGGTCGGGCACGAAATCGCGCGTCTGCCAAACGAAGCGCTCGTTGCCGAACACTTGCACCCAGCTATGGACAAATCCAAGCGAGCGGTCGGACTCGAGCGCGGCAACGGCCTTCTCAAGATACGTCGGCTCGAAATAATCATCGGCGTCGAGGCTGCAGATGTATTCGCCTTTGGCGGCCGCGATGCCGGCATTGCGCGCGGCGGGTAGCCCTCGGTTCGGCGTCAATCGCACGACGGTGATGCGCGGCGTATCGCGATAGCCGTCGACAACTTTGATGGTCAGCGGATCTTCCGAGCCATTATCGACGATGACGATATCGATATCGCTCAGTGTTTGCGCAAGAGCGGAATCGACGGCCTCCGGCAAATAACGCCCGTAATTATAGCACGGGATGATGATCGACGCGGCCGTCGACGCCGCGGCGCTCGGATAGATCGCCGGCGTTTTGGCGCGCATCACGCCGTCGGTGCCCAGAATGTCGTGGCGGACGTCAATCGCGATCGTTTCTATAATTTTTGGCGGCGCATGCGTGACCGACGACGTCGCAGGTGAAACGGCGGCTTGCGCACCCTTTACAGTTGCCGCCTTCGCCTTCGGCGCTGGGCCGGCATCTTTCGATGCTTTGGTTTTGGCGCTGGCCGTGCCCTTGGCGGACGGCTTTGCAGCAGCAAGCGGCGCGCGTCGACTGCCGCCCAATCGCAGGATGGATTTTACTCGCGAGAAAACGCTCAAGATGCCCCCTGTCAGAGCGTGGCGACGGTCACGGCAATGGCTTTCTTTGGCGCACCAGCGTCGAAGCTGCAACAGTCATTTCAGGCATTTGCCCGGTTCAGCGTGCCGCAACTTGTTCTGCGTTCTGATGAGCAAGTCGTTGCGTGGCGTTTTTGACGGCGTGAGCGTTCACGTGTCGGGCAGGCGGCGCCCGCAAACTGTGCGGCTGCGGGCCTGCCGGCAGAGCGCGCCGTGAGCACCAGCCGTTTGGCGCGCTAGATCAAGCTAAGCATCTGTTATATAGATGATAATTACGATTTCCGAGCAGCGGTTGACAGCACCCTTGTCGTGCGCATCGCGCTGCGCACCTGACGTTAGCGCTGCGGCAAGACCGTCCGCATGGCAAATCGTGGTCGACACACTGGTCAGCCGTCAGTATAGAACCTCGAAGTTCGTGCCTTGGGGCGGCATCGAGGGCGTCATCGTGACGGCAGGTTGCTGCGGTCTTCAGGCTGAGTGTGCAGAAATTCAAAGACGCGGCGTCGCGGCGCCACGATCGGACCTTGCGGCTTAGCGGTCTGTTGCCCATCGGAACCATGGATGCACTGATACGATGCGCGATAGAAAGAAAGCCCTTCTGCTCGCGCTGAAATTGATCAGTGGCGTCGCGCTTCTCGCAACCATCATCGTGCAAGTTGACAAGGACGCGGTTGGCCGGGCGCTTGCCTCCGTCGATCTGCCGCTGTTTGTCATGTCGTGCATTGTCATGGCGGCGGGCGTTGCGGCGAACGCCGTGCGCTGGGATGCCGTGATGCGCAGCCTCGATATGCCGATCGGGCTGAAGCCCGCTACGATCGGCTATTTCGAAGCCATGTTCTTCAATCAGATCCTGCCGACCGGCATCGGCGGCGACGGCATTCGCGCGTTGCGCGCCATCGATACGGGCGTGCCGTGGGGCTGGGCGTTGGCCGGCATCATCATCGATCGCGCCATCGGCATGTTTGCGACGGCAGCCATCATTCTATTGGCCGGATATCTGTTGGTGTCGAACGTGGCCGGCACGCCGGCATTCGTCATCTGTGCCCTGTTTTCGATGGCCATCATCGGTGTCGGCATTGCGACGATTGTGCTATCGCGTTGGGCCAAGGGCAGCCCGCGCGCGGCAAAATTTCTCAGCGGAAAATATGGATCGAAGCTGCGCCCCGTGATGGTGCTTGTGCACGGATTTGCGTCGAGCATGAGCGATGCCCGCGTGCTCCCCCGCATTCTGGTCAGTCAAGCGCTCTCCAGTATCGCTGTCATACTGTCGTTCTGGCTTTGCGCGCGCGCGCTTGACTTGCCGCTGTGCTGGCTCGACGCTGCCATTGCCGTGCAAGGCGTGGCTCTGTCCGCTATCATCCCGTTGTCGATTGGCGGCTGGGGTGTGCGCGAGGGCGCGACAATTTTGCTGTTGGCAAATTCGGGCATCGGCGATGCGCCGGCCACCGCTTTATCGATTGTATTTGGCCTCGTGCTGACGGTTCTGGGCGTCGTCGGCGCGATTGTGTGGATGTCGGGAAGCTACAGACGGCTTGAAGTTGTCGAGAAACCCGACGTCTGCCATAGGATGTGACAACGGGCGCATCACGCCCCCTCATTTGGATCAGGAAGCCATGGAAGCCGCAAAAAGCAGCGTTGTGAGCGCGCCTCAACGCGCGTTGTCGCCGCGTAAGCGCGCGTTCTTGAACAATTCCGAACAGATGGCGTCAACGCGCAACCAGTGGATTGCCCGTAACTCCGCCTACTACGCCGACGATCGCCGCTACATGCAGTTTCTCGTGCGTGAGGGCGCGCGCGTGCTCGATCTCGGCTGCGGTACGGGCGAACTGCTGGCGGCGTTGAAGCCTTCGCGCGGCGTCGGCGTCGATTTTTCGGCGGCCATGGTCGACGTTGCGCGCCGTGCCCATCCGACCATGGAATTCGTCGTCGGCGACGTCGAGGATCCAGCGGTCATCGCCGGCATTACGGGCCCGTTCGATTACATCATCATCTCCGATACCATCGGTATGTTCGAAGATATCGAAGAGGCGCTGAAGCTGCTGCATGCGCTCTGCCATGCCGACACGCGCATCATCATCTCGTATTTTTCCTCGTTGTGGGAGCCGCTGATCAAGCTCGGCACCAAGCTCGGCCAGCGCATGCCGCAGCCGCAAGCGAACTTGATCTCGACAATCGATTTCGAGAACATTCTCGATCTCTCCGATCTCGAGCCAATCCGTATGGAGTGGCGCCAGTTGGTTCCGTTCCATTTCTGGGGCGTCGGACGTTTCATCAATCGCTTCATCGCCCCGCTGCCCGGCATCCGCAAATTGTGCCTGCGCAACTACGTCGTTGCGCGCTCCAAGCGCGCCGCGCCAGCGACGGTCGCGCCTTCGACGACCATCGTCATTCCCTGCCGCAACGAACGCGGCAACATCGAGCGCGCCATTCTGGAAATGCCGAAATTCGGCGGGCACCAGGAGATCATTTTCGTCGAGGGCAATTCCAAGGACAACACGTTCGAGGAATGCCAGCGCGTCCAGCAGGCCTATGCCGGCCAGTGGGACATCAAGGTCATGCGGCAGGAGGGGCGCGGCAAGGGCGACGCCGTGCGCAAGGGCTTCGATGCTGCGAGCTGCGATATTCTGATGATCCTCGATGCCGATTTGACGGTGCCGCCGTCGGCGCTGCCGAAGTTCCATGCGGCCATCGCGTCGGGCAAGGGCGAGTTCATCAACGGCACGCGCCTCGTGTATCCGATGGAAAATGAAGCGATGCGGTTCTTGAACCACATCGCCAACCGCTCGTTCGCGCTGATGTTCTCCTATCTCCTCAATCAGCGTTTCACCGACACGCTTTGCGGAACCAAGGTCGTGCGCCGCCCTGACTATCAGCGCATCGTCGCGGGGCGCTCGTACTTCGGCGATTTCGATCCATTCGGCGATTTCGATCTGATCTTCGGCGCTGCCAAACAGAGCATGCGCATCGTTGAGGTGCCGGTGCACTACAAGGCGCGCACCTATGGCGAGACGCAGATCTCTCGCTTCCGCGACGGGTGGCTGTTGATCCGCATGGTGATGTTCGCGTTCAAGAAGCTGAAGGCTGTGTGACGCCGATGACCCAAGGGACTTCGCCCCTGACCCAGGACGCGCTTGACGCGCGCTTGACAGAACATCGCCAGATCTGGGACGTGAAGCCAACGCTTCGCGCGATCTACACCGATTTTCACAAGCGCCTCGACGCGGCCTGCCCGCCCGGCCGCCTGCTCGACATCGGCGGCGGTTCGGCCCACTTCAAGAGCTACCGGCCCGATACGACGTCGCTCGACATTCTGCCGTTTCCCGGCATCGATGTGGTGGCGGATGCGCACGACATGCCGTTCGAGGACGCAAGCTTCTCCGGCATCGTCATGCTTGATGTTCTGCATCACCTGCAAAAGCCGATCGTGTTCCTGCGCGAGGCCGCCCGCGTGCTGAAGCCGGGTGGCCGCCTCGCGATGATCGAGCCCGGCATGAGCCCGGTGTCCAGGATTTTCTATTCGAATTTTCACCAGGAACCGGTCGTGATGTCGGCCGATCCGTTCGCGGAGACGACACTGCAATCGGGCGATGATCCCTTCGACAGCAATCAAGCCATCCCAACGCTCTTGTTTCGCGACGCGGCCGCGCGCCAACGGGTCGAGCAGGCCGTTCCCGGCATGAAAGTTGTCGACGTGACGTGGTTGAGCCTTTTTGCGTACCCGTTGTCCGGCGGCTTCAAGTCGTGGTGCCTGTGGCCGCACAGCCTGGTCAACCCGATGCTGAAGATCGAAGGCGCACTGATGCCCGCACTCGGTCCGGTGCTCGGCTTCCGTCACCTGATCGTACTCGAACGACGGTAAGAGCCACGTCGCACGCGCACTTGGCGCTTTTTGCGGTACGCGGGCACCCTGTTGGCGTCATTGAACGTCACACCGATGCCAACACGCGGTCCCGGTCGTTCGCCGACTATTTAAAGTTCGGGTCGCGCCGACGATACAAATCATAGCCGACGAGCGGCGTGTTCATGAGTTCGAAGCGCTCGTCCTTGCGCACCGCATCGCGCACCGCATTGACGGTCTTGTTCAGAAAATTTTCGTCCTTTTCCGTGAACGGTTCGCGCGGCAGCACAACATGCGTCGCGCGCAATGTATCGAGACGCTGTAGGGCCGTTTCAAGTTTGGTCTCGCCGTATCCAAGGCTTGTGTAATAGCACCTGTGCCCGCGTCGCAGCAGAGACTTCGCGCCCTCAAACGCCATCGAATTGGCATTCATCGTCGGCAACTCCGGCGCCAAAATGGTGTAGCGCAGCGCCAGCTTCTTGGGGCACGAGTTCTTGATCACCTGCCGGGCATTCTGGCGGTGCACATTGTTGCGATCGCGCGGCAGCAGCCAGGCGGATTGTGATGTGTTCGCTGTCAGTCCGTGCGCCATGGCATGCACGAAAACGAATTGCAGAGATGCCGCCGCCATCGCCGCATAGACGGCGGGCTTCCCACCGAGGCGCCACAGCAGCATGGCCACGATCACCGCAAAGCACGGTATGACGGCTTCGATGAAGCGTGTTTCTTCCATCACCTGAGCCGTCATCATCAGGAAGATCGTGCACACTTGGACGAGACAGGCGACCTCGATGCGTCGCTGCCAAAGGCTGGTCACGCCATTGCGGATGACGTCGAAAATTGTGAAACCGACCGCCGCCGCCATCGTGATCGGAAAGACGGCCGATACCAGAAACATGCTGTAGTTGAAGCCGCCGGTCCAGAACATGACGCGTCCATCATAGGAGCGCAGGCTGCCGTATTCCTTGGCAACTTCGACGTTCAGGACGTTGGAAATATGACGCAGAACCTGCTCGAAATTGCGCGCGTACCAGGCGACGACGAGGCCGATCGTCAGCACGGTGATGGCCAAGAGGATCTGGTCGGTGCGGCGTTCGTTGCGGCTGGCCACCGTCTTGTTCGGTGCCGTCAGAAGATCGATGACGGCGATCAGCCAGAACGGTCCGCAATAAATGAACGTCGTCGTTTTGATCGACAGCGCGATGAAGAACAGCAGCGTGAGATACAAGACGACGCGCGGCCATCTCAGTTCGCGTGAAATCGTTGCCAGATACATGCTGACCGTCACAACGAGGGTCTGCAGTGGTTCGGTCAGAAACTGATGGCTCGTACCGACGAACAGGGGCGCAGAGGCCGTCAGCAGCACGGCAAGGACGGCCGGCCGCCAGTCCGTGTCCGTCAATCTGCGGACAGTCAGGAACACCAAAAACAGCGTTGCCGTATGCGCCAGGATGCTGACGAACAGCAGGCCGAATTCGACGTCACGCGTCATCACGCCGATCGGCACAAAGAACTGGCCGAGCCAGGCGAGCAGCGGCGGCTTCAACGGCATGGCGGCCTGCATGGCGGCAAGCCAGCCGAGCGGGTCGCGTGTCAGCGTGTAGTAGAGCGTCGTCGCCGTTTCTCCGTACCACGCCTGATCCCACGGCCACAGGTGGCGATCCTGCCAGGCCCACACGAGGCTCGGCAGCATCAGCAGAATAGTCAGCAGCGCGCCGTCACGCGGAGATTTCAATATGCGGTCGAGCATTATGGTACCGGCCTCAGCTCTCGAATTTTAATGCGTGACGTTCATACGACCGCACGGGTGGCGGTGCGCCGCGCGGCTCGGCGACGGTTATCGATGACGGGACATCAATTGGCAAGTTTACCGGGATGCTGCGCGTGCGCGATCTCCGACAAAAATGCCGCAAGGCGCCGTCCGACGACATCGGCGTGGAAATGTGACTTGAAATACGCCTGCGCGTCATTGGCGGCTTGCGAGAATCGGCTGTTCTCGCGCGCAATGATGGCCGCCGCCTCGGTATCGGACGCGAAAATGAAGCTGTCGAGACCGGCGTAGACTGACGCGGCTCCGCCGAAGCGCTTTACGAAAGGCCAATCGCGGACAACGGGCACGCAGCCGACCGCCATGCTTTCCGCGATCGCTTCATGCGTGCCCTCGCGATCGCTCGTCGACAGCATGAAGCCGATGTCGCGGAACCAATCGTGGATCTTGGTGGTGTAGGGCTCGAGCGATACCGCGCCGGCAAGCGCTGGATCGTCGAGGCGTCGCATGAAGTCCTGCCGGTAGAGGATTTCCGTTGGCGTCAGCGTGGCGTCGTCAGGCCATGGCCGCCCGATGAGGCGCAGTCGATAGCGGGCATCGTTGGTCCGCAGCCGCTTCAGAATATCGAGCGCGAGGTTCGGGTTCTTGTTTTCAGTCGCGTAACCGGCCATGCCGAGCACGAACGCACGTTCGGGATCTGGCGATGGTGGCTGAACAACGCACGTGTTGACGTTTGGCAACGTCGATTGCGCCACTGCCGCAAGCCGCGGACCGGCGAGCGCATTGACGATACGGCGGATGGGTTCAGCGACGAAGATCAAGCCATCGACGCCGCCCCAGTTCATGGTGTGCGGGAATTCGCGAAAGGCCTCGTAGCTGTGCAGTCGAACGACCAAGCGCTTCTCGACCGCAAGAAATCGCGACAGCCAAAGCGCGCCGGCATTGCACCAGTCGACCAGAACGACGTCGGCCCAATCGAGCTTGGCTGCAAAGTCGGGGCAGGCGGTCGTCAACTGCTTTCGGATGTCGGCCGCATCCGGCAAAAAAGGGCTTGGCACGTAAAGATGCCAGAGTTGAAATGGTCCAGATTTGGCGTTGCGCACATCGGCGAAATTGGCGCGGGCAACGTCGATGCCGTTGGCTTCGAGCGCTGGAGGAATGGTCTCCGCAAACTGCCAATTCTCGCTGACGGTGAGCACGCGCAAAGGCCGGGCCGAAGGTTCGATCGTCTTGCGCGCGTCCGCGCGTTTCCGCTGGCGCGCATCCTCGTCGCGTTCGAACAGCCGGTAGGCGGAAATGGCGCGCCAGGGGCCTAATCCATCGTCGCCGCCATCGGCGAGGCGCTGGCCTATGGCGCCCGTCACGGTGTTCTCGGCGCCGGGTCCGGCATCGCCGCCAAGCCCGTGCAGAATGATCTGGCGGACGAGCGCACCGTAGGCGCGCGGCAACGTCGGCACGGCACCGCGCCGCCAGCTCTGTTCCACCCGATCGATGGCGGCGGCAGCGTCGACTAGCGCAACATCCGGTTTTGCGGCGGCAAAGGCTTTGTCGCGCAGCGTGCGGATATGGGGCTCGGCGAGCAGAGCGGTACTGGCGATCTGATCGAGGCGCAGCAGCCAACCGAGAACGGAGAGCGGTGCTCTATCAGGGCCGAGCGCCGCGCTCAGGTCGCGTGCGTCCGTGCTGGCACCATCGCGCGCTGACGTATCGGCGTTTGCAGCGAGGTCGCACAGAACGGCCTCGGCGTAGGCGCGTAAGGCGGGCGGCAGAGATGAGCGCTGCACCGCTAGTCGCATGTCGAAGGGGTCGCGGAGTGGCACACCGCCGCTTGGAGCAGCCTCATTTAAAAGCGGCTGCGGTGTGAGCGCGCTCAGCGCCAGTGGTATGATCTGTTCATGCAGACGCCGGCCTGCCGCGCTGCCACGCAGTCGGCGCGCGGCGATGAGATCGAGCGCTCGAATGCCATCGTCCGTCGGCGTCGCACCGGCCATCGCTCCTTGCAGCGCCAATGCAAACGCCGCAGCACTATCGCGCTCGCCGGCCCGCATAACGCCAGCGAGGTCTTTCAACGATCGGCGAAGCAGCGGGCGAAGTGCTTCAGGGCCGCGCTGGTTTTGCAGCGTATTGCGGCAAGCATGCAGCGTTTCCCGAAGCGCCAGTTCGCGCAAGTTGGGGAGCGCCGCGATCAACTCCAATCCAGCGTGCGCCTCGCGCAGCCGATTGTTGCGCGTCAAAAGCCGAATGGTCATCACGTCGCCGCTTGTGGCGCGGAATGGCTGCGAAAAGACCGGTGTCCATGTCGCTTTCAGTTTGTGCTGTGCGCCGGCGGCGAATGCAGTCTGCAGGCCAACCCACCGCAGCGGCGCGATTGCACTCGATGCCATGCGATCAATCGGCATGACACGCGGCAGCAGCTGCGACACGACCGGCACCTTGCGCAGCACGCGCGCCTCGGCGTGCAGGGGGTCGCGCGCTGCGTTACGCGCGATGCCAGCCAGTCGGCGTAGAATTCCAAGCATGACGATGCAACCGGTAGATGCTCAAAGGGTCGTCGATCCATGCAACCCTTAGCATACCGATAGCGGCCTGCCAGCCTCACGGCAGCGATAGGCCATGCGCTGTCGTCACATAACGAACGCTCGGGTCGTCACATGGCGGCGGCGTGCTCGTAGATGTCTTCTTCCTGGGCGTTATGCATGCGCACCAGCGCTTCGATGGATTCGATCACGCGTTGCGCGTCGCGGATCAGGTATCTATCAGCGTCGGCGCTCGTAAGATTCGTGTTGAGGCGCGCCAGCAGCCGCGCCAAATGCAAAATCTCGCGATGCGCGCGGCTCATGGCGGATAGTCCATGGCGATCATGCAGGAATTTGGACAATTTCGGATAGACGACCGCCTCGTCGCGCCGCTCATGCTCCACAATGCGTTCGGCGACGATGGTGTTGGCCTCGCCGATCAGGGGAACGGCCTGCTCTGGGCTCGCATCATCGAGCGCATCGGCGATTTCGCGCAGGCGATTGAGATCGACATCGAGCGCCTCGTGATCGCTGCGCAGGGCGCCGGCTGCTGTCGGCGCCATGGTCGACTGGCGAAATTGCCGGCCGGGCGTCAGCGCGCGCAAGGCGTTGAGGATGACGGCCACGTCGATTGCTTCCTGCGTCAACGCACCGGCGACCGGCGACAGCCAGCCGAACGCAGCTGCCCCCATCGCGATGCCGGAGAGCGCCATGCCGGCCGCAATGCTTTGCAGCGCGATTGCGTGCGCACGCCGCGCAATGACGACGGCATCCGACACCCGATCCAGGCGATCGACGAGAATGACGACGTCCGCGGCTTCCGACGATGCGCTCGCGCCGCGCGCGCCCATGGCAATGCCGACATTGGCGGCCGCGAGCGCCGGCGCATCGTTGATGCCGTCGCCGACCATGATCGTTGGGTGCAGGCGCTGGGCCATGGCCACGGCTTCCACTTTATCGGACGGAACGCGATCGGCCAGCACCGCGTCGAGATCGAGTGCGGCGCCGATCGTTTCTGCAGCCTCCGCGCGATCGCCGGTCACCATCACGATGCGCGTGATGCCGGCAGCGCGCAGTGTCTGCACGGCGTGCGGCGTTTCACGGCGCAATTCGTCGGCAAGAAGAATGGCGCCAATGACGCGCTGGTCAACCGACACGAAGACGCTGAGCGCCGATCTCCAAGCCGCACGGCGATGGGCGCGGCTCATCCAGCTTTCAGCCCTGCCATGACCGCAGACGAGATCAAAGGCGCCGGCCTTGATGCGCCGACCGTCGACAAGACCTTCGAGGCCAGACCCCATGAATTCACGCACGTGATTTGGCGTGGTGAGGGCGAGGCCACGATTGCGCGCGGCGGACACGATCGCCGCCGCGACGACGTGATGCGACGCCTGCTCGAGCGACGCTGCCAGCCGCAAGACATCATCGGCGCTTTTGCCTGGCGCGGTTTCAATGGCGACGAGGCGCGCGCCGCCGACAGTCAGCGTGCCGGTCTTGTCGAACATCACGGTGTGCGCGCCGGCCAGCGCTTCGATCGCACCGCCACCCTTGATCAGAATGCCGCGGCGGGCCGCGCGCGACACGCCGGCGATGAGGGCCACGGGCGCTGCAAGAATGAGCGGGCAGGGCGTCGACGCGACGAGCACGGCAAGGCCGCGGATCGGATCGCCGGACCACAGCCATGCCGCGGCGGCGACGACAAGCGTCACCGGCAGCAGGATCAGGGCGTAGCGATCGGCCATGCGGATAAACGGCGCCTTGGCGGTCTGTGCCGCTGTCACCATGCGCACGATCCCGGCATAGGTGCTTTCGCCGGCAAGCGCGCTGGCCTTCAGATCGAAAGTCTCGCCAGCATTGATGGTGCCGCTGCGCGCCACCGCGCCTTTGCGGCGTGTGACGGGGATCGGTTCGCCGGTCAGCGCCGACTCATCGAGGGTTGCCGCATCGGCGAGAATTTCGCCATCGACAGGGATGACTTCGCCCGCGCGCACCAGCAGCACGTCGCCGACTGCCACGGCGTCGACATCGATTTCCTCGACCTGCGCGCCAATGCGGCGATGCGTGCGTCGCGGCGCGCGGTCAACGAGCAGCCGCAGATCGCGTTCCGCGCGCGCAATCGCGAAGTCTTCAAGCAGATTGCCGCCGGCAAACATTACGGCGACCACAGCGCCGGCGAGAGGTTCGCCAAGGAGCAGTGCGCCGGTCATGGACACGAAGGCCACGGCATCGACGCCGAGCCGTCCGGCCAGGATGTCGCGCACCATCGTGACGAGCAAGGCAACAGCGACCGGTGCCGTCGCCGTCGCCCACAGCGCCTGTGCCAGCCAGTCCTTCGACCAAAACCATGCGAGCGCACCGGAGAGCAAACCCGTGAGTGCGATCGCGAGAAGGGTTCTATGAAGGATCTGTGGGGACATAGGGCCTGATGGTTGCGCGGGCTGCCGCCACACTTTCAGCGGAACGTGGCGAACGCAACATTGATCGGTGTCAGGCCAGCCGTGCGCCGCCATTATGGAGCGCGGTCTCCATATGGCTGCGGCGAGGAAGGCTTGAACCGCGCGGCCCGCATTGCCGCGTTGATCCAAGCCCCGCCTCGCCGCATGCCGTTAGGCGATCATAGGGTCGCAATCGCGTGGCCGATGATCGCACGGTTCGTATGTTCGGCTTATTC
>JBOFCQ010000080.1:0-8892 GCA_051646145.1 Hyphomicrobium sp.
GACCCATCACGCGCCAGAATGCGGATGACGGGTGCGCGCTCCTTGTTGCGCATCGACAGCGGATGCGGAAACGAGATGGTGTAATAGACCATCATCACCGCAAGCGTGCTGAGCGCTGCTACGGCGCCGAACAGCGGCACGGCCACAATCAGCCGGCCCTTCCACGACAGGTAGCGCCAGAGGCGGATAACGAGCGAGATGAGAGAGTTGCCTTGAGCGGCTCTGCCGGCACCGCGGCGCGAATTGCGGCCAGCATCCGGTGTTGTATCACCGCTGATCGGGGTTGGGCGAAGAGCGAACGGACTGAGCGCATGGAACGGACCAGGCAATGGCGGCGGTGCCGAGGGCTTTGAACCGCCCTTACCGGCGCGCGCCCCGCTGATCCACGCTCTCAATCCCACGCCCGTCGCCCTACTACGCCGCCAGGTCTCGCCACATCTGACGAGCCCACCCGGCCTGCACCGGCCGATCTTCCCGATCCGTATAAATATCGTGTTGAAACTAAGAGCTGGTTAACCGTGATTTTGTGCACGGATGAGGCCCATCAAAAGCCGGCGGACGCCACCGCCAACGCTAGGCATCAGGCAGTCCAATTGCGTCATGGTCAGCCCCGTGCGACGCGGCCATACTGATCTCGACCAGACGACCACGACGCAACGCCTGCCGACACATGAGGCCACGCACGATGACGGCACCTGACGACCTCGCGATGTACAAAGACGCGCTTTTGATGCTCGGCACCGCCGGCGTCATCGTGCCGTTCCTGCATCGCTACGGCATCAGCCCCGTACTCGGCTTCATGCTCGCGGGCGTCGCACTCGGCTCCAAGGGTCTCGGCAGCCTATCGAGTGTCGTTCCGGCGCTCGAATGGATCACCGTCACCAGTCCCGAGCGGGTTGGAAAACTGGCCGAGTTTGGCGTCGTATTCCTGCTGTTCCTGATCGGGCTCGAACTGTCATTCGAACGATTGATGACCATGCGGCGCATGGTGTTCGGGCTCGGCGCGGCGCAGGTGGCGCTGTCATCGACCGCCATCGCCGCCATCACCTACGCCTTCGGCGTACCGCCGATCCCGGCGCTCGTTATCGGCGCAGCGCTGTCGCTGTCGTCAACCGCCATCGTCATCGAGCACTTGTCCGATCAGAAGCGCCTGGCAACGTCCGCCGGCCGCGCCAGCTTCGCCATTCTGCTGTTCCAGGATCTGGCCGTGGTGCCGATCCTGTTCCTGCTCGGCATTCTTGACCCCAAGGCCGATGGCTCGATTGCGCTCGGCATTCTGAAGGCGATGGCGCAGGCGGCCGGCGCACTGGCCGCCATCGTTGTCATCGGCCGGTTCCTGCTGCAGCCGCTGTTCCGGCTCGTTGCGCAAACGCAGAACCACGACATGTTCATCGCGACCACGCTGTTCGTGGCCGTCGGCACAAGCTTCGTCTCTGCCGCGGCCGGCATGTCGATGGCGCTCGGCGCATTCGTCGCCGGCCTGTTGCTCGCAGAGACCGAGTTCCGCCGGGCCGTCCAAACAACCGTCGAACCGATAAAATCGCTGCTGCTGGGCGTATTCTTCTTCTCCGTCGGGCTCAGTCTCGATCTTGGACTGCTGATCACCAACCCGCTGGGGCTGCTCGGGGTCACGGCCGGCTTTCTGGTGCTGCAGGCGGTCATCATCTACGGACTCTGCCGCGTTTTCTCGATCTCGCACGCGGCCGCCATCGAGACGGCATCGCTGCTCGCACCCGGCGGTGAATTCGCCTTCATCATTCTGACGCTAGCGTTGAGCTACGGCCTCGTGCCCGCCGACACGACAAGCCTGCTGCTGACCTCTGTCTCTCTGACCATGGCGCTAATCCCGGCCTGCGGCGCGCTTGGACGCATGCTCGCGCGCCGCGCCACGCCGCAAGCGCCGCTCGATCCGGAGCTGGCGGTGATGCCGTCCCTGGATGGGCAGGCCAAAGCGCTCGTCGTCGGCTTCGGTCGCGTCGGACAGTTGATCGGATCGATGCTCGACGAACACAAGGTGTCCTATATCGCCGTTGACCGCGAGCCGCGCCTCGTTGCCTCGAAGCGGCGCGAAGGCAGCTCGGTCTATTTCGGCGACGTGCGCCAGATGGGCTTTCTGAAGAACTGCGGCCTAGACACCGCCAAGGCCGCGATCATCACCATCCACACGCGCAAGGACATCGACGAAATCGTGCAGGCGATCCGCGAAGCCTACCCGAAGCTCATCATCGTCGCCCGCGCCAAGGATGCCGAACACGCGCGCCACCTCTACAGCCTTGGCGTCAACGACGCGGTGCCGGAAACGATCGAGGCCAGTTTGCAGTTGTCCGAAGCAGCGCTCGTCGGCCTCGGCGTGCCGACCGGGCCCGTCATCGCCTCCATTCACGAGAAGCGCGATGTGTTCCGCGCCGAACTGCAAGGCGCGGCCAAAAAGGCTGGGCGCGAGTCACGCGCGTTTCCGCGACGCAAGGGCGGCGGCTGAAGCGAGCGCCGAGACGCACGGCACAGCAGAGCAGAGCAGCGGCTTTCGGCCGATGAACATCTGCAAAGCATGTCCGTGACGCCGGCACACGCTGCCACTGCCCGTGCGCGCCACTTGAATTGGATGGCGGATTTCCCATCTCTCGCCATGCGGCGCAGGCGATGACGCCTTCGCGTCGCGGAGGACTGCCGCCGTGCCATCAGCCCGCGCCGAAACTCGCGCCGACGCCCGCCATACCATGGATCGCGCAGACGCATTTGCACGTGCGCGGCCTTCAGCAGGTGCTGCCCCCAACATCGTCACCGACGAGACAGTCAATCAATCAATTGCGCGTCTCGACGGGCTGGCACGCGTGATGGACAGCGCCGTGCGCATTCCCGGCACCGATATTCGGATGGGCGTAGATGCCGTGATCGGCCTTGTGCCCGTCGTCGGCGACGCCATCTCGGCCGCGATCTCCGGCTATATCCTGTGGGAAGCGCGTCGGCTTGGCGCCTCGCGCTGGCTGATCGCGCGCATGGCGGCCAATTCAACGCTCGACGCCGTTCTCGGCAGCGTTCCGATCGTCGGCGACGTCTTCGACGTGGCCTATAAGGCAAATATGAAGAACCTCTTGCTCTTGCGACGGCATGTCGAGAAGCATGGCCTGCGTGACGGGCGCACCATCACTGTCGACTATACGAGCGCTTAATCAGCCGCCCAGCGCCGCGCGATGAGTGGCGCGGAGAGCGATCGGCGCACGCGCCAACGCGATGCTGCGCTTAAACGTCGAGGTTCGACACGTTGAGCGCATTCTCCTGAATGAACTCGCGGCGCGGCTCGACGACATCGCCCATCAACTTGGAAAAGATCTCGTCGGCCTCCGCGATGTCGCCGACCTTCACCTGAAGCAACGTGCGGACTTCGGGATCGAGCGTCGTTTCCCAGAGCTGCTCCGGGTTCATCTCGCCGAGGCCTTTGTAACGCTGTAGCTCCAGCCCCTTGCGGCCCGTTTCATAGACGCCATCGAGAAGTGCGCGCGGACCGGAAATGATGTCCGTCTTGTCCTTGCGGCGAAGCTTTGCCGGCGTGCCGTAGATCTCCGAGAGATGCGCGGTACGCTCGTTCAAGCGACGCGCATCGAGCGATGCCAGAAGGTTGCGATCGAGGATGTGGACTTCGGTCACGCCGCGCACTTCGCGCTTGAACACGTAGCCATCGTTGCCGTAGCGGCCCTCCCAGCCCGTCTCCATCTCTTCCGCGATCGCATCGAGGCGCCCAGCGATGCGCGTTGCGATGGCGTTGGCCCTCTCAGACGACGGATTGGACAGGATCGACGGATCGAAAATGCCGCCGATCGCGCCCTGCTCGACAACCGCGCGGTTGTAGCGCGAATGCAGGCCATTGATGCCGCCCGTGATCTGCCGCGCCTGTTCGAGAATGTCGCGGAGATCGCGCCCGGCATGCTCGACGCCGTCGCCGGTCGTCAGGACGGTATCGGAAAGGCCTGTGTCGATGAGATAATCTTCGAGTGCGCGCTGGTCCTTGAGATACGTCTGCGCCTTTCCGCGCTGCACCTTATAGAGCGGCGGCTGCGCGATATAGACGTGCCCCTTCTCCACCAGCTCCGGCATCTGGCGATAGAAGAACGTCAGCAGCAGCGTGCGGATGTGTGCGCCGTCGACATCGGCGTCGGTCATGATGATGATCTTGTGATAGCGCAGCTTGTCGAGCTTGAACTCGTCGCGGCCGATGCCGGTGCCGAGTGCGCCGATGATGTTCGTCACCTGCTCCGACGACAGCATCTTGTCGGTCCGCGCCCGCTCGACGTTGAGGATCTTACCTCGGATCGGCAGCACAGCCTGATATTCGCGCTTGCGGCCCTGCTTGGCCGAGCCGCCGGCGCTGTCGCCTTCGACGATGAACAATTCCGTCTTCGACGCGTCGCGATCCTGGCACTCGGCGAGGCCACCCGGCAGACGGAGGCCATCGAGCGCGCCTTTGCGCCGCGTCAGATCACGCGCCTTGCGCGCGGCTTCACGCGCGATGGCCGCTTCGACGATCTTGCCGACGATGGAACGCGCTTCCTTGGGATGCTCCTCGAACCACGCGCCGAGCTGATCGCCGACCGTATTTTCGACAACGGGCTTCACTTCCGACGAGACCAGCTTGTCCTTGGTCTGCGAGGAAAACTTCGGGTCGGGCACCTTGACCGACAGCACGCAGGTCAGGCCTTCGCGGGCGTCGTCGCCCGACAGCGTGACCTTTTCCTTTTTCGCGATGCCGCTCTCTTCCGCATACTTGTTGACGATGCGGGTCAGCGCTCCGCGGAAGCCGGCGAGATGGGTGCCGCCGTCGCGCTGCGGAATGTTGTTGGTGAAGCACAGCACCGTCTCGTGATAGCTGTCGTTCCACCACAGCGCGACTTCGACGCCGATGCCGTCCTTTTCGGAGCGGATCATCACCGGTTCGGAGATGACCGGTGTCTTCGAGCGATCGAGATAGCGCACGAACGCGGCCGTGCCGCCTTCATACATGAACTCTTCGCGCTTGATGTCCGCATGGCGGGAATCTGTCAGCACGATTCTGGCGCCGGAATTCAGGAACGCCAATTCGCGCAGGCGGTGTTCCAGCGTCGCGTAGTCGAACTCCATGACGTTATGGAACGTTTCGGTGCTCGGCAGAAACGACACTTCCGTGCCGCGCTCGCCCTTGCCGTCGCCAACAGCCTTCAGCGGCGCCACAGCGACGCCGTTGGCGAACTCAATGAAGTGTTCCTTGCCATCGCGCCAGATCCGGCACTTGAGCCATGTCGAGAGCGCGTTGACAACCGACACGCCGACGCCGTGCAGACCGCCCGACACCTTGTAGGAATTCTGGTCGAACTTGCCGCCGGCGTGCAGCTCGGTAAAAACGATTTCCGCCGCCGAGCGCTTGGGAACCTGATCGTCGTCCTTCTTGATGCCGGTTGGAATGCCGCGACCGTCGTCACGCACCGTGCACGAGCCGTCAGGGTTCAGCGTCACCTGGCAGGCGTTGGCGTGGCCCGCCAGAACCTCGTCGATGGCATTGTCCACGACCTCGTAAATCATGTGGTGCAGACCGGACCCGTCGTCCGTGTCGCCGATGTACATGCCGGGCCGTTTGCGCACCGCATCGAGGCCCTTGAGCATCTTGATGCTGTCCTCGCCGTAGTCTTCGGCGGGGGGGGGTGTCTTGGCGGACTGCGCGGTCATCGAGATCCTGGGGTTCAACGTTCGAAATCAACGCATTTTTATAGCACATCGGGCATCTAAAAGCGCCAACAAAACCGCCGTTTCAACGGTTCGGATGGTCATGAAAAGTGCTGTATTTTCAGCGCGTTGATTGCGGCGGATTGCCGCCGATCGGCCATCCGGCCTACAGCGCTTGCAACTGCCCGTCAGAGGCCTGCCAAAAGCGTGCTGAACCGGCGAGCGTTTCGAACGCTTGAATGTCGGTTCCGGTCATCCAGGCCTGCGTTTTCAGGCGCAGGATTTCCTGAAACAGGGCCGCTCTCCGGTAGGCGTCGAGGTGCGCCGTAATCTCGTCGAGCAGCAGGATCGGCGCGGCGCCATCCTGCCGGTCGGTGAGCAATTCGGCATGCGCCAGAACCAGGCCGACGAGCAGCGACTTCTGTTCGCCGGTGGAGCACAGCCGCGCCAGAATGTCTTTCGGACCGTGATGCACGACGAGATCCGAGCGATGCGGCCCATCGAGCGTGCGGCCCGCCGCGCGATCACGTTCGCGCGCATTCCGCAGCACGCGCGCGTAGCCATCCTCGACCTCGAGCGCCGGCTTGACGACGAGTTCCGCTTCGAGCGCCCCGTCGAGATGCAACGCCGACCAGGGAAACGCCGAGGCCGCATCACGCGCGCGCCGCCGCTCGACGACCGCCGCCATGGCCGCAACGGCTTCCAGCCGCGCCGCCGCCACCGCAACACCGGTTTCAGCCATGACCTGCTCGAACCCGGCAAGCTGCGCATCATCGCGTGAGCCGTCCGAAAGCAGACGGTTGCGGCTGGTCATCGCGCGCTCGAAACGGCCGGCCAGCGTGCGATACGCCGGATCGAAGCACAGGATCAGTCGATCGAGAAACCGCCGGCGCTCGGACGCGGCTCCGGTGAAGAGCCCGTCCATGGCCGGCGTCACCCAGACGATTTCGAGATACTCCGCAAGAACGCCGGAGCCCGATTGCGCCGTGCCGTCGATGCGCACGATGCGGCCCGTGCGATCGGAGCGCTCACCGCGCTCACTCGACGCCGCTTGCGGCTGCAGCCCGGTGCCGATATCGACCGCGCCTGCAAGCGTATGCGCCCGCGCTGCAATTGCAAAACCGCCATCACCCGCCGCACGCGGAATTTCGTTGAAGGGCGCGCGGCGCAATCCCTGGCCGGGCGCCAGCAACGACAACGCTTCGAGCAGATTGGTCTTGCCCGAACCATTGGCGCCGCACACCACTTGCGGCGCGTTCACTGCCTCCAGCGTCGCGGACTTGTAGTTGCGGAAATTCGTGAGCGCCAGCCGCTCGACCCAAAGGCCCGGCGCGGGTCCGTCGCTCATTGCCAGAACTTCATGGCCCACGTTTTCATAGCAATGTCTTCAATCTAACGTCATCATGGCAACGTCACACGCGCATCGGCATCAAAACGTAGAGCGCGCCATCGCCGCTTGAATCGCGCACCATCGTCGGCGAACCGGGATCGTTGAGCAGGAAGCGCGCTTCCTCGCCTTCGAGCTGGCCGGCGATGTCGAGCAGATAGCGGGCGTTGAAACCGATTTCGAGCGGCGTCGAGCCATAGCTGACCGCGATCTCTTCGGTGGCGCTGCCGCCTTCCGGATTGTTGACTGACAGGATGAGCTTGTCTTTCGACAAGTTGAGCTTCACCGCCCGGCCGCGTTCGCTGGCGATCGTCGACACGCGATCGACCGCGCTCATGAAAGCGGCATTGGCGACCGTCATTTCCTTGTCGTTATTGTGCGGGATGACGCGGCCGTAATCGGGGAACGTGCCGTCGATCAGCTTCGAGGTCAGCACGACGTCGTTGATCTCGAAACGCACCTTCGTCTGCGACACGCCGACCTTGGCCTTGGCACTCGAATCTTCGAGCAGCCGCGAGAGTTCGTGCACCGTCTTTCGCGGCACGATGACGCCCGGCATGCCGTCGGCGCCCTTCGGCCGTTCGAGTTCGATCTGCGCCAAGCGATGCCCGTCGGTCGCAACAGCCCGCAGTGTTTTCGCCTTATTGGTCTCGGCGGTGTGCAGATAGATGCCGTTCAAGTAGTAGCGCGTCTCTTCGGTCGAGATGGCGAACCTTGTCTTCTCGATCAGGCGCTTGAGATCGGCGCAGTCGATCGTGAACTCGTGGCCGATTTCGCCAACAGCGAGATCCGGAAAATCTTCGGCCGACAGCGTCTGCAGGCTGAAGCGCGAGTGCCCGGACGTCAGCGTCAGGCGCTCTTTGTCGGCATCGCGCTTGATTTCGATCTCAGCCCCGTCCGGCAATTTGCGCACGATGTCGTGCAGCATGTGCGCCGGAACGGTCAGCGCGCCCGGCGTCGACACCTTGGCTTCGACGCTTTCGCTGACTTCGCGTTCGAGGTCGGTGGCTTTGAACTGCAGGCGATTGCCGGCGGCCTTCAACATGATGTTCGACAAAATGGGGATCGTGGTCCGGCGCTCGACAACGCTGGTTACGTGGCTCAGCGCTTTCAACAATTCACCGCGTTCGATTTCGAGACGCATCGGGGGTCCTCAGGCTACCGGTTGACTGTCGGCCGCGTGTCGGGCTCGATGACGACGGCGTCATCGGCGGCCAATACGGCTTGAAGAAAAACCTGTGAAGCGCGCCGCGGAAGCGGAATCGCGCGTGGGGCCAGATCAGAGCCGATAGACCCGCATATTTCAAGCGAAGATCGCCCTGTTCCCGTCTGAAATGCATCAAAAACCGCAGTGCTGCGGCGCGCGACAACAAAAAACCGGAGCGACGTGTGTCGCCCCGGTCCCGGTTTCGTCGCGGTTTCGCGTGTTCCGCTCAGCGCGATCGCGCCACCCCGTACATCCGAGGTGTCTGGCGCATCGCGGGCCGCACCCTGGGATCACCCTGCGCCCGCCGGTCGCGGCCTCAGTCGCCTCTAGTGGTTGAGCAGCTTCTTCAGCTCTTCAAGCTCGTCCTTGAGACGCGGATTGCCGTTGATCTCGCCTTCGATCTTGCGGATCGCGTGCAACACGGTCGTGTGATCGCGATTGCCGAAGCGGCGGCCGATTTCCGGCAGTGAACGCGCCGTCAGCTGCTTGGCGAGATACATACCAATCTGGCGCGGCCAGACGACAGAGCGATGACGGCGCTGTGACAGCAGATCGCCCTTCGACACGCCGTAATGCCGCGAGATGACGCGCAGGATGTCCTCGATCT
>JBOFCQ010000100.1:0-7099 GCA_051646145.1 Hyphomicrobium sp.
GTCTCGCGCGCGAGGCGCACAATTTCCTGTTGTCTGGGCGTTGCAGCAAGCATGAAAGCCTCTTCGAATGCCATTTTCTAGCGCGAAAGCAATGGCGGATCAAGACAAACGCATTCATTCGAAAGTGATTTGCGAAGATACGCTTTCGCATTTGCAGCAATCAGCGTGCGATGCAGCACATTATGCGGCCAAAAATTGATCCACAGCGCCGCAAACGCACAATCAGGTGTATCAGCCGCTTTCTAATTGACACGCGAATTGGTTCGAATGATATTTCGCTGCTCTCTGCGCATTGGGAGGAAAAAAGAAATGAGAACACGTATCGCGGTCGTCGCACTTGCGGCGGTCACGTCGATGGCGAGCACGTCGTTTGCTGGCGTCGATGAAGCCAAGAAATGGGTCGAAACAGAATTCCAGCCGTCGGCGCTGTCCAAGGAAGAGCAACTCAAGGAGCTTGAGTGGTTCATCAAGGCGGCTGAGCCGTTCAAAGGGCTTGAGATCAACGTGCTGTCGGAAACCATTCCGACTCACACCTATGAATCCGAGACGCTGACGAAGGCGTTCCAGGACATCACCGGCATCAAGGTCAACCATCAGCTGCTCGGCGAAGGCGAAGTCGTCCAAGCCGTGCAGACGCAGATGCAGACCAACCGCAACCTCTACGACGCCTATATCAATGACAGCGATCTCATCGGCACGCACTCGCGGCTGCAGAGCGCCGTCAATCTGACGGACTGGATGGCGGGCGACGGCAAGGACGTCACCAACCCCGGTCTCGATCTCGAAGACTTCATCGGCAGGTCGTTCACCACCGGCCCCGATGGCAAGCTCTGGCAGCTGCCCGATCAGCAGTTCGCCAACCTCTACTGGTTCCGCAAGGACTGGTTCGACCGCAAGGATCTGCAGGACAAGTTCAAGGCCAAATACGGCTACGATCTTGGCGTGCCGGTCAATTGGTCCGCCTATGAAGACATCGCTGCGTTCTTCACCAACGACGTGAAAGAGATCGACGGCGTCAAAGTCTACGGCCACATGGACTACGGCAAGCGCGCACCCGATCTCGGTTGGCGCATGACCGATGCGTGGCTGTCGATGGCGGGCGCTGGGTCCGCTGGTGTTCCAAACGGCCGTCCCATCGACGAGTGGGGAATCCGCATGGAAAAGGATAGCTGCAACCCGTCAGGTGCCTCCGTCACGCGCGGTGGTGAAACCAACGGTCCGGCAGCCGTCTTCGCCATTGCCAAGTGGGACGAATGGCTGCGCAAGTTCGCGCCGCCAGGCGCCGCCGATTACGACTTCTATCAGTCGCTGCCGTCTCTCAGCCAAGGCAACGTGGCCCAGCAGATCTTCTGGTACACGGCGTTTACGGCATCGATGGTGGCCGACAAGAAGTCGGGCAACAACACGGTCGACGACAAGGGCGCACCGCTCTGGCGCATGGCACCCTCGCCGCACGGACCGTATTGGAAGGAAGGCCAGAAGCTCGGCTATCAGGATGCCGGCTCTTGGACCATGTTCAAGTCAACGCCGATCGAGCGCCGCAAGGCCGCCTGGCTCTACGCCCAGTTCGTCGTCTCGAAAACGGTTGATGTGAAGAAGAGCCACGTCGGCTTGACCTTCATCCGCGATACGACCGTCAAGCATGCGTCGTTCACCGAACGTGCGCCGAAGCTCGGCGGGCTGATCGAATTCTATCGTTCGCCCGACCGCGTGAACTGGACTCCGACCGGCGTCAACGTACCTGACTATCCCAAGCTTGCTCAGCTCTGGTGGCAGCAGATCGGCGACGTGAACTCGGGTGCATTCACACCGCAGCAGGCCATGGACCGTCTCGCCGGCGAGATGGATCTCATCATGTCGCGCATGGAAGCAGCCGATAAAGCCAACAAGACCTACGGCGGTTGCGGTCCGCGCCTCAATGCGGAGAAGAAGCCGGAGGAATGGCTCGGCAAGGATGGCGGCCCACACGCCAAGCTCGAAAACGAGAAGGAAAAGGGCCAGACCATCGCCTACGACGAGTTGGTCAAGCGCTGGGCCGCCAAGTAAGCCGGCTCCGCCTTACAATCCTGAACGTTCTGACCGGAGCGCGGACAATGAGACCGTGCTCCGGTCTTCATTCCCAGATGACAACCGACCGACAACCGACTGTCGACCCACCCTGGCGACGACCGAGATCACCGTGGTGTGAGGCCGCGACGGTCTTGCCGTTCGTTCTAACGTTGCGCATTGCAGGCCGCATTCAACGCTCTACACTCGATCCATTCGCAATCCGAAGGCGCTGACTTTTCATGTCGCTGGAATTGAAACGCGTCACCAAGCGGGTCGGCGCCGACACTCACATCCACGAAACGTCCATCGTCTTTTCCGATGACGGGTTCAATGTGCTTTTGGGCGCGACGCTCGCCGGCAAGACGACGCTGATGCAATTGATTGCCGGTCTCGAACAGCCAAGCAGCGGCGAAATCTGGTTTCGCGGTGTCAATGTTACCGGCGTGCCCGTGCAGAAGCGCAACGTGTCGATGGTCTATCAGCAGTTCATCAACTACCCCAATCTGACCGTGCAGGAGAACATCGCGACGCCGCTCAGGATCGCCGGTTTCGATCGTGCCGAAATCGAGCGACGGGTTGGTAAAGCCGCAGACCTGCTGCGCCTCGCACCCATGCTCAAGCGGCGCCCGTCCGAATTGTCCGGCGGTCAGCAGCAGCGCACGGCCATCGCGCGCGCCATCGTCAAGGATAGCGACATCATCCTGTTCGACGAGCCGCTCGCCAATCTCGACTACAAACTGCGCGAGGAATTGCGCGACGAACTTCCGCGTCTCTTTTCCGATCGCAAATGCGTCGTCGTCTATGCCACGACCGACCCGTCGGAAGCGCTGCTGTTTGGCGGCCGGACGGCCACCATGAACGAAGGCCGCGTCACGGCATTCGGCACGACCGGCGAGAGCTATCGGCGCCCGGCCAATCTCGAAACCGCGCGCGTATTTTCTGATCCGCCGATCAACACCATCGTCGCCGAAAAGCGCGGCAGCGAACTGCAGCTTGGCCCGGGCATTCGCTGGCAGGCCGGAGGCTCGGCGGCACGCTTGCCGGACGGCACATACACGATTGCGCTGCGCCCGCATCACATCACGCCGGCGGCGGTCGGCAAGAACGCCGCGCCCATCGAGGGCCGCGTCATCATCACCGAGATCAGCGGCTCGGAAAGCGTCGTGCACTTTGCGCTCGCTGGCGAAACCTGGGTGTCGCAAGCGCACGGCGTCCACCGCTATGAAATCGGCGAAACGGCGCGCCTTTACGCCGATGCCGATCAGCTCCTGTTCTTTAATTCCGCTGGCGAACGGGTGTCCTGATGGCCAAGATCTCACTTCAGAATTTGCGCCATAGCTACCTTGCCGCACCAGACCCCGGGCGGGAGGAAGACTGGGCGCTGAAGCCGATGAGTCTTGAATGGGACGACGGTGGCGCTTACGCGTTGCTCGGCCCCTCGGGCTGCGGAAAGACGACGCTTCTCAATCTCATCTCGGGTCTGCTGACGCCGACGCAGGGCCGCATTCTGTTCAACACCCGCGATGTCACGCTCGCGAGCCCGGAAGACCGCAACATCGCGCAGGTGTTCCAGTTTCCGGTCATCTACGACACGATGACGGTCTACGACAATCTGGCGTTTCCGCTGCGCAATCGCGGCGTCGACGAGGGCCGGATCAAGTCGCTCGTGTCCACCATGGCCGAAATGCTCGATCTCACCGAGACGCTGCACAAGAGGGCGTCCGGACTGACGGCCGATGGCAAACAGAAAATTTCGCTCGGGCGTGGCCTCGTGCGCGAAGACGTCAACGTCATCATGTTCGACGAGCCGTTGACCGTCATAGATCCGCATTTGAAATGGGAGCTGCGCTCGAAGCTGAAAGAGCTGCATCAGCGCATCAAGCGCACCATGATCTACGTCACCCACGATCAGACCGAAGCGTTGACGTTTGCCGATCAGGTTGTCGTCATGAATGATGGTCAAGTCGTGCAGATCGGCACGCCGGTCGATCTGTTCGAGAAGCCAAAGCACACGTTCGTTGGCCATTTCATCGGTTCGCCGGGCATGAACCTTCTGCCGGCCGAGGTGCGCGGCAAGGACGCTTTCTTCGAAGGCCGCCATGTCGAAACCGCGAACGCCGCCGCCTATACATCACATCAGCGCACGTTGCAGATCGGTGTTCGCCCGGAGTTCGTCACGTTCGCCGAAAGTGGCATTCCGGTGCAGGTGACGAAAGTCGCGGACGGCGGTCGCTTCCGCATTGTCACTGTCACCGCGGGCGCGCATCCCTTGAAGCTGCTGGTGCCCGAGAGCGCCGACATTCCGCAGGGGCCGGCACACGTCGCCTTCGATACCTCGCGCACACGTGTCTACGCCGACGGCTGGCTGGTTGAAGCGGGAGCGACAGCATGAAAAAGACTGTCAATCAGAAAGCCTGGTACTTCGTTTTGCCGGTGTTTCTGCTCGTGGCCTTCAACGCCGTCATTCCCTTGATGACCGTCGTCAACTTCGCCTTCCAGGAAACGTTTGGCGACAACGTCTTCTTTTGGGCGGGCACACGCTGGTTCGAGCAGGTGTTGCAATCGCCGCGCTTTCACGAGGCGCTTGGCCGGCAGATCCTGTTCACGTTCATCATTCTGCTGATTGAAATTCCGCTCGGCCTTGCCATCGCGCTCTCTATGCCGCGCAAGGGGCCATGGGTGTCGGTGTGCCTCGTCATGATGGCGCTGCCGCTGCTCATCCCGTGGAACGTCGTCGGCGCGATGTGGAACATCTTCGCGCTGCCTGACATCGGCCTGCTCGGCCGCGCCATCAACGGCCTTGGCATCGACTACAACTATACGCGCCAGCCGATTTCGGCATGGGCGACGATGGTCGCCATGGATGTCTGGCACTGGACGTCGCTTGTCGTGCTGTTGTGCTATGCGGGCCTCGTCTCAATTCCGGAAGCCTACTATCAGGCGGCGAAAGTCGATGGCGCCGGCATGTGGGCCGTCTTCCGCCACATCCAATTGCCGAAACTGAAGCACGTGCTGACCATCGCCATACTGTTGCGCTTCATGGACAGCTTCATGATCTACACCGAGGCCGTGGTGCTGACCGGTGGCGGCCCCGGCAACGCGACGACATTCCTGTCGATTGATCTCGTCAAGATGGCGCTCGGCCAGTTTGACCTCGGCCCTGCGGCCGCGATGTCGATCATCTACTTCCTCATCATCTTATTCCTGAGCTGGTTGTTCTACACGCTCATGATGCGCAACGAGGAGAAGTGAGATGCGCTCATTCAAACCCGCACTGAGCGTGTTGGTGCCGCTCCTCTACATCCTGTTCTTGATGTTGCCGATCTATTGGCTCGTCAACATGTCGTTCAAGACGACGAACGAGATCCTGGGGTCGTTTACACTTTGGCCGCGCAATTTCACGACCGAGAACTACGTCAAGATCTTCACCGACCCGACGTGGTACAATGGTTATCTCAACTCGCTGAAGTATGTGATCGCCAATACCATCATGTCGGTGCTGGTGGCTCTACCTGCGGCCTACGCATTTTCGCGCTACCGGTTCATCGGCGACAAGCATCTGTTCTTCTGGCTGTTGTCGAACCGCATGGCGCCGCCGGCCGTGTTCGCACTGCCGTTCTTCCAGCTCTATTCGGCGGTCGGACTGTTCGATACGCCGTGGGCGGTCGCCTTGGCGCACACGCTTTTCAACGTGCCGCTGGCGGTCTGGATTCTTGAAGGCTTCATGTCGGGCGTGCCGAAGGAGCTGGACGAAACCGCGTATGTCGACGGCTATTCGTTCCCAGGGTTCTTTTTCAAGATCTTCCTGCCGACGATCGCGGCCGGCATCGGTGTCGCCTGCTTCTTCTGCTTCATGTTCTCGTGGGTCGAATTGCTGCTCGCCAAGACGCTGACATCGGTCGCGGCCAAGCCGATTGCCGCCACCATGACGCGCACGGCCAGTACCTCCGGCTATGAACTCGGTCTGCTGGCCGCCGCCGGCACGCTGACCATCATTCCCGGCGCATTCGTGATCTATTTCGTGCGCAACTACATCGCCAAGGGCTTTGCCCTTGGCCGCGTCTGAGGAGGCCCGCGCATGGATGGCATGCAAGGCACATCGCTTCTGTCCTGGATGGCCTGGACGTGGCCGACGGCGGTATTTTTCGCCGTCATAGCCCTGTTGCTGATCGCGATGACCGTCTGGGAAATTCGCTCACCGGGCGGCGATCCGCGGCGCGGTGTGATCGGCCTCGATACGACGCGCGGCGACCGGCTGTTCATATCTCTGCTCGGCAGCGCCTTCATTCACCTGGCGTGGCTCGGCCTCATCGGGCCGTCGCTGTGGGGCGCGTCCATCGTGGCGCTTATTTACGCCTTCGCGGTGTTTCGCTGGGTGTGAAAGACGCGACGCCCGCCCGTCGCGTCAAGCGTTGCCGCCCAAATGCTATCGCACGTCGGCGCGTATCCGCGGACGCCGTCGCCGCTCGCGGCTTCTGGCCGTATCGATGCGCGCGATCGCGGTGCGCGGCGCGGCGTGCGCAATCTGCGGTATCGCTTCGGCGAGAATGCGCACCGGCCGCTTTGTCGGCGGAATGATGAGCACGCGCTTCAGCAGCACCGGTCGGCTGTCGGTGACGATGCGGGCGCGGCGCACGGCGCGCGGATCACCGGCCATCAATCCCCACACGACGCCCATGAGCACATAGAAATGCCGCCAGTGATCGGTATCGATCAGCGCGCCGAGCGCGATGTGGGCGACGAGAGCCGAGAACGCCACGATGAAGATGGCGCGCGTGGCCGTATCCTTGCGGACGTGCCGCAGGCCGGCGACAACCGTCACCACGCAGAGCGCCAGATAGAGCAGGCCGCCCGTCCAGCCGGCATTGAGTGTGGTCGACAGGTAGACGTTGTGCGCTTCCTCGTGGTGAAAGCGCGGCGCGAACTGGTTGGGGCCGATGCCGAGCGGGCTGTCGAGGATCAGATCGATGGCCGTCATCTGTCCGCCGAAGCGGCCGTTCGGACCCTCGTCATAAGGCTGTGTCACGGCGAAGCGGTCCTGCAACAGCAG
>JBOFCQ010000007.1:0-13904 GCA_051646145.1 Hyphomicrobium sp.
TACATCAAGCGGGCCTGCACCGACGCGGCCAATATCGGCGACTGACGCACAGACGGGCGCGACACCAACGGCCGCATCAGCGGTTGCCACGCAAAAAAATCAGGGACTTGCGGTGAGCAAGCCCCTGAGTTGCGGATAGACAGCACGGATGGAACGATAAAGCTTTACGCCGCGGCAGAACCTTCGTCGCCCGGATCGCGCAGCACGTAGCCGCGACCCCAGACCGTTTCGATGTAGTGCTTGCCGCCGGTTGCGGCCTGCAGCTTCTTGCGAAGCTTGCAGATGAAGACGTCGATGATCTTGAGTTCGGGCTCGTCCATGCCGCCATAAAGGTGGTTCAGGAACATTTCCTTGGTCAGCGTCGTGCCCTTGCGGAGCGAAAGCAGCTCCAGCATCTGGTATTCCTTGCCCGTCAGATGCACCCGCTGGCCGTTTACATCGACCGTCTTCGTGTCGAGGTTGACGCGCAGATCGCCGGTTTCAATGACCGACTGTGCATGACCCTTCGAACGGCGCACGATGGCCTGAATGCGCGCGACGAGTTCGTCCTTGTGGAACGGCTTCGTCATATAGTCATCGGCGCCGAAGCCGAGGCCGCGCACCTTGTCATCGATGCCGGCCAGACCGGACAGGATGAGAATGGGTGTCGACACCTTCGAGACGCGCAGCGTCTTCAAGACCTCATAGCCGCTCATGTCCGGCAGATTGAGATCAAGCAAAATGATATCGTAGTCGTAGAGTTTGCCGAGATCGACACCCTCTTCGCCAAGATCAGTTGTATAAACGTTGAAGCCTTCCGACTGCAGCATCAGCTCGATGCTTTGCGCCGTGGCGCTGTCGTCTTCTATCAGTAGTACCCGCATGGGACCATTCCTCTCGTGCCGCGTCCGCGTTCCATCTGCTCTCCGCCCCAAAAGAGAACGCCTGAACTGCTTCGAGCTAAGCCATCGTTAGGAAGTTAGCGACGAGAGGTTAACAAACCCTAATTTTGTCTTTGTCATTGTGGCACCGTGAAAGTGTATCGCAACACTTTCGTTAAATTTCGGCACCCGGCGTGCGGCCTTGCCGCGGCACGGAGACAAGCGTCCCCGTCGCGCCAAAACTGGCTCGCCCAACAACTTCAGATTGTAAAACTATCGCCCCTCGTCTCCGTCTTCATGCCGGAAGGCCTTAATGCGGTCTTTGGGGCGCCCACCCCTGCAACCGCATCGCCCAAGCCACCCGACTGAAGTTCAACGACGAATCAACAGCTAACAGAATTCGCGATGGGCCCCTAGAGGCGCGAAGGCACATTCGCGGCAGTTGAACGGCGGTCGCTAGAGAAAAGCTGCGGCGTTGCTTTACCGCAACTTAAAGTGCCTGTGCTACATAGGATGAGACGTCTGCCGAAAGGCTGACACAACTTGACCTCTGGCTGCCTTTCCAGCAGTTTGGCGCCAAATGTTCATCCAATTTCCGAACCGTTGCGCGGGCGGTAGGGTTATTGGCACGGAACTTGGGTCTGAGTGACGTGTAGGTTCGAATTTGTTTGGGGTATCGGACGATGAAAGCACGCGACACCGCTTTGCGCACACGCCGGCATAATGTCGACGAGAAGGCTCGCAAAGTCGCCGATCTTGAGCGCATCATTCGCGAGTTCGACGTGATGGCCGCCGACCTCGATCGCCAGATCCAGGCCGAGGAAGACCGCACCGGAATTCGCGATCAAACGCATTTTTCCTATTCGACATACGCGAAAGCCGCAGCCCAGCGCCGCGACAATCTGCGGACGTCGACGGAAGCGCTGCGCGATCAGCTCGCCGCCGCCGTGCGCGAGCACGACGATGCCGCCGAGCAATTCGCCCGCGCATCCGCCCAGATGGAAGCGCGCGACGATCTGCGGCCTAATCGCCGCCGACCGGAACGGCTTGCGGCCGCGGCCCTGCGCTGAAGCGGTTGCGTCGATGGCGCTGCCCTCCGGGCTGCAGCGCCTAAGTTGCCGTCACGACATGAGTTTTGAAGAGGCGGTGCCATCCGGGCGCCGCCTTTTTCATTTTGGATCGAGACGTCGCAAGCGTGGATAACCCACTTGTGCCGGAACGGCGCACGGGGCACATCCGGATTTCCAGGATGGAGTCATGGCAGCAGCCGGGTCCATCAGCGGCGAGACGAGCCGCGGCGCCTGCCGCGGCATAGGTCATGGGCTATCGAGGGGACGAGACGCCACAATGCACGCGACCAGGCGGTCTCCATTGGCATCGCGATCCGCGCGAATGGCCGGCATCCTGGCCGCGCTCGCTCTCGCCGGCTGTTCGAGTGCCGGCGAGGCGCCCTCGCTCAGCTTGCCCGAGATGCCGAAGATGCCGAGCCTCGACAGCGTGGCCGCCATCGCCAAATCAGAAGAGCCGCCGCAAGGCAGCGCCACGGAGTTGTATGCGCGTGTCGCGCGCGGCGCGCTCGGATGCTGGTTCGCGGCCAACGGACCGCTGAAGAAAGACTACATCTATCACGCCGACGCCGATGCGCCGTCCCGCGGCGGCAAGGCTGAAATCATGATCCACATGCGGGACACGACACAACCCAACCCGCGCGGCGCCAAGGCCTATCGCATCAACATCGATCCCAAGGACGAGACGAGCGCGACGCTTGCCGCCGAGAACCTGAAGATGCCAGAACCGATGGGCAAGGCGATGACCGACGATGTCGGCCGCTGGGCACGCGGCGAACTCGGCTGCGCCAGTGCGGCGAATGCGTCGGCATGGGCCGCAACGCCGCCGCCCGCAGCGCCGGCCGTCGATCCCAAGGCCAAACCCGCCAAGGCCAAGAAGAAGACGGCGGCCAAGCGCAGTTGAGCGGCATCAATCGCGCATATTTTGTGCCGGCGACGCTGCTCGGCATCGCGCACGTCGTGCCATTTGGCGCGCGCAATCATGGTCAGCAAAAAGCAAACGAGCGGTGCCGGCAGCCGGACCGCTCGTTCAAATTCGATGCCGCCCGTTAACGCTATTCGCGATAGTCTTGAATGCGCGTCGCGCGAAGACCCGGCAAGCCATGCTTGTCGATGGAGCGCTGCCACGACAGGAATTCGTCGACGGTCAGCTTATAGCGCTCGCACGCTTCCTCCATGCTGAGGAGACCACCGCGAACGGCGGCGACCACCTCGGCTTTACGCCGGATGACCCAGCGCTTGGTGTCGCGAGGCGGCAGATCAGCAACTGTGAGCGGGGACCCATCTGGGCCGATAACGTAGCGCCCGCGCGCTCTCATATGTTGTTCGGTCATGATACTCGATACACACTCTTGACCACTGGGGACGTTATAACTGGTTGCGATTAAATTAGCCCTAACCCATTGAGTCAACGACCCTTAAATCGGTGTGCTAATTCGATGCGCAACGGCTCAAATCCGTGACGTGCCGTGGGCCTGGTCCCGCTTTGAAGCGGCGGGTAAGCCGACACCTCGAACAAAGCGAATTCCGGGCCAGAACGGTGAACGGGCGCAATTTGGGCGCGGCGCGGCGTCCTCCCCGCCTTGCAAGCGCCGCGTCCTTGGGCCAAATAAGAAGCATGATTGATCGCGTTTTGCGGCATGCGCTGCAAAAGGCGCAGGTCTGTACGCGCGGACATTGGTCTTTTCTGAGCGAAAGCAAGGTTTTATGACCACCTCACGGCGCAAGCGCGAGAGTTGCCAGTATCAATTCGCCATGGCGACCTGCGGCGGGCGTCTGGCATGGCTCGACAAAAACACCGCGACGCGGCGATACCGCACGACGAGCAACCGGGCCCAGGACGGTCCCAGATTGTGGCCCAGATTTTGACGATGGCACACGCTTCAGAGACACCCGCCGTATCGACTGGCGCCGACAGCAGCGGCCGCAAGGCCCGCGTGGTCGTGGCGATGTCGGGTGGCGTCGATTCCTCGGTGGCCGCCGCCATGATGCACGAAGCTGGTCATGAGGTGATCGGCATCACGCTGCAGCTTTACGACCACGGCGAAGCGACCGGCCGCAAGGGAAGCTGCTGCGCCGGCCAGGATATCCACGACGCGCGGCGTGTGGCCGAGACGATCGGCATCCCCCACTACGTTCTCGATTATGAGGCCCGCTTCGCCGCCAAGGTCATCGACCAGTTCGCCGAAAGCTATGTCGCCGGCGAGACGCCCATTCCCTGCGTGACCTGCAACAACGAGATCAAGTTCCGTGATCTGATGGACACCGCGCGCGAACTCGGCGCGGACGTTCTCGTCACTGGTCACTACGTGCAGCGCCTTGAGGGCGCCGAAGGGCCAACGCTCGCGCGCGCCGTCGATGCCGACCGTGACCAGAGCTACTTCCTGTTTGGCATCACGCGCGACCAGTTGCAGCGCTTGCGCTTCCCCCTCGGCGGACTGCCGAAAGCCGAAGTGCGCGAACTGGCCCGCCGCTATGCCCTGCCCGTCGCCGAAAAGCCGGACAGTCAGGACATCTGCTTCGTGCCCTCCGGCCGCTACACCGACGTCATCGCCAAACTGAAGCCCGGCTCGCGCGATGCCGGCGATATCATTCACATCGACGGCCGCGTCCTTGGCCGCCACGACGGCATCATCAATTACACTGTCGGCCAGCGGCGCGGTTTGAAGATCCCCGCCGCCGAAGCCCTTTTTGTGGTGCGCATCGATCCGGCGGACAATGCCGTCATTGTCGGGCCTCGCTCAGCGCTCGAAACCCGCGGCCTCGTCCTGCGTGATACCAATTGGCTCGGGGATAAACCGCTCGAGCACGTCGCGGCAGAGGGACTTCCTTTGTATGTTCGCATGCGGTCTTCGCAGACACCGCGTCAGGCGACGCTGTTTGCCGAGGCCGATGGCACCATCCGCGTCGTCCTCTGCGACGGTGAGGAGGGTGTCGCGACCGGGCAAGCGTGTGTATTCTATGCGGACGGCGGCCCCGCGGCTCGAATTTTGGGCGGCGGCTGGATCGCCAAGACACTGAAGGACACTGCCGCACCGGCTATGGGCGGCGTTGGGCATATTTCGGCCGTCGGGTCGCGCTAAAGACAGCAATCCGCCCTTCGCGAAGGGCGCCGGTATGGAGGTTGGACGTGAGTGATAATCAGCCCTTGAGCTTCGGCAACGGCGCGGCACACAGCGCGCGCAAAAGTCGCCCGCTCGTGGACAGCGCCCGCCTCGTCAAAGCTCATCAGCTCGACGAAACCGACGTGCGCGATGCCTATCGCCGCTGGGCCCCCGTTTATGATTATACGTTCGGCCGCGTGTCGACCGCCGGCCGCCGCCATGCCGTCGAGCTCATCAACAAGTCGAGCGGACGCGTGCTTGAAGTTGGCGTCGGCACCGGCCTGTCGCTGCCCGAATACAAGGACGACCTCGAAATCGTCGGCATCGACCTTGCCCCCGAGATGCTGGATAAGGCGCGCGAACGCGTGCGCAGCGAGAACCTGACCAACGTCACCGGCCTGCATGAAATGGACGCCGGCAACCTCGAATTTCCCGACAACTCGTTTGATACCGTGGTGGCGATGTACGTCATCACCGTCGTGCCGGACCCTGAAAAGGTGATGCGCGAATTGGCGCGTGTCGTCCGCCCGGGCGGCCAGGTCATGCTCGTCAATCACTTCAGCCAGGACGACGGCGTACGTGGCTGGGTTGAACGCCGCATGGCGCCGTTCGCCGATCTCGTCGGCTGGCACTCGGTGTTCGACGTTTCGCGCGTCATGGTCTGCGACGACCTGAAGCTCGTCGAGCGCCAGTCTCTGCGCCCCTGGGGCCTGTTTACGATGATGCGCTTCAACAAGGACGCAAACGCCAGCCGTCGGCCCCTCGCCGCGGAATGAGCGTGAAGCTGGCGGCGCGCGGGGTTCCCATGCGCCGTTGAGCGATGCTGCCTTGACAGGCAAAGCGCGCCGTCCGTATAGACGAGCGTTCGCGATGAGCCAACGCGACAAGGGCACGTCAGCGCCACAGGCGCTGCAGTGCCCAATCGCTTTTGAAGGTTGGCGTTCGTAGAATTTGGCGGGATAGCTCAGGTGGTTAGAGCGGCGGTCTCATAATCCGCAGGTCGGCGGTTCAAGTCCGCCTCCCGCTACCAACGTTATCATACCGTTGATCGCATTCCGTTCCGGGTTGCGAACGACCAGCGCGGGCTCCCGCTACCAATTTCGAAAATCCAGACACATCGAACGGCGTCCACGCGCGCGGCCGAATAGCCGCCTCAGGTCACGCGTCCTGCGCGTGAGCCAAAGGTGACGCCGTGGCGCGCCGCCCAGGCAAAACCGGCTTCCGTGCCGGCGCGCGGCTTGTATTCGAGACCCACGTAGCCATCGAACCCGCCGGCATCGATCTGATCGAAGAGCGGCTTGAAGTGCAGGGCAACATCGTCCGGCTCTCCGCGATCGGGCGGGGCCGCGATCTGCATATGCCGGATCGCCGGCCAGGCCTCGGCCATGCCGCCCGCAACGTCGCCCTCCATCATGTGGCGATGATAGAGATCGAACTGCAGACCGACATTCGGCTGGCCGACAGCCGCCAGAATGTCGAGTGCCTGACGCGTGCGGTTCAGAAAGTATCCGGGCATGTCGCGCGTATTGATGGGCTCGATGACCAGCGTCACGCCGTCGTCGGCGGCACGTGTCGCCCCGCGCGCCAGATTGGCGACGAGCGTCGCTGCAAGCGCGCCGTGCTGATCGAGCCCGGACATGATGTGAATGAGCTTGGTTTCGAGCACGCGCGCATAGGCGAGTGCGCGCGTGATGGCCGCGTCAAAATCCGCTTCTCGGCCCGGCAACGCCGCGAGCCCGCGTTCGCCCGCCTCCCAATTGCCTTCGGCCGCATTGAAGAGCACGAGCGAAAGGTCATGCTCATCGAGCAGCGCTTTCAGATATTCGGCTGGCCAGACGTAAGGAAACATGAACTCGACCGCATCGAAGCCGTTGCGACGTGCGGCGGCGAAGCGCTCTAGAAACGGCACCTCGTTGAAGAGAAAACTGAGATTGGCGGCAAAGCGCGGCACGGTGGCGTTGTCCTTCCGTTGTCGCTTCTAGTCGTAATCGGCCGATGAGCGGCGCATTTTCTTGACGCCGGAGCGCGCGGTTTTAGCCTGCAAGCGTCGCTCCTTGGCGGCGCGGCCAGGCTTGGTCTTGATGCGCGGCTTCGGCGGAATAAGCGCTTCCTGAATGAGATCGACGAGGCGCTGGCGCGCGTCTGAACGGTTCATGTCCTGCGTGCGGAAGCGGTCGGCCTGAATGACCAGCACGCCCTCCGACGTCAAGCGCCGCCCGGCGAGCTTGACGAGACGCGCTTTCGCCGGCGGCGCGATGGCGGTGTCGGCCGCAAGATTGAAGCGCAGTTCCACCGCAGTCGAGACCTTGTTGACATTCTGCCCGCCCGGACCCGACGCGCGCACGAACCGCTCATCGATGAGCTTGTCGTCGATATCGAGTGAAGACGTGACGCGCATCGTGTGTGTCGCTTCTTTCCGGGCCGGATCGGCGCGTGATCTTTTAGTCGTCCATATCCTTGAAGAACGTCAGCCGGTTTCCGAATGGATCGGTCAGCGTCAGTTCCTCGCCGCCCCATGGCGGCGTATTGATGGCGGGTCTCAGAGCCGCATAGGACTTGCCGCGCAATTCGGCAAGGAGTGCGTGCACGTCGTCGCACGCGATGCGCAGCATGGCGCCCGGAGATGAGTCTCCGTGATGGCCAGTCAAATGCAGCCGGCACTCACCGCGTTCAACCTGCATATAGGCCGGCATGCCGGGCTCGAAATGATGCTCCCAATGCAGCTTGAAGCCGAGATAATCGATGTAGAAGGCACGCGCGGCGTTCTCGTCGAAAATGCGAAGCACCGGTATCGGAAACGAGAACGACATCGCACGGGTTCCTTCAGCTTCTCAAACGCAATGACTTTAGATCTTTCGCCATCTCGCGCGCCGCGTTCATGCCGGGCACACCCGTGACGCCGCCGCCGGGGTGCGCGCCCGATCCGCACAGGTACAGGCCGGCGATCGGCAAGCGATAATTGGCGGCGCCGAGCACGGGGCGCGCTGAAAAAAGTTGGCCGAGCGTCAGTTGGCCGTGGAAAATATCGCCGTCGATGAGACCGAAGCGCCGTTCGAGATCGAGCGGCGACAAGGTTTGCCGGCCGATGATCGACGCTTTGAAATTCGGCGCGTGGGTCGTGACAGTATCGATAACGACATCGGCGAAGCGCGCCGCCTCCGCCGGATCGCTCCATGAGCGTGTACCCGGCAGGTGCGGCGCGACGTATTGCACGAACAGGCTGGCGACGTGCCCGCCCGTCGGCGCCAGCGTGCCGTCGAGCGTCGAGGGGATCAGCATTTCAATGACCGGCGCCCGCGACCAGCCAAGCGTGCGCGCATCGATGTAGGCCTGCTCCATGTAGTCGAGCGTCGGCGCGATCATGATGCCGGACGCATGATGCGGCTTGAGGCCCGGCCCGGGCGACGCCACGAAATCCGGCAACTCGGACAGCGCGACGTTCATGCGGAAAACCGCAGACCCGGTTTTCATGCCGAGGAAGGCCGCGCGCATATCCGCAGACGTTTCGCTGGCCGCGATCAAATCGCGGAACAGCAGCTTTGGCGGCACGTTGGCGGCGATGATGCGCGCCGTGACGATGTCGCCGTTCGCCAGTTCAACGCCGCGCGCACGGCCATTCTCGACCACCACGCGCGCCACCGCCGCATTGGTCCGCAGCACGGCGCCGCGCGCTTCCGCGGCCCGCGCCATGGCCTGGGTAATGGCACCCATGCCGCCGATCGCATGTCCCCAAACGCCGCGCTTGCCGTTCACCTCACCAAAACAGTGATGCAGCAGCACATAGGCGGTGCCGGGCGTGGACGGCGCCGCATCCGAACCGACAATGCCGTCGTAAGCGAACGCGGCCTTGACCGTTTCGTGCTCGAACCATTTGGCGAGAAAATCGCTGGCGCTCGATGTGAAGAGATCGACGAGCCGGCGCTGTTCGGCGATGTCGAGTTTCAACATGCGACGGCCGATCGCGCCGCCTTTGATCAATTCGAGCAGCCCGCCACCGGCGTTCGGCGGCGTGCGTGTCACGAGATCGCGCAGCACGTCGGCGGCCCGTTCGAGAGCGGCATCGTATGCGGGGAGGCGTGCGGCATCGGCCGGCGACAGCGTGGCGAGCGCCTTCTGCTTCGTCGCAATATCTCCATACGGCAACGCCAGCGACCGGCCAGGGCCGAGCGGCCAGAAATTACCGGCGGGACGATGCACGATCTGCAATCCGTGCCGCGCCAGTTCGAGGTCGGCGATGACTTTCGGATTGAGCAGGCTGACGGTGTAGGAGGCGACGGAGTTGCGATATCCGGGCGCGGTGGCCGGCGCGAATTCCTCGGTCAGCGCGGCGCCGCCAACCCTGTCGTTCTTTTCGAGCACAACCACCGAGTGGCCAGCGCCCGCCAGGTATGCGGCGGCAGTCAGCCCGTTGTGGCCCCCGCCTATGATCGCGACGTCGAATTGCGCAGTCTTCATGATCACCGCTTGTGAAGGATTTATCCCCGCCTTGGCAAGCACCGAGACACATGCCAGCCACCGGCAAAAGTCGCGTGTCTCATGCTGCACCGCACGACAGGAATACACCTGATAACGATTGCTTAGCGTTGATTGGCGAGGCGTTACGCCTCACACTCGCCGTTAAGGCTGTGTTTAAGGCTTGATCCTACTTTTGTGATCGTTCCTTGCCCAAACGCTGTGAAGCGGCCGAAGCGGAGTGCGATAATGACTGCAGCCAGCCTGACATTCGCAATCAACACCCGCGCGGAGAGCGACGGCCATGCCAAGTGCATCGGCGTGCTGCTCGCAAGTGTTTTGCCGGCACTGTTCTGGGCGGCTTTGATTTCTGGCATTGCGCCGATGTTCGGCTTCGTCGTGACGGCCGGTCAGATGGTCGTGACGGGTGCTGCCATTGCGTCGTTCCTGGCGGTCATCACCGCGCCGCTGATGCTGCGCGCATAACGCGCCCCGCCAAACGTCATGCGATGCCACCCGCAAGGACTGGTGGCGACCCCTAAACGTTTCAGCCACGACCATGGCCGTCGCAATGCTGCCAACGCGGCGCGCACCGACACCACGATCCGCATTCACTATCGGAAATGTTGCATAAGCCCACTACGCGCGCGACGCGCCGCTGTCGGCGGCGCGCGCTGGCGCTTACTCGGCGGCCGCCCGCTGCTTCGGGCGCACAAGCGCCATGTAGTCGTTCAGCAGCGTCTCGGTGATCTGCCCCGGCTTGTAGGTGTGCGGGCCAATTTCCGAAACCGGCGTGATTTCAGCCGCAGTGCCGGTAATGAAGCACTCGCTGAATGACCCGAGGTCTTCCGGCATAATGACGCGCTCGATGAGTTCGATGCCGCGCGCCTTGACAAGGCTGATCACGGTGCGACGCGTGATGCCGTCGAGGAAGCAATCCGGCGTCGGCGTATGAATAGCGCCGTCCTTGATGAAGAACACGTTGGCGCCCGTGCACTCGGCCACGCGGCCGCGATAGTCCAGCATCAAAGCATCGGAATAGCCGGCCCGCTCGGCGCGATGCTTCTCGATGGTGCAGATCATGTAGAGACCGGCCGCCTTGGCCTTGCACGGCGCGCACGCCGGATCCGGCCGGCGATAGGTGGCAAGCGCGATGCGGATGCCCTTCAACCGCTGTTCCATCGGGAAGTAGGAACCCCAATTCCATGCCGCAACTGCGAGATGGATTTTGGCGGCCTGGGCCGCGACGCCCATCATCTCGCTGCCGCGCCAGGCGATGGGGCGGACATAGCAGTCGGAAAGATTATTGGCGCGCACGACGTCGCGACAAGCCTGATCGATCTCAGCGACCGTATAGGGAATTTCAAAGTCCATGATCCGGCCGCCTTCGATGAGGCGCTCGGAATGCTCCGTCAGCTTGAAGATTTCGCCATCGTAGGCGCGTTCGCCTTCGAAAACGGCGCTCGCATAATGCAAGGCATGGGTCAGCAGATGCACCTTGGCATCCCGCCACGGAACCATCTCGCCGTCGAACCAAATGAAGCCATCACGGTCATGATAGGGAACGAGGTCAGCCATGCGAGTTCGGTGTCCTTGGAGAAAGCCGTTTGAAGGTGCGCGGGGCGGCGGCCGCGCTGACGCCATGTGCTGAGGCTTAACGCCCCCCGCCACATCGTGCAAGTCACCAAGCACACCCTGTTGTTCAACAATTTGACTTGAAACGCGAAACAATCAAGGCCAATAAGTCAATATGACTGACATATCTTCCAATAGCGTATCCGGTCGTGTGTCCCCGACGAGCCTCGGCCCGAAAAATGATGGGTTGGGCACGGCTCAAGCAGCAGCACATGCGCCCGGCAGCGAGCGCGATCTCGTGGCCTGCATGGAGCTCTTCTATTTCGCCTATCGCGACTTCACCTGCGATCCCGACGCCATCCTCGAACAATACGGATTTGGCCGCGCGCACCATCGGGTGCTGCATTTCGTGCATCGAAATCCGGGGCTTAAGGTTGCGGAACTTCTCGACATTCTGAAGATCACCAAGCAGAGCCTTGCCCGCGTCCTCAAACAACTCGTCGATGAGGGCTTCATCATTCAGCGCGCCGGTGACGAAGATCGCCGCCAGCGCCGGCTCTACGTTTCAGCCAAGGGCGCGCGGCTGACCGACAAGCTGACGCAAATCCAGATCAAGCGCATCGAAACGGCTCTGACTAAGATCGGGCCTGGCGCGGGTTTGATTGCCCGCAGCTTTCTTTTCGGCATGATTGCAGAAGAAGATCGTCCGCACGTCGAAGCGCTGATCAAATTCGATCTGCGCCAGGACGGCGAAACGCAATTGGCGGACCGCGAATGAAAGCGCCGGGCACAACACTGCGGGCTGATCCCCTGCCGGACAACGCGCCCCACATTCTCGTCGTCGACGACGATCAGAAGATCCGCGAGCTGCTCGGTCGGTTTCTCATCGCCAATGGTTTTCGCGTGACGCAGGCGGCCGATGCCGCATCCGCGCGCGCCTCGATGCGCGGCCTCGCCTTCGACCTCGTGATGCTCGACGTCATGATGCCCGGCGAATCCGGCCTGAGCCTCGCCCGCGATCTGAAAGCAACGCGGCCCGTGCCGATCTTGATGCTGACCGCACTCGCCGACGCGGAAGACCGCATCGTTGGGCTCGAAGCTGGCGTCGACGACTACGTTACGAAGCCATTCGAACCCCGTGAGCTGCTGCTGCGGCTGAAAAACATTCTCCGCCGCGGGCAAGTTCAGGCCGGCGGGTGCCGCGATGAAATCCGCATGGGGCCGTGCGTCTTCAACATCACGCGCGGCGATCTCAAGCGTGACGACGACACCATCAAGCTCACCGAGCGCGAGCGCGATCTGCTGCGGTTGTTCGCCCAGCGCATCGGCATCGCGGTGCCGCGGCATGAGCTGTCGAACGACGAGTCGACCGGCAGCGAACGGGCCATCGACGTGCAGATCAACCGCCTGCGCCGCAAGATCGAGGCAGACCCCTCGAACCCCGTCTATCTGCAGACGGTGCGCGGCAAGGGCTATATTCTCTATATCGATTGAACGCGCCCGGTGATGAACTGGCGACGCATGGGGTTGAACGAGGGGCATGGTCGCAGGACGTGAACCAGGTATAGAGCCGCCCGTCACCGACTCGTGGCTGAGCCGCTTTCGTCAACGCGATATGACGAAGCGCTTCGTTGCCATGATGGCCGAGCTCTTGCCGAAAGGCCTCTACGCGCGCGCACTGCTCATCATCATCACGCCGATCGTGGTGCTCGAAGGCGTCATCGCATTCGCATTCATGGAGCGCCACTGGCAGGCCGTGACGCGCCGCCTTTCCGAAGCCACCGCACGCGACATCGCCGCTATCATCGATATCTACGATGGCCTCCCCGACAAGAAGGGCACATCGCAACTCGTCAGCCTGGCGCGCGATCGTTTGAACCTCGATCTGCAATTCATGCCGGCGGGCGACCTGCCGCCGCCAGCGCCAAAGCCCCTCTTCACGCTGCTTGACCGCGCGCTCTCGTCGGAATTGCGCAAGCACGTCAAGCGCCCGTTTTGGATCGATACGGTCGGCGAAGCACGCAACGTTGAAATCCGCGTGCGCCACGACGACGCCATTCTGCGCATCGTGGCGACACGCAGCCAGACCTATGCCTCGAACTCGCACATCTTCCTGCTGTGGATGGTCGGCACATCAATCATCTTGCTGACCGTCGCCATCCTGTTCTTGCGCAACCAGATCCGGCCCATTCTGCGCCTCGCTGATGCCGCCGACGCGTTCGGCAAAGGGCGCGGCATCCCCGAAGATTTCCGGCCGCGCGGCGCGCGCGAGGTGCGTCAGGCCGCGGAAGCGTTTCTTGAGATGCGCGACCGCATCAAGACGCACGTCGAACAGCGCACGACCATGCTCGCTGGCGTCAGCCACGATTTGAGAACGGTGCTGACGCGCTTCAAGCTCGAACTCGCGCTTCTCGGTGACAGCGCTGAAGCGCGCGCGCTCGCATCCGACGTCAATGAAATGCAGCACATGCTCGAAGACTATCTCGCTTTCGCCAAGGGTGACGGCGGTGAAGAAGCCAAGCCGACGAACCTTCGCGAACTGCTGCAGGAGATTCATGCCGAGGCGCAGATCTACGGCCGCTCGATCGATCTCAAACTGCGCAAGCGCCGTGAAGACCTCGTGCTGCCGTTGAAGCGGCAGGCCTTGAAACGCGCGATCACTAATCTCGTGTCGAACGCGGCCCGCTTCGGCGAACACATTGTCATTCGCGCCGCGACCGAGGGCCAATGGATCCGCATCGAGGTCGACGACAACGGACCGGGCATCCCGGCGCCCGAGCGCGAAAACGTGTTTCGGCCGTTCTATCGCATCGACCACGCCCGCAACGTGGACGAGGGCAACTCGG
>JBOFCQ010000128.1:0-3365 GCA_051646145.1 Hyphomicrobium sp.
ATCTGGTGCCGGTGACGCGCGTTCTGACAGCGGAACGCGACGTGACGCGTCTCGATGGCGAGCGCGGCATGCTGGTCTCGAACATCGCCCGCGCCGAGGGTCAGATCAGCGAAATCCAGATCCAGATGATCTCTCTCGACCAGACGATGCAGTCGGAATCGATGAAGGAGTTGCGCGAGGTCGAAGCCCGCCTCGCAGAGTTGGCGGAACGTCGCAATGCGGCTCAGGATCAGTTGAACCGCATCGAGATCACGGCCCCGCGTTCGGGCATCGTGCACGAAATGCAAGTGCATACCGTTGGCGGCGTTATCCAGCCGGCGGAAAAGCTGATGACGATCGTGCCCCAGGACGAGAAGCTGGCGATTGAGGTGCGCGTGCCGCCGGCGGATATCGATCAAGTCGGCATCGGCCAGCGGGCGACGCTGCGGTTCTCGGCCTTCAATCATCGCACGACGGATGAGTTCGCGGCGCTTGTCACACAGGTTGCCGCAAATTTGACCATCGAACCGCAGACCGGGGTGTCATTCTACGTGGCGCGCATGAGCATCGTCGAGGAACATCAGGACCGCGCGCGCGCCTTGAAACTCGTTCCCGGCATGCCGGTTGAAACGTTCGTCGAGACGGGCAGCCGCAAAGCCGTCAGCTATCTCATGAAACCGATCACGGACCAGATCGCGCGCGCGTTCCGCGAGGAATAGCGCAACGTCCGGTCGTATCGCTTTTTTCGCTTTCACGTCGGCCGATGCGATGAGGTCGTCGCAGCCCTGCATAAAGATTACTCGCAGCGGGATGTGGCGGATTATCTCGATTTGCGTTGTAGTTCGCTTCGTTACCTATTAAACTCTGACGTAATATTTCAAGTTTTTGTGGTGCGTTGACGATGTCTATGCGGGTAGAGGTCAGTCACGGTTCGTACACGCCTGATATGGCGCTCGAAGCGGATGCCGCCGCCAGTTTGGCGCCGGCCGAGGTGCCTCGTCAGCAAAGCGTCTGGCGCACACCGGAAGCCCTTTTTCAGCGGCGCATGTTCACCGACGGCCTCATGACGATGCCCGATGGTGAGCAGCTTGCGTTCTGGGGATTTGCTGATCCATCCGTCAATGTCGCGCGCGCGCGCATGATGTCGCCGATGATCCGTGTGCGCGAAAATCAACATGTGCATGTGCGCCTCGACGCAGCGCCCGAGTGGGTGCGTGCGCGCACCAACGCACAGCGCGCACATGGTGCATCCAACGCGGCGCGTCCGGCACCTGATTTTGGCAGCATCTATCAATGGCAGGCCAAATCCGCAGGAACATGGCTGTTCCAGCATCACGACTGTTCGCCATTCGATTTCGAAATGGGCTTGTTCGGCATGTTGATTGTCGATCCGGCCGCCGACGGCGACGGTCGCACGCGCGCTTATGCCAACGGCCCCTACTACGACGTCGAGCGCAGCTTCATTCTGGATGACGTTGATCCGCTCTGGCACCGCGCGGCCGACGAGGCGTTGAAGAGCGCCGATTGGGTGGCGCCGCGCGTGTTCGATCCGCGCTACTTCCTGGTTAACGGCATTCCCAACGTCGAGGCGCGCGATCATGCCGACTGCATGATCGAGGCGCGTGCCGGCGACAAGGTTCTCATTCGCATGCTGAACGCCAGCTATTCGCTGGTCCGCGTCACCATCGAGAATTTCAGCGGGCATGTCATCGCCGTCGATGGCGATGCGCTCGGCACGCCCGCGCGTCCGTGGACCCGATGGATCCCGACGCTGCCGGATCAGCCGATTTACCTGGCGACGGGTGCCCGCAACGATGTTCTGATCGATCTCGATCCGCGGCTCAATCCGTCGAAGCCCGGCGGTCGTCACATCATCAAGTTTGAGTTCCTCGACTGGTCGAAGCGGCGTGTGCGCAACGAAGATGAAATGTCTTTGGTGCACGTCGGACGGGCGGAAACGACACTTCGGATCGTCTGATCGCTTCGCACGAGAGTTACGGGAGCATTCGTTTCACTTTGGCTATGATTTCACACTCCGCCCGGCAGTTGCGTGAGGTCTCCGCGCTGCGCATGCCGCCCATCGCTGGGTGGTGGCGCGGTTTGGATATCGCGACACAATTCGTCGTTGCCGCGACGACGATCATCGGCTTCGGCCTTTCGGCGCTGGCGTGGTGGGCGGGCGAGCGCATCGAGCGCGGCGTGGTCGAGCATGCGGTTGCCAGCGCCGCCCTGCATTTGGACGCGTTCGTCGAACCGCATGTGCAGGACTTGACGCGCGGCGGCGTGCTGTCGGACGCGTCGCAAGCGTCCCTGACGCGGCTGACCGAGGTCGCACATCACCCAACCGCTGTATCAGGCATCCGCATTTGGTCTCCGGGCGGTAAGCTGGTGTTTTCAACTTACGCCGGCGACACGGGAGCGGCAGACAGCGCTCCGGCTGCATCGATCGGCATGGGCGCTGGCCATATCGCCGACCATTTTGCCTACAGCGGCGACCCGGCGTTGGGCGTCTCGCGCCCGTTGCTGAAGATTTTCGCGCCGATGCACATCTCTGGAACGCGATCGGTCATTGCGGTCGCGGAACTGCACGAGTTCGGTGATGCGCTCGCCGCGCGGGTCGGCGCGACGCGCTGGCAAACGGCGCTCATCTTCACGATGATCTCGGTGTCGATGATCGGCGCTTTGTCGAGCATCGTGCGCAGTGGCAGCCGGACCATCGCCGAGCAGCGCCAGCGTCTCGGCGAGCGTGTGCTGGAGCTGTCGTCGTTGCTCGATAGTCATGGCCAATTGCAGCAGCGCCTGGTTGGCGCAAACCGCAGCGCCGCCGACACCAACGAACGCCATCTGCGTCGCATCGGTGCCGACTTGCACGATGGGCCGGTGCAGTTGATTGCGCTGAGCCTGCTGCGGCTTGAATCGCTGCAAGAGCCGGCGCAGAACGCCGGCGAGATGTACGCCACCGATTACAAGGCGGTTGAATCTGCCCTGCGCGATGCGTTGTCGGAAATCCGCGAGTTGAGTTCGGGCCTCTGCCTGCCGGAGTTCAAAGGCCTCGGCGTCGCCAAGGTCATCGAGTTTGCCGTCGTCAACCACGAGCGGCGGTCACGCACGCGGGTGGCGGTCGAGAGTTCGGATGATCTTCCAGCCGTTGGCAGCAATCTCATGCTGGCAAGCGTCTATCGTTTCGTGCAGGAAGGCCTGAACAACGCCGTGCGCCACGCTGGCGGCAAAGGTCAGACTGTGTTGGCGCGGCGTGAAAACGATATGCTGATCCTGGAAGTTGCCGATCAAGGGCCCGGAATGGCTGAGCCGGCAGCACCTTCGTCGGGGCAAAGATTGGGGCTTATTGGGTTGCGAGAACGTATTGAAGCCCTAGGCGGCTGCTT
>JBOFCQ010000173.1:0-17071 GCA_051646145.1 Hyphomicrobium sp.
CATGAGACCTGTCGACCGCCATGTCCGAGTCCAAAGCGCCCCTGAAAGACCGATTGGCCCTCGTGACCGGCGCCTCGCGCGGCATAGGGCGCGCGATCGCGCTCGGCCTCGCAAAGGCCGGCGCGCACGTCATCATCACGGCGCGCTCGCTGCCGCAACTGGAAACGCTTGACGACGAAATTCAGCAGCTCGGCGGCGCCGCCACGCTGCTGCAGCTCGATCTGCGCAAGGGCGATCGCATCGATCAGCTTGGCCCGACGATCTATCAGCGCTGGCAGAAGCTCGACATTCTTGTCGCCAATGCCGGTATTCTCGGGCCGCTGTCGCCGCTCGCGCACGTGACCGAGGATGGATGGTCCTCGACGCTCGACATCAACCTCACCGCCAACTGGCGTCTCATTCGCACACTCGATCCGCTGCTGGCGCGCGCCGACGCCGGACGGGCTGTTTTTCTGACGTCGGGTGCCGCCAGCGGCAAGTATGCCTACTGGGGACCCTACGCGGCGTCGAAGGCCGGGCTTGAAGCGCTCGTCAAAACTTGGTCGCACGAAATCGCGTCAACCAACGTCCGCGCCAATCTCATCAATCCCGGTGCGACGCGCACGCAGATGCGCGCCAAGGCGTTCCCCGGCGAGAAGCCGGAGACGCTGCCCGCACCGGACGAGATCGTGCCGCTGGTGATGGAACTCGTGCAGCCGACGTGTGCAATGAATGGCGAAGTCGTCAACTTCCGCGATTGGCGCGCGTCTGCCGGCACGCTGCGCCAGTCGGCGGCGCCGACGTCCGATCTCTAGAGCGCGTGCCGGCCCTGCTGGTGCGCGTCAGGCCAGGACGCCAGACGCAAAGAGCGCCGCGACGGCCAGCAGCAGCCCAACAACCAACAGCACCCAGGCGATGCCGATGCGAAACTCCAGCGCCGCCCGCGCCGGGTTCTCGGGGTCGTAGCGCACGATGACCTGCCGATTGAGCGGATAGCGCGCCGCGCATTTGCGGGCAAAGGATTCACTGCCGCCGGATTCGCTGTCGAGCTCGACATTGTGGCCGATATGCTGGCGGCCATTGACGCTGTAGCGATAGTGCACGACCGGCTTGTAGCCAATGCGCGGACCGCTATTGCGGCTCGATGATCCGCCGGGGCTCGAGGCCCGCGTAAAGGTGATGACCTCACTGCGAGTGATGACGCCGAAGGCTTTGGGCCACCGCCGCGCGCGGTGCACATTGCGCGCTAACGCAGCGAACAATCCCAGAAACACCAACGCGCCAAACAACGTCAAGAGGAACAGCGGCACGACAGCGTTCGGCAACACGCCTTTGACGAGGCCTTCGCCGTTGGTCGCGAGCCACATCGCCGCCGCAGTGAACGCCCCGTAGACCGCAAGCGCCTGGAGACAACCACCCGGCGTCTTGCTCTTGACGGCGTTGTCCAACACCGAGCTACGCGGATCTGCCGGATCGTAGAAAACCTGCACCGTCTGGCCGATCGGAAATCGCGCCAGAACGGCGTCGACATCAACGGTCGCTGCATCGTTCGTGCGCCCGATGCGGCGGCCTTCGTAGTCTTCGGTGCCAACTGTGTAGGTGTAGCCGATATCCGCCGTGCGCTGCGACGACGGCATACCGCCGCCGGTCTGATAGGTCTGTTCGATATCGTCTCTCGCCCGCACGATGCGTCCCTGAACCGACGGCCACCGCGCCAAGCGGCGCTCATCGATGATGTTGGCGATCGCCGCCACACTGCCGATGACCAGCAGCACCGCCGACAGGGCGAGCAGCACGCGGGCGAACGGGGAATCAAGTGCGGCCGGAAGCGGAATATCGATCTGGCTGACATCGGGCCACGCGATGCCGAACCCGTCGAACACACCGAACGCGCGCGCGGCAAACGCCAGCGACGCCAAAAGCGCGAGACCGGCGAGCCATGGCGCGAGCGATGGCGACACCGCGAAGCCCGGCGCCGCCTTTGGGTTGTAGGGCACAAACGCGACGCCATCGCGCCATGTCTGGCGATCTTCGAGATAGGCTTCGAAGACATTGTGCACTTCGCGCGCCGACATGGGCTTTTCGACAACGAAGAGCCTGTTGCCCAAAACGTGGGACAGCTCATAGGCGCCGTCGTCGCGGCCATCGGCCTCAAGCATATCGTCGTCGCTGCGCGTCAAGGCCACGCTCCAATCGGCGTTCGGCGCCGTGGACGGGAACGCGCGGCGCAGATCGCCGGCCGTTGGGTCATTGATGATGTCGTCGTTGACTTCGAGCTTCATGGGCAGCGCGTCTCCGACGTGGCGTTTCATCGATCGGCGTTGCCGGCCAGCGCGCGAGACACCATGACAACGGTCTGCACGCGCGCGGTGCGCTTGAAGACGCTCTAGCCGCGGCCGAACTCGATCACCATGCCATCGTAGGCAGGTTCGACACCGGCGGGCAATTCCTGACGCAACGTTTGGTAATCGAGGTCGCTCGTCATGTGCGTCAGGATGGTGCGCTTCGGCTTCAAACGTTCGACCCAGGCCAGCGCGCGTTTGACGTTGAAGTGGCTTTCATGCGGGCTGTAGCGCAGCGCGTCGACCACCCAGACGTCGAGCCCTTCGAGCAGCGGCAGCGAACTTTCCGGAATGTCGGAAATGTCGGGCGAATAGGCGAGACTGCCGACGCGGTAGCCGAGCGAGGCGATGTCGCCGTGTATCTGTTTGATCGGTTGCGCCGTCAGTGGACCGCCAGCGCCGGAAAATGTCACAGGGTTGACGCCATCGATGATGTGGCCGTTGAGGATCGGCGGATAGTTGGACCCCGGCTGCGTCTCGAAACAATAGGCGAAACGCTGCATCACGCTTTTGCCGGTGACGGCGTCGAAATGCACGTCGATGCGGCGCTTCATGGCGTACGTCACCATGCGCAGATCGTCGATGCCATGCGTGTGATCGGCGTGATCGTGCGTGTAGAGCACCCCGTCGAGCGCCATGATGCGCGCAGCCAAAATCTGAGCGCGGAAATCGGGCGAGGTGTCGATCAGAACGGCGGTCTGCCCCATGCGCCCGATCCGCTCGACGAGGGCGGAACATCTCAGCCGCGTGTTCTTCGGGTTGGTGGGATCGCACTGCCCCCACGTCATGCCGATCCGCGGCACGCCGCCTGATGATCCGCAGCCGAGGATCGTGAAGCGATACGTCATGCCACCGCCGCCGCGGACGCTTTGGGCCGCTTCGCCTTGGTGAACATGCGGAAAAAGTTTTCCGTCGTATGGTGGGCGATGTCCGAGAACGAGACGCCTTTCGCCTCGGCCAGGGCGCGCGCCGTGTGCACCACATAGGCCGGTTCGTTGGTCTTGCCGCGATAGGGCTCCGGCGCCAGGAACGGCGCATCGGTTTCAACGAAGATGCGGTCGAGCGGCACCTCGCGCGCGATGTCGCGCAGCGCTTCCGACTTCTTGAAGCTGATAACGCCCGAGAACGATACCGAGAGGCCGAGGTCGAGCGCGCCAAGGGCCAGTTCACGCCCGCCCGTGAAGCAATGCAGGATGGCCGGGAATGCGCCGTTGGCGTGCTCCGATTTCAGAATGGCGAGCGTGTCGGCATCGGCGTCGCGGGTGTGGATTTCAAGCGGCAGGCCGGTCTCGCGCGCGGCCGCGATGTGCGTGCGCAGACCCTCGGCCTGCGCTTCGGGCGACGCGTTCTTATAAAAATAGTCGAGGCCCGCTTCGCCGATGGCCACGATCTTGGGGTGACGCGACAGGCGGATGATGTCGTCAACCGGAATGCCGCGTTCCTCATCCGCCTGATGCGGGTGTGTACCAACCGAGCCGTAGACGTTATCGAAGCGTTCGATGACAGCCTTCACATCGTCGAAGCGGCGAATGCGTGTCGAGATGTTGACCATGACGCCAACGCCGGCCGCGTGCGCGCGTGCGACAACGCCTGCGAGATCATGCGCGAACTCCGGCCGGTCGATGTGGCAATGGCGGTCGACCAGCATCACGCGCTTTGCCCTTTGTCTTTTGCTTTCGCCTTTTTGCCCTGCGTGGGTGCATCCCCGCCGGCGGCGTCCGCCGGATCGACGTAGCGCGGGAAGACGCCCTGCGGTTCGAGGATGGCGCGCCCAGCCGTGAGGCGGCCGGCGGCTCCCAGATGCGCGAAGGTGCGCGCATCATGCGGCACCGCCAGAATGTCGAGCAGCTTGGCGGCGCTTTCCGGCATCACCGGGCTGGCGAGAATGGCGAATTGCCGGACGAGTTCGGCGGTCACGTACAGAATCGTTTCCATGCGCGCCGGATCGGTCTTCTTTTTTGCCCACGGTTCTTCGGCGGCGAAATAGCGGTTGGCGTCGGCGATGACGTTCCAGACCGCATCGAGATAGCGCGTCAGGCTCTGGCTGTTCATCTCCTCGCGCGCCTTGGCGTAGATGGCGTCGGCGCCATCGAGGATCGCGCGGTCCTCGGCCGTGAAGCCGCCCGGCGCTGGAATTTTGCCGTCGCAATTCTTGAAGATCATGGACAGCGAACGCTGCGCCAGATTGCCGAAATTGTTGGCGAGATCGGCGTTGATGCGGTTGGCGATGGCTTCGGGGCTGTAGTTGCCGTCCTGCCCGAACATGACTTCACGCAGAAAGAAGTAGCGCACCTGATCGCGGCCGTAGGCGGCGACGAGATCGAACGGATCGACGACGTTGCCGACCGATTTCGACATCTTCTCGCCCCGGCTCAACACGAACCCGTGGCTGAACACGCGATGCGGCAGCGCCAATCCCGCACTCATCAGAAACGCCGGCCAATAGATGGCGTGGAAGCGCACAATGTCCTTGCCGATGACGTGCACGTCGGCCGGCCAATACTTGGCGCGCGGCCGATCGCCATCGTTCAGCGCGCCGGTTGCCGTCACATAGTTGTTGAGCGCATCGATCCACACGTACATGACGTGACCAGGTGCGCCCGGAACGGGGATGCCCCAATCCAACGTCGAGCGTGAGATCGACAGATCCTCAAGCCCGCTTTTGACGAAGCTGACGACCTCGTTGCGCCGTTCAACCGGCAGCACGAAATCGGGATGCGCGTCGTAGTGGGCAAGCAGCTTGTCCTGATAGGCGGAGAGACGGAAGAAATAAGTTTCTTCTTCCGTCCATTCGACGGGCGTGCCCGTCGGCGTGGCGAAACGCTGTCCGTCACGAATTTCCGTCTCGGCTTCCTTGTAGTACGTCTCATCGCGCACAGAGTACCAGCCGCCATACTTCTTCTTGAAGATGTCGCCGGCGGCCTCCATGCGCTGCCACAGCCGTGCACAGGCCTCGTAATGGCGAGCTTCCGTCGTGCGGATGAAATCGTCGTTCGAGAGACCGAGTACCGCCGCCATGTCCTTGAAACGCGCGGAATTGCGATCCGCGAGTTCGCGCGGCGTCATCCCTTCCTTCGCTGCCGTCTGTTTCATCTTCAGGCCGTGCTCGTCGGTGCCGGTCAGAAAGAAGACGTCGCGCCCGTCGAGGCGTTCGAAGCGGGCGATGGCATCGGTGGCGATGGCCTCATAGGCATGGCCGATGTGGGGCACGCCGTTGGGATAGGAAATGGCGGTCGTGATGTAGAATGTGTCGGCCACGCGCGGGGTGTCCTTGATATTGATGGTGGCGCCGGCCGGAGGCTCAGCTTCGCGCCGCCGCCTCAAGACGCGTCAGGCAATCGAGCACCAGGGCCTTGCGGTCGAGATTGAGGGACTGGGCGGTCGCCTTGTCGCGGGCCAGTGTTTCCCACAGTTGGGCAAAGGTGGCAAGCTTGCCCGCCCCAATCAAACGGGCCGACGCCGCCTGATCGCCAGCAGGGCCCGTGCCGTTGGCCCCGGTGCGGATCAGCCGCGCCAAATGGTCGAAAAAAAGATCGAAAAACAGTTCGAATTTCTGTTCCTGGGCGGCCGGCTGCAATTCATCGGCGAGCGCGTGGGCGGCGCGGATATCCAGCGTCGGCAAGGCCTGAAAAATGGCGTCGATCCGCGTCTGCAGCGCCAGGCCACCGCCCTCCAGAATGCCGAGCAGGCGGCGCGGACTGCCGTTCGCCAAAGGCTCGAGCTGGCGGAAGGCGTCATCCGTAATGGCCGGCTTCTCGGCCGCGGCAAGTGCGGCCGTGACGGCGGCTCTCAGATCCGCCGACGATAGCGCATTCAGCGCCAAGGTGCGGCAGCGCGAACGGATGGTTGCGAGTAGCCGGCCCGGCGCCGCCGAGATCAGCAGGAACAACGTCTGCGGCGGCGGTTCCTCCAAGCTCTTCAGAAGGGCGTTCGCGGCGTTGATGTTCATCTCGTCAGCGCTGTCGACGATCACGACGCGCCAGCCCTGGGCTTCAGCGCTGAGACCGAGGAAACTGCGCAGGCGGCGCACGTCGTCAACGCTGATCGTCGTCGCAAAGCGCTTGGCCTTGCTGTCGTAGCCCCGCGCAAGAACCAGCAATCCTGGATGCGCGCGGGCCGCGATCAGGCGTGACGCGGACGCATCCGCCGACACATCGAGCGACGCGCCGAACATATCGCGCGATCCGGCGTCCGCCAGCGCCGCCCGCGCCATGCGATAGGCGAGCGTCGCCTTGCCGATGCCGGCAGGGCCGGTGATCAGCCAGGCGTGATGCATCTTGCCGCCAGCGATCGCGTCGGCAAGTGTGCGCTCGGCGTCCGCGTGTCCGATGAGGCGTACCGTATCGCGCGGATGCGGAAAGCCTTCGAGGCGATCGGCCTCGGGGGGTGCGTCTGCGTCCTGGATGAGTGCGGCACGTGCCATCGCTGTACGATCCCAGGCCTCAGCCCGCTCCGCGCGTCTTTGCGATCAGATGATCGGAGACGGCTTGCCACACCGCCGTTTCGACGCTTTCGGGCGGCAGATGTCCGTCGATCAGAATGCAGCGGTTCGGTTCGGCTTCGGCAATTTCGAGAAATCCAGTGCGCAACACTTCGTGCGTCTCGATGCGTTGCGCGTCATAGCGCGAAAGCGTGCCGCGGCTGCGCGCGCGCTCCAAGCCTTCGCTCGCCGGAAGGTCGAGGATCAATGTCAGGTTCGGATAGTCGGGCGCGACGGTGTAGCGTTCGATGGTGTGGATCAGATCGCGCTCGACGCTATAGAGCTTGCCCTGATAGACGCGCGTCGAATCCATGAAGCGATCGGAGATCACCCAGGTTCCCTCATCGAGCGCCGGGCGGATGACGGCCGTCATATGCTCGGCGCGTGCAGCGGCAAACAGGAACAGTTCCGTCAGCGGGTCTTGCGGCCGATCCTTGAGAATGAGGCCGCGGATGTCCTCGCCGATGGTTGTGCCGCCGGGCTCACGGGTGACCAGAGTCGCGATGCCGAGCGCCTCGAGTCGCGCCGCCAAGCGCTGGGTTTGCGTCGACTTGCCGGCACCCTCGCCGCCCTCGAATGTAATGAATTTTCCGCGTCGCATATCGCCTCGAACCGCTGCTATCGCGGCGCACTCTAGAGCGCCAAGCGCCGCAACGCCATGAGAACAAGCGTATCCAGCCCGCGCCGCGCGATGCCCGCCTGCTCTACGGTTTCTGTTGCAACGAGGGGCAATTCGACGGTCGCGCTCGAAGTGCTTTGGATTTTGAGCGTGGCAACCTCGTCGCCGGCCTTGATCGGCGGCTTCAACGGGGCCTTGTAGACGATTTCCGCACTGAGCTTCTGGTTGGCCGGGTATTTCGGCAGCGCGATTGTGATCTCGCCTTTGCCCGAGAGCGGCACGTACATCTGGGTACCGCCCCACACGCGGGCGTGCCCGACGACTTCGTCGGCGTCGAACACGCGAACCTGGCTGAACGACTTGAAGCCCCATTCGAGAAGTTTCGCCGCTTCCGATTTGCGCTCATCGGCCGTTGCGTGACCGGTGACGACGACGATCAGCCGCTTGCCCTCCTGCACGGCTGATCCGACGAGCCCGTAGCCAGCGGTCTCGGTATGGCCGGTCTTCAGACCGTCCGCGCCGATCGACAGGAACAGCAGCGGATTGCGATTGAAGAAGCGGTGCTTGCGGTACTGAAATTCCTTCGCGCCGAACACCGGATACTGTTCGGGATATTCGGTGATGAGGTAGCGCGCCAGAATGGCAAGCTCGCGTGCCGTCATCAGGTGATTGTCGTTATGCAGACCGGTCGCATTGGTGAAGATCGATTTCGGCATCCCGATACGGCGCGCTTCATCGGTCATGGCCTTGGCGAACGCGGCTTCGCTGCCGCCCATCGCTTCGGCGATGGCGATGGACGCGTCGTTGCCGGATTGAATGGCGATGCCCTTGATGATCTCGTCGACGGACACCTTGGTGTTGACCGGCACCATCATCGCCGATGTGCCGGACGGGGCACCACCCGTCTTCCAGGCGTTGACGCTCATCAGGATTTCGTCGCTGCCCTTGAGCTGGCCGTTCTTCATGGCGCGGAACAACACGGCCAAGGTGACGAGCTTGCTCATGCTGGCGGGCGGCACCAGATCGTCGGCCCGGTGCTGAAACAGAATGGCGCCGTTGCCGGCATCCATCAGCACGGCCGTCTTCGCCTTGGTGACGTATTGGCCGCTGTTGTCCTGGGCCATCGCGCCGTCGGGCACGCAGAGCACCAACGCAAACGCGATCAGCATCCCAAGCATCGCTGGAAGGCGCAGTCTCTTGAGTTGCAACGCCATCACTGTTCGGAGCCCTTGATCGTCACGGACACCAAGTATCACGGCCACGCTCCGGACCGTCAATGTCTTGACGAAACCGCCCCGCGCACTACTCGGTGACAACGGCGCTGCCGGAAATGCCCTCAGCCGCAACCTGCCGCTGGGCTTGCTCGGCCTGACCGGTCCCCATCGGGCCGATGCGTACGCGAAAAACGCGGCCGTCAGCCGCCTGCAACGGCGCCACTTCGATCGGTCCTAAATGCGACAGCGAGCGGCGCACGCGGTCGGCATTGGCCTGTTCGCGGTAGACGCCGACTTGCACGTAGGATTGTCCGGGCTCAGCCGACGGCATCGTGGATGATCCATCGCCAGCCGCGGCTTCGTCATAACCTTGAACCCCGTTGTCGGGCGCAAGACGCCGAGCGCGCGCGGCGCCCGAAGTGCCTTGATCGGCAAGGTTTCGTGCGCCAGCGCCAAGGCCGGCCTGCACGACACCACCTGTTTCCGTCACCGGTACGCCGCGCGGCGAGGCAACCCACTGCATGCCGCCGCCACCAACGCCACGACCACCGCCACGATCTTGGCCGTCGGCACGCGCTGAGGCGCGCTCTTGACCGTCACCGTCATCCCATTGATTGCGTGCAGGCGCAGCGCGGGCACGCGCGGTGCGATCATCCTGAGCGACGTCATACGCTGGCGCACTGTCACGCGGCGCGGCGGCCGGCGGCTGCGGGCGCGACTTACCCGCCAGCGCTTCGCGATAGCTCGTTGGCGACCAACGCCCGGCCGTGCCGGCAGGAAATTGTTCGGGAACATCGACGGGCGCCGTGCGGGGCATGTCCGCCGATGCCGTAATCGGGCCGCCGCGATACCAGGGCTGGCCCGCCAAATACTGGCGTTCGCGGCGATCATCGCCATTGAGCGGCGCGCGGCCAGCATAGCGCACGCGGACACTCGCCTTGCCCTTGCCGTCGTAGCCGAGCGCGCGCGCGGACGTGTGTGAGAGGTCGATCATGCGGTCGCCGACGTAGGGTCCGCGATCATTGACGCGGACCAGGATCGTGCGGCCGTTTTCGAGATTGGTGACATAGGCGTACGACGGCAGCGGCAATGTAGGATGCGCCGCCGTCAGGGCGTTCATGTCGAAGAGTTCGCCGTTGGCGGTCTTGCGGCCGTGGAAATCGTCGCCGTACCATGAGCCGGTACCCTGGCGGTCGTATCCGGGCTCGTTGCGCGGCACGTACCAGCGACCGGCGACACTGTAAGGGCTGCCAAGCTTGTAGCTGCCGCCGCCCTTGGGCAACGGCCCCCGGCTGGTGGCGAGACGTGGGCTCGTCTTGACGCCATAATCTTCTTCGGTGAAGAGCGGACGCGACACGCTGGAGCGCGCGCCGTCATAGCGGGTGGCTTGAGTATCGGCGCCGTTGGAACATGCAGCCAACAAGGCTGCCATGCTCGTTGCCAGCCCCACGGGCCGCCACGGCCGGCCCAACGTCGAACGCGACATCACGCTGCAATCCACACTCTGAACAACGCCTCACCATCCACCCTTAGCGCAACGAGAGGGCGGAACATGGCCTGAACCATGGCAAAATAGGCTAAAGATGCGGTTAAACCCGTCCGCGCTTGAGACATTGGGGCGAAGCGTATAGGAACGGTCGAAGCGTTGGAGGGGTGGCCGAGTGGTTTAAGGCACCGGTCTTGAAAACCGGCGTAGGCGCAAGTCTACCGTGGGTTCGAATCCCACCCCCTCCGCCATTTTATCGCTCACGCGCCATAGGCGCTCCGCGGGGGCGCGGCACGGGCCGCGGGTCGCCTTGCTCCCGGGCCGTGCGGGTTTTGATGCAGGTTTGCATGCACTCCAGTGCCCTCCGCCGGCTCCATATCTCACGCCAGTTCGCTGCGCTCATGGCTCCGATGGGGCGCGCTGACCGCGCGACGCCCGGTCGGGCTTACGAACCCTTCGGGTTCGAACAGTCACCGTTTCGCTTCGCCCTTGCATGGCTCACGCGCCATAGGCGCTCCGCGGGGGCGCGGCACGGGCCGCGGGTCGCCTTGCTCCCGGGCCGTGCGGGTTTTGATGCAGGTTTGCATGCACTCCCACTGCCTCCGCCGGCTCCATATCTCCCGCCAGTTCGCTGCGCTCATGGCCCCGATGGGGCGCGCTGACCATACGACGCGCTGGGCTAGCGGAGCGCGGCATCCACGCGCCGCCCGACATCACACCAGGATCTGGACCTGCAGCACTTCGGTCGAGAAATCGCCGGCCAGGTCGTAAACCGCGACGTCAAATTCATCCGACACGAACTCTTCGACGAGGGCGTCGAAATCGTAGGTGCCCGAGAGCGTGTACGTCCATGCCCCCGTGTCGCCATCCAGCGTGAACGTGCCGTAGGTGCCATCGAGGCTCAGCACGGCCGGCATTGTGCTGCCGATGCGGAAATGGAAGGTGTCGCCGTCGTCGATGTCGGTGCCGATCAATTGCCCGCTGGCGCTCGTCTCGGCGGCGCCACGATCGATCAAGGCGTCGAGATCGCTGTCGCCGTTGATATCCGGCGCATCGTTGATGCCGGTGACGGTGAGCTGGATGGCGCCCGTGTTCGATATGGCCCCGTGACTGTCGACGGCGACATAGGCAAACAGCGCCGTATCCGTCGCGCCGGCCGCGAGCGCCGCGAAATTGCCGGTGTAGGCGAGCGGCGCCGTATGTCCGATCGCCGGCGTCAACGTTGCAGCGAGCAGTGCGGCCGCGAAGTCGGTGCCTGTCGGCGCAACGTAATAGATCAGGCTGTCGGCATCGTCGTCGCTGTCGATGTCGTTGCCGGTCACATCGACGGTGCCGTTGACGAGACCGGCCGCCAGAGAGACGTTAATTTGCGTGCCACTGACGGTCGGCGCGTCGTTGGCGCCTTCGACCGTGATCGTCAGCGTTGCGCCGCCCGAGACCACGCCCCGCGCGTCGGTGGCGGTATAGCGGACGTTCAATTCGGCATCTTCGTTGAGAGCCAGCCCGTCGAACGCACTGCCGGGATTGAACGTCGCCGTTCCATTGCTGTTTGCGACGAGCGTGGCGCCGGACGGCAGCGCCGCCAGATCGTCGGGGTTGAACAGGTAGATCAAAGATTGCGGCGTATCTTCGCTGTCCGCATCGTCACCGAGCAGCGCGACATTCGTTGCGCCGGCATTCTCGCCGACTGTCAGCGCCGCGTCCTGCGCGGTTGGTGCGTCGTTGATGCCGGTGATCGAGAACTCGGCCGTTCGCGCAACGCTGGCGTTGTGCTGATCGCTGACCGTGTAGGCGATGGATTGCGACTGCACTTGGCCAGCATTCAAGGCATCGAAGGCGGCGTTATTGGCATCGAGCGTCAGCGTGTTGCCAGAAAGCGTAACGCCCGTCGGCAAGGGGTTGGTTATGGTGGCGGTCAGTGTTGTGCTGGCGTCGACATCGCTGACGCCCGACAGCAGATCGAGGGCTGTCAGACCGCCGTCTTCCGTGGACGCCGGCGCGGTGAGACTAGCCGCCGCGGCCGTTGGCGCGTCATTCGTTCCGGTGATTGTGATCACCGCTGTTTGCGCAACCGTCGCGCCGAACTGATCGGTGATCGTGTATCCGAGGTTGATCGTCTGCTGCTGTCCGACGCCAAGCGTGTTGAAGGCGGCATTGTTGGCGTCCACCGTCAGCGTCGATCCCGTGCGCGAGACGCCGGCCGGCAACGCCGGAAATGCCGCGATCGAAAGCTGGGCGCCGCTATCGACATCGCTGGCGCCCGCCAGCAGATCGACAACGAGATTTCCCGCGCCTTCCGCAGCCGTTGCCGACAGAGCGGCGGCGACGCGCGGCGCGTTGTTGGTGCCCGTAATTGTAATCGTCGCGGATTGCGCGACGGCGGCGCCGAATTGATCGACCACCTGATACGTGACGACGAAGGACTGCTGCGCGCCAACGGCCATGCTGTCATAGGCGGCATTGCCGAGGTCGAGCGTCAGCGTCGAACCGGACACGGTCGCGCCTGCAGGCAGGCCCGCCACGCCCGCGATGCTCAACAGCGCTCCGGTGTTGATGTCCGTCGCGCCCTGCAACAGATTGAGAGTAACGGCGCCGCCGTTCTCCGTGCCGTTGAGTATCAGTGCAGCGGAAACGGTTGGCGCGCTGTTTGAGGCCGCTTGCAGCACGGCCTTCGTCTTGTTGTAGGTGCCGGTTGAAAACTTCAGCTTCTCGACATCGCCGGTGATGGTGTCTTTGCCGTCGGCCTTGCTGCCGCGCGCGTGGGTGACGATGACCGAGGTGCCACTAAAGGTGAACTCGTAATCCTTGATGGCGCCAGCGAACTCCGCTGTGTCACTGCCCGCGCCGCCCTGCACTTTGTCGTTGCCGGCACCGCCCTTCAGCCGATCATTGCCGGCCCCGCCAACGAGCGTGTCATTGCCGGCGCCCCCGTCGAGCGTATCGTTGCCCGCGCCGCCATCGAGTTTGTCATTGCCGCCAAGGCCGGTCAGCGAGTCGGTGCCCTCGAGCCCCGTCATGGTGTCGGCGCCGGCAGTGCCCTTAAACTTGTCGTTCTTCTTCGTGCCTTTGAAAATCGCCACGGCCGCTACTCCTTACGCAACAACAAGGTCGGCATTGGTAAGAAGTGTTGCCCGGTTGAGCAGCGTGATCTCATTGCCAAAGAAGGTGACGATGAGATTGGCACCATCGACCGCCTGGCTGAAATCGACATCGCCAACGTCGTTGATGCCGGCACCGAGCAGGTTCAGTTTATCGCCGTCGAGGAAGTCGGTGATGCTGTCGATCCCGGAGCCGAGCGCAAAGACGAAGGTGTCGTTGCCAAGGCCGCCCGAGAGCGTGTCGCTGCCACCGCCGCCAGTGATGATGTCGAGACCTGCGCCGCCACGCAGCACGTTGCCGCCGCTGTGACCGACAAGGATGTCGTTGCCGCCACCGCCGTCGACGTAACTCAGGCCGGCGATGGTCGTCATCGCGCTCAGATTGAACGTGTTGGCGCCGGACGTGCCAAGCAGCGCGCCGCCGTTGCCGCTCCACAGCTCGATGCCGTTGGTCGTGGAGTTGAACCCGAGCAGTGTGAGATTGTCGCTCGCGGGGCCGGTGACGGACAGCACGTCGCCCGTGCCCGCGCCGCCTTGCATGGTGTCGGTCAACGCGTCGAGCTTGGCGACGATGATCGTATCGTTGCCGGCGCCGCCATTGATGATGTCGGTTCCAGCGCCGCCGGCGAGCGTATCAGCGCCATCCCCACCGGTCAGCGTGTCGTTGCCGCGACCGCCGCGCAGATCCATGCCAGAGGCAACGGCGATCAGCGTATCGTTGCCGCTGCCGCCATCGACCGCACCGAAGTTACTGACTGAACTGAGGCCGGAGAGATCGAAGACGTTGTTGTTGCTGGTGCCAAGAATGCCAAAGCCATTGCCAAGCCAGCGTTCGATGCCGAGATCGGCCGCCGTGAACTGTTCGAGCGTGACGCTCTCTGCACCTTGAACTTCGATCGCATCGCCGAGCGCTGTATTGCTGCCGCCGGATATCGTGTCGAATTGCGCGTCGAGGCCCGAGATGACGATGACGTCGTCGCCGGCGCCGCCGCTTGTCGTATCGGTGCCGGCCCCGCCGGTCAGCCGGTCGTCGCCATCGCCGCCCTGCACGAAGTCGGCGCCGTCGTTGCCGCGCAGATCGTCGCTGAAGTCGGACCCGGACAACTGGTCATTGCCGGCGGAGCCTTCGACGAATGCGAGGCCCGAGATGAACACCAGTCCCGTCAGGTTGAGCGTATTGGCGGCACTCGTGCCGACGATGCCGCCGCCGTTGCCAACCCAGCGCTCGATGCCTTGCGCGCCGGCATCGAACCCGGCGAGCGAAACGTTGCCCGTGCCCGCCGCCACTTCGATCGTATCGCCGATGACTTCATCGCTTTCGCCGCCAAGCATGGTGTCGCCGAGAGCGTCCGCGCCCTGGATGCGAATGATGTCGTCGCCGCCGTCGCCATTGACGACATCGGACCCCGAGCCGCCGACGAGAATGTCGTTACCCGATCCGCCGGAAAGCGTGTCCGCACCCAATCCGCCGATCAGCGTGTCGGCGCCCGTTGTGCCGGTGAGCGTGTCGTTACCGGCCGCGCCATCGACGCTGCCGAGGGCCGTTACCGAAACGAGGTCGGAGAAGTCGAAGACGTTGTCGCCGCTGGTGCCGATGACGCCCGCCGCGTTGCCGACCCAGCGATCCAGGCCCGTTGCGATGCCGCTGAAGGCCGCGAGCGACACCGCGCCCGTGCCCGCGATTTCGAGTGTATCGCCAAGGGATTCGCCGAGCGTGCCCGCAGTCATCGTGTCGCCGAGCGCTTCACTGCCGCGGATCACGAAGGTGTCGTCGCCCTCGCCGCCGATCAGCGTATCGTTGCCGGCCCCGCCGTCGAGACGGTCGTTGCCGGCCCCACCATCCAGCACGTCGCTGCCGGCGTCACCGTTCAACTCGTCGTTGCCGCCCGCGCCGCTGATGGCGTCGTTGGCGCCGCCGCCGGAGAAGGCATCGGCTTCCGACGTTCCGGTGAAGGTATCGGCCACGGCCTGCCCCGTTCCGCTTTGCCCATCAACGTTGCGGATCGTGATGGCGACGGCTTGCGCCGCCGAACTGACCGTGCCGTCACCGACCGCGATGCTCACGTTATAGGTATGATCGCTGCCCGCATCGTCTGCCGCTTCGAAATCCGGAGCGTTGAGGAACGACAAGGCGCCGGTTGCGGCGTTGATGCCAAACAGCGCGGCGTCGATCCCGCCGACGATGGCGTAGATCAACCCATCACCATCGACATCGCTGCCGTTCAGCGACGCCCAGGCCTGGCTGACGTTTTCGTCAAGCGTGACGTTGGCGATGGTGCCAAGCAGCGGCGCGTCGTTGACGCCCGAGAGCGTCACCGTCACGACCTGCGATGCGGTGCCGCCCGGCTGACTGTCGTTGACGGAAACGTTGAATGTCTCCGTGACTGTTTCGCCGGCTGCGAGCTCTTGCAGCGCCGCGTTGTTGACGGTGTAGAGCCAGTTAATGCCGCCGCCGATGCCGCTATTGGTCGTGTCGGATGTCTTCGTCGCCGATAGCGCGCCGAGGAATGTGCCGCGCGTTGACGTGCCTGCGGTCGCGGAGACCGTGTGGACATCGGCTAGATCGACATCGGCGAATGTCAGCGTACCGTTTTCGGTGAGCGACCCTGCGCCCTGGTCTTCAGTGATGCTGCCTGTCGCATCGACGACAGAAATCACCGGGCCATCGTTGCTGCCGGTGAGGATGACGGTGACCGTCTCCGTATCGCCGGCGCCGATATTGTCGGCGACACTGACGGAATAGTTGAGCGAAAGCTGCTCGCCTTCCGCGAGGAACTGCACGGCCGATGAGGCGAGCGAGAACGTCCACGTGACGTTGCCGATGGTGCCGCCTGTCGCCGCCGTTGCGACGTTGACGGCGAGCGCGTTGCTGAGAACCGTTGATGACAGGGCCACCGGCAGCGCGCGGCCGCTCGACAGCGTCGCGCTAGTCAGTGTTTTGGCAGCGGTATGCGTATTGGCGACATCGGCATCGGTAAAGCTGAACGAGCCGGAGTCCGTCAGCGTGACCGCATTGTCTTCGCCGAATGCCGCGCTGGCGTCGATGACGGTCAACACGGGCGGCTGGTTCGTACCCGAGACGGTGATGGTCACGGTCGCTGGATCAGACTCGCCGCCGTTGCCGTCGATCGTCTTGTAGATGACCGTTACGTCTGCCGTCTGGTTGGCGGGCAGATCCGGGAATTGGCCGGCAGGGTTGTAGGTCAACGTTCTGCCAGAGAGCGACGCACCGGGCGGCGCACTGATCAGCACGTATTGCAACGAGGCCGCATCGTCGTCGCTGTCGATATCGTCGCCGATCAATTGGATCGTGACCGGCGGGCCATTGGCGCTGGCATTGCGGCTGTCGTCGGCGGCCGTCGGATCGTCGTTGATGCCGGTTATGATGACGGAGACAGAATCCGTCGCCGTCAGCGCGCCATCGCTGACCGAGATGTCGAACGTTTCGCTGACGATCTCGCCGTTGGCCAAGCCTTCCGCCGCAGCGCCGAGCGTGTATGACCACGTGCCCGTCGCTTCGTTGACGGCGAAGGTGCCGTAGCTACCGGCCGCGTCTCCACTGTAGCTCAGTGTGCCGCCCGGGATGTAGGCGTCGGTGGCAATCAGGGATCCGTTCGCCGTGGGCGTGTCGTTCTCGACGACATTGCCATCGAGCATGCTCGCACCCGCATTGATGCTCGGCGCGGCGTTGGCGCCGCCCGTCACGGTGATCGAGATGGTCGCAGCCGTCGATGCGAGGCCGTGCACATCCAGGGCGCTGTAGCCGATGGTCACGACTTGGGTGGCACCGGGCGCCAGATGGTTGAAAGCCGTACCGGGATTAAACGTCAGCACATTGTTGACAATCGTGGCT
>JBOFCQ010000186.1:0-8500 GCA_051646145.1 Hyphomicrobium sp.
TATCCCGACAGCAAATGGTACCGCGATGCTTACGCGCTGCTGAAGTCGGATGGCCTGGCGCCGCGCGAGGACGACGACTCGTGGCTGTCGAAGGCTTGGAAATCGGTGCCGAAGCTGAGCCTCGGCTCGGGCTGAGCGCGCGTCGTGATCGCGTCGGCCAAGCCTGCCGCAGACCTGCATCTCATACAATCTTGAATTACCGGCCCGGTCTTGGGCGTCATCGCGCGCGCCTTGCCATGGATGTCTCCTTGGCTGCTTCCATGCGTGTTTCCAGGGCTGTTTGCCGTGGCACACTGGTGGCCCTTGCCGGATGACGAACTTTGGCTAGGTTCGCTTCCGCGCAGCAACGAGACCGGATCATGGCCAGGAAGACGGCAAAAAAAGCCAGCACGGCGAAATCGGCGAAGGGACCGCCGCTCGTTCCTGTCGAGGATCTCGATGCGGCCGCCGCCGAGGCGGAACTGGCGCGCCTTGCCGGCGAGATTGAGCGTCACGACGCGCTTTACTATCGCAACGACGCGCCGGAAATCTCAGACGCCGCATACGACGCGCTGCGATTGCGTAATGCGGCGATCGAAGCCCGTTTTCCAGATCTCGTGCGCGCCGATAGCCCGTCGCACCGGGTTGGCGCTGCGCCTGTCGATGGCTTCGGCAAGGTCCGGCATTCGGTTGCCATGCTGTCGCTCTCCAATGCGTTCGATGACGCCGATGTCTCCGAATTCGTCGAGCGTGTGCGCCGCTTCCTGAAGCTCGATGCGCTCGATCCGCTGGCTGTAACGGCAGAACCGAAGATCGACGGACTGAGCTTGTCCATTCGCTATGAGCGCGGAATTCTGGTGCAGGCGGCCACGCGCGGCGATGGCGCGGAGGGCGAGAACGTCACCGTCAACGTGAAGACGATCGGCGAGGTGCCGCAACGCCTCAAGGGCCGTGATGTGCCGGACGTGATCGACGTTCGTGGCGAGGTCTATATGAGCCATGCCGACTTTGCCGCGCTCAACGCGGCGCAGGTGGCAGCAGGCGATAAGGTGTTCGCCAATCCGCGCAACGCCGCCGCCGGTTCGCTGCGCCAGCTCGATCCCGCGATCACCGCCCGGCGCCCGCTCAGATTTTATGCCTATGCGTGGGGCGAGGCGGCGGCATTGCCGGCGGACACGCAGGCGGGCGTCGTTCAGGCCTTCGAGACGTGGGGCCTGCCGGTGAATGCGCGGATGCGCACCTGTGGCAGTGCGGCGGAACTGATCGACTATTACAGCGATCTCATGGCCCGGCGCGCGACGCTCGGCTACGACATCGACGGCGTCGTCTACAAGGTCAACCGGCTCGATTACCAGCAGCGCCTCGGCTTCGTATCGCGCTCGCCGCGCTGGGCCATCGCGCACAAGTTTCCAGCCGAGCAGGCCACCACCGTTCTGCGCGACATCGAAATTCAGGTTGGCCGCACGGGGGCGTTGACGCCCGTCGCCAAACTCGAACCGGTGACCGTTGGCGGCGTCGTCGTCTCGAACGCGACGCTGCACAACGAGGACGAGATCCAGCGCAAAGACGTGCGCATCGGCGATACCGTCGTCGTGCAGCGCGCCGGCGACGTCATTCCGCAGATCGTCAGCGTTGTCGCCGACAAGCGGCCGCCGTCCGCTGTCGCCTATGTGTTCCCAACGGAATGCCCGGTATGCGGCAGTCACGCGGTGCGCGAGACGGACGAAAAGACGGGCGAAAGCGATGTCGTTCGGCGCTGCTCCGGCGGGCTCGTCTGCCCGGCACAGGCGAAGGAACGGCTGAAGCATTTCGTATCGCGCAACGCCTTCGACATCGAAGGCCTTGGCGATGAGCGCATCGAACTTCTCTACGGAGATGGGCGCATCGAACGGCCGGCTGACATTTTCACGCTGCCGCGCCGCGACGCCGAGCACGCAAAGCCTTTGGCAATGGTTGAAGGGTTCGGCCGTAAATCCGTAGACAAGCTGTTCGCGGCCATCGCCGCACGGCGCGCAATTGGTCTCGAACGGCTGATCTTCGCACTCGGCATTCGCCACATCGGCGAGACGACAGCCAAGGATCTGGCGCGCGCCTATGGAACCTGGCCGGCGTTCTATGCCGCCGCTTCCGCCGCCGTCGTTGGCGGAGACGACAGCGACGCCTATCGCGACATCGATAACATCGAAGGCATCGGAAAAACCGTCGTCGACGCGCTCATCGACTTTTTCGGCGAGCCGCATAACGTCGACGCGATCGAGGCGCTGATCGCGGAAATCGACGTGCAGCCGTTCGTGCAACCGGTGGCGACGGGCTCTCCTGTCGCGGGCAAGACGGTTGTGTTTACCGGAACGTTGACGCGCCTGACGCGCAACGAAGCCAAGGCGCAAGCCGAGCGGCTTGGCGCCAAGGTTGCCGGATCGGTGTCGAAAAAAACCGACTATGTCGTTGCCGGCGCGGACGCCGGATCGAAGCTCGATGCGGCCCGCGCGCTCGGTGTCACGGTGTTATCCGAAGACGACTGGCTGGCCCTCATAGCCGGCGCGTGACGATCGCCACGCGCCTCGCGCCTCGCGACGCCGGCTTAGGCGAGCGCCACGTGCAATTCGCCATTGTGTTCGGCGACGAGAATGTCGGACGACGTTTCGAGCGCCGACAAAAACGCCACAACGATGTTGCCGCCGTCTTGCAGTGCGCCTTCGTGACGAAGGGCGAACGGCAGGTGCGGTGCTGCGCTGAATTCATAAAGCATGGTCATTGGGTGTTACCTCGTTTGGGGTTGCGAGGCTTTAACCGTAGCCATGTGGCGCGATGGCGGATGTTCCCATGGTAACTTAGTGGCGAAAAGCGCGCGTCAGAGCGGCGCTGTGGCTTTCTTCAGCCAGCGCTGCGCGGTGCCATCGAGGAGCGGCGTCAGCGTTTTGGCGATGCGCGCGTGATAGGCGTCGATCCAGCGCCGCTCATCCGCCGACAGCATGTCGACGGCAATCAACGCGCGGTCGAATGGCGCGAGCGTCAGCGTTTCAAACGACATCATTGGCCGCTCGCCGCCGCCGGATATCAGCTCGGCGTCGCGCACCAGAACGACATTTTCGATGCGGATGCCGTAGCTGCCTTCCTTGTAAAATCCGGGTTCGTTGGACAGCAGCATGCCCGGCTGCAACGTCGCCATGCCGGCCCGGCTGATCGACTGCGGGCCTTCATGCACATTGAGGAACGAGCCGATGCCGTGGCCTGTGCCGTGATCGTAGTCGGCGCCCATGTCCCACAGCGCGCGCCGCGCGAAAGGATCGAGATCGATGCCGCGCGTGCCCTTGGGAAAGCGCGCGGTGGCGATGGCGATGTGGCCTTTGAGAACGGCGGTGCAGCGGCGAACCATTTCGTCGGACGGCTGTCCAACGGCCAGCGTTCGCGTGATATCCGTCGTGCCGTCGCGATATTGCGCGCCGCTGTCGAGCAGAAAGAGTTCGCCTAATTTCAGAATGCGGTTGGAGGCCCGTGTGACGCGGTAGTGGACGATCGCGCCGTTGGCGCCCGAGCCTGAAATCGTTGGGAAGCTGATTTCGAGCAGCGCGCCGGTTTCCTGGCGCATCTCTTCAAGCGTCTCGACGGCCGTGATTTCGTCGAGTGTGCCGGCCCGCGCCGCATCCTCAAACCAGGCAAGAAAGCGCACCATGGCTGCGCCATCGCGCACGTGGGCGGCGCGTGCGCCCGCAATTTCAACGTCGTTCTTGATGGCCTTCGGCAGAATGCACGGGTCGCCGCCGCTGACAGCGGACGCGGCACCCAAGGCACGCTGAATGGCGAAGGCGCCGGTGTCGGCATCGAGGCGCACGCGTTTGCCGCCCGCCCGCAGCGATTTAAGGCGTTCGGTGAATTGTGCCGGCGCGCTGAGCCGCGTCGTCGCCGAGAGGTGGGTGCGCACGTCCCGTGTCAGTTTTTCGGGGGCAACGAACAACTCCGCCTTGCCCGACGCATTGACGATGGCGAAGGCCAGCACCACCGGATTGTGGGCAACATCGGCACCGCGAATGTTGAACAGCCAGCAAATCGAATCCGTCAGCGTCAGCACGGCGGCGTGCTGGCCGTCGTCTTTCAGGCGGCGCTGAATGTCGGCGATCTTATCGGCCGTGCTGCGGCCCGCGATCTCGACCGGATGCACGACGAGCGGGCTCGACGGCGCGGGCGGGCGTTCGCGGCCCCAAGCGAGATCGACGATATTGCGCGCCAACGGCTTCAGCTTGATGCCCTTGTCGGCGAGTGCCGCGGTCAGCCGCTTGACTTCGCCGGCCGTGTGCAGCCACGGGTCGAAGCCGATGACAGACCCGGCCGCGAGCGTCGCCGTGATCCATTCGTGGATGCGCGCGCGGGGCGTCAGCGAGATCTCGAACAGGTTCGCGTCGGTCTCGGCGCGCGCCTGCACGGTATATCGGCCATCGGTGAAGAGAACGGCCGCTTTGCGGTCCACGATGGCGATCCCCGCTGAGCCCGAGAAGCCGGTCAGCCATTTCAGCCGTTCGGCCGACGCTGGAACGTATTCGCCCTGATGCTCGTCGGCGCGCGGAATGAGAAACGCGTCGATGCCGCGCTCAGTCAGCAAAACTCTGAGGCGGCCGACGCGCTCAGCCACGTGCTCTGGACCGCCGGTCATTTCGAAGGATTGGAACATGAGCGCGTTTGTACGGTGCGTCGCCGCGCCCCGCAATGGTCATGCAATGGTGGCCATTGCGTTGCGCAAAGCCGCGCGCAGCTATGCCGTGCGCCGCAGCGTCAGCGTCGACCATCCCGTGATGCGGTCATGGCGTTCGAGCCGGAACCCTTGTGCCCGGTAAGCCGCGATCACTTCGGGGGCCTGCGGGATGAGAAGCCCCGACAACACGAGCGTGCCGCCGCGGCGCAAGGTGCGCCGGATGTCCTTGGCGAGGCTGACGAGCGGCCCTGCCAGAATGTTGGCAATGATGAGATCGAAGGGCGGGCTTTGCCGCAGCCACGTATGATCGACACCGGCCGCGACCGTGGTCGCGATGCGTTGGCCGACACCGTTGACGCGCATGTTCTCGGCCGCCACTTTGACCGATTGCGGATCGAGATCGGTGGCGATGATGCGCGCGTTCGGCGCGGCGCGCGCCATGGCGATGGCGAGCACACCCGAGCCGCAGCCGAGATCGAGCACCGTGTCGAATGCTTCGCTGCGCGTCAGCCGGTCGATCGCCAGCAGGCAGCCATGCGTCGTCGCGTGATGGGCCGTGCCGAAGGCTTCGCCCGCATCAATCAGGATCGCGCCAGGGCCCCGCGCAACGCGGCCGATGTCGTGGGTGCCGTGAATGATGAAGCGGCCGGCTGCAACAGGCGGCAGCGCTGCTTGCGACATGGCCACCCAGTTGAGCTCAGGCACCCAGTTGCGCGCCAGCGCCGGCAGGCCTGCGCCGAGAACGCCGCCGAGTTCGGCATCGAGATCGCGCGCGCCGACGCCATCGTTGAAATAGGCTTCGAGCACCCAGACCCCTGGCCCGGTTTCAAAGACGCTCAGCGCATCCGGCGGCGGCTCCAGCAGATCCTGGAGCGCGCCGGCCGTCGACATGGCGAGCGATCGATCGGTGAATTCCGCGGACGCCTTTTCGATGCGCATCACGATGACGTGCCGGTCGTAACGTTCATGCCGTTCTCCATCTCGCGGCCTTCGCCAATGGCCGGTTCCGGCAGATGGTCAAGCAGCTTGTCCCACCGGTCGTCGATGTGGCGTGCGGCCGCTTCCGGGCCAAGCGTCACCAGATTGCCGTCAGCATTTTCTTTGACGATGCCATCGCGGATCAGCCGGTCGAGTGCGTCTTCGAGATCGAAATCGACGGTCACGCCGAAAGCGCGCGTCAAATACTGTTCAATCGCGCGGTCGATGGCCGGCAGATCGCTGCGCGTTGCCTTTTCCTTGGCGATGACGCTGTAGAGCAGCATCTCTTCCTTGATGTCCTCCTCGGCGGCGCGGGCGGCGATTTTCAGCATCACGCCTCGGTTGTCGGCCATCGAATGGAAGTACAGGTTCTGCGCCATGACGACCATGTAGCGCTGCTTCTGGTTCATGAAGCTCATGGCCTGACGGAAGGCGACCGAGCCGAGGCCGACCACGGCGCCTGCCGCTGCAAGCGGATTGGTGGTCAACAGAGCGATCTTGCCGGCCGCGCCGACCGCGCCCATGCCAAGGCCGCCGCCGGTCGTCACGCCGAGACGCAGCTTGTCCCACATGCGGAATTTGACCTGCGTGTTGGGAAAGATCATCTCGAGGTCGGTGCGCGGGATGTTCTTGAACAGCTTCATGTAGATGTTGGCGTCGCTGATTTCGGGCGGAATGCCGCTCCGGCATTTGCGCGCCTTCTTCTCCGCGTCCTCGCGCGACAGCCCTTCCTTGACGATGAATTCCTGCGCGCGGTCGTCGATCGACTTCAACTTGAAGAGGATGAACAGCCGCTGGAAGATCGGCACATGAAATTCTTCCTTGCGCATGAACTTGCGCATGTTGCGCCGCTCATGCTTGCGGTTGGTCGCGCCGCGATAGAAAATCAGGATTTCCTCGAATGCGGCCATGTCGACCTGCAAGTCGAGACCGTAGTGCGTTTCCTCGGTGAGGATGGTCGAGACGTCGTCGGGCTTGATCCGCTCGTAATTCGCCTGCTGCAGAATGCTGGTTATGCCGGTGACAAGCCGCCGCTGAAGCGCCGCCTTCTCCGCATCGCTGTATTGCCGCGTGAGCAGGAGATCGGTGTCGGGCGAAAATGGTTCGTAGGTCTGTTCAAGATCGTAGAGGTGCGTCGCGTACTGCTGCTGACGCCAGTAATCGAGATAGCGAAAGAAGCGGCGCGCCTGGGGCGCCTGTCCGGCCGGCCATGCGAGCGGTTCCGTCAGGCGGTCCATCAAGGCATAGCGCGTGACCGGAATGAACCGCTCGCGCTGTTGCTTGCCGCCGGCCGACATCGGCATCGTGGCGCCGCTGGGAATAGCCTGACCGCTGACAGGAACGGCGCCGGTTTCCTCTCCGGCCATCCATCGGGCGACGTCGCGCCAGGCTCTGCCCGAGCCCGACTTTGGAATTTCCGCTGACGCCATGACGCACCACTCCCGAACTACAAAAAACGAGGCGCACCAATATCCCCGCCCGCTTTGGACACAACGACTTTTAGGCTGGCAAGACGCTGCTTGTCGAGCGCACCGACACCAAGCCACTTTCGCCGTTTGTTCCGGGCGGCGACCGAAAGCCTCGTCGCCACGGTGCCTCCGCCCTGCAACCGCATAATGGTCTAGCGGACGATTGCGACCGTGTTGGGTCGCTCGCGAGTATAACGGCGGCGCACAAAGTAAAGCGGTTCATAACTTCCCGGAATGTCCCCAAACCCGCGCTCTTCAGCTTAGATTTCGAGCTGTCACATCGGGGGATCGTGAGGGGTGAGGCAGTGCGAGTAGGTTTCAAGCGTTCCATTTTGCTTGTTCTCGGAATTATGGTGAATGCGACCGGCATCGCCAGCGCCGATGAATTGGTCATGCCGTTCACATGCACGTCGGCCTCTGGCGATGTGCGCCTGACCCCCGGCCCCGAAGTCCGCTACGCCATTCTCGGAGCGCGCGACGAACAGCCCTTCGTCTCGTGCGCCGGCAGTTCCGCGAACGCGAATTCCAATTCCAATGCCAGCGCGTGCACGACGTCGATGGTCTATCGCTTTCAGATCACGTGCGGCGGCGTTGCCGCGCCGTGGTGGAAGGTGGCCGCCGCCGCGCGCGAGCATGGCATCGCGGTGCCAGACGGCATGCCGCAGGGCTTCGGCCCGATCGCAGCCCTCAAAGGGCGGATCATTCTGCCGGCGCTGGCGCGCTTCGCGCCCGTCAACGGCGCCGTATCGATGGAAGCGCTGTCGCCGGACAGCGTTGCGCCCGCGTCCGGCGACGAGAGTGGCGACGACGCGCGCGGCAACGAAACGGCGCTTTGGCATACGGTCGTGAAATCGGAAATGCGGGCGGAAGCCGGTGTCGGCGCGTTGCGTGTCGGCGGCGCCTTGATGCTCGTGCTCGCCATGATCTTCGGCACCAGCATGCTGGCGGCGGGATATGGCCGCCACGCACGTCTGGCTGCAGCGGATATGTCGGCGGGCGGTCGCGAGTGGCTGCGGCGCACGCAGGCGGCGGCCGAGCCGTTCGTAGCGTCGATGCTGCAAACGATGTCGCGTCTTGGTAGCGCGGTTGGTTTGTCGGCGCTGTTTGGCCGTCACGCTCTCGATGCCGCCGACGTCGGCGCCATCGCCATCGTACAGGCGCGGCTCGCCGAGACGGCGCTAGCCGTTGCCGCGCTGCCATCCGAACTGCTGCTGCGCGATGTGCTCTCATCTGAAATCAATCGCGTTGCCGACCGGGTAGCGGTGATGACGCGCGATGCCGAGCGCATTGCCGTCGACCGCTTGAAGCTGATGATCCGCGCCAATCTGCGCGAGATCGAGCGCATCGCCAAGATCGCGGCCAGCGCCGTGCCGCAGGCCGACGGCGG
>JBOFCQ010000019.1:0-17254 GCA_051646145.1 Hyphomicrobium sp.
GTCTCGTCGGCGAAGAGATAGGTGACGCCGCCATCAGGGCGCTGTTCGGCCATCACGTGCAAAATGCGGCCGTCGGTCAAATGCCACCAGTCTTCGAAGCTGGTGCCGGTCTTGTAGCAGGCGAGAACCTTAGCCTTCCAGTCTCGGTAGTTGACGACGGGCGGCAGCTTGCGCTGCTCGCGCAGGCGATCGAGGATGGCGCCGTCGCTTGGGCGGTCGTGCAGCCAATTGGGATCGATTTGCCAGAGCCTGTAGTAGGCCTCGTTGAAGAACGCGAGCTGCTGATCGCGATTGAAAATCGCAACCGCGGTTGCCACGCGGTCGAGCGTGCGGTCGTAGGCCGCGACCTGACGTTCGAGTTCGCCCTGAACTGTTTCGACCGCGGTGACGTCCATCGCCACGCCGGCGGAGACGCCATCGACCGGCAGCACCACCACATCGTGCGGTTTGCGCTCGCCGCCTGCCACAAGGTGAATGCGTCCACGATAGGATTCGCCCTCGGCCAGCGCCTTGCTGACGGCGCGCCGCTCGCGGCTTTCCAGAAGTTCGATCTGCTTTTCGATGACTTCGGCTTCGCTGGCGCTTTCGACGGCGGCCACATAGTTGGCGTTCACCCAGCTCAGATGGCCGTCGGGCGTCCGGATCCACGCCGGCATCGGCAGGGCATCGAGCAGGGCGCGCGAAGTGCGAATGTCGCGCGCCAGCATCTGATGGTTCTCGAAGATGTGCGACAGCTCCAGCTTGTAGCCGGAGATGTCCTTGAAGCGCAGAACGGCGCGACCGCCGGCCGCGCGGCCTTCGGCTTCCAGATGTCCGCCATCAAGCGTCCGCACGATGATGTTGAAGGCGCGGCCGTTGGCAAAGAGCTGATCGAGTGCGGCCTTTAGCGATTGCGCGGTGGCCGCATCGAGCCACTGGCCAAAACGCAGCAGTTCGGCGTGATGCTCCGGCAGGCCCGCGACGCCGCTCAACGTGTGCGCCACGATGCGCACGGCCTGGCCTTGTTCCCAGAAGATCAGAACTTGCGGCTCGGCGCGGATGATGGCGTCGGCGGAGGCGAGGTTGCGGCGTAGCTGCTGGCTCTCGGCCTTGGCGTAGCGGGCCTCCTGGCGCGCGGCGCTGGCCATGTGCCAAACGATGAGCCCGGCAATGAATGCGGCGCCGGCAATGAGCGTGATAAGCGACAGGTGGCCGAACGTGAACACGCCGTGCGGAGAGCGATCGCCCGACACGATGGACGCCAGCAAAACCGTGACGCACGCCATCGACGCCAGCAAAAGCAGCGCAAGCTGGCGTCTCGTCGTCGAGGTTTGAGCCTTGTGAACCTTGGCGCGCATTTATGTCCGGCGATGGTCTTTCTGGAAAAACGCCAGGCCAGAGTACGCGGTGCATTGTCTGTGGCTGAAGCCGACCCGCACGGCCCCCCGAACGAATCAGCCGATAGTATGCGTGCGCGGCGCTCACATCGCCAGTCCGCTCAAGGGTTTGAAGCAAAGAGCGGCGCCAAGGTGTTCCCCTGGCGCCGCTCTTTTGATGTTCGGCAACGCGATCGGCCGTCAAGTGCGCCGAGCGCGCGCGTTCGCTTGCCTCAATAGCGGTAGTGATCGGCCTTGTAGGGGCCTTCGGTCGGCACGCCGATGTAGGACGCCTGATCCGCGCGCAGCTTCGTCAGCTTGGCGCCGATCTTGTCGAGGTGCAGACGAGCGACCTTCTCGTCGAGATGCTTCGGCAACGTGTAGACCTTCTTCTCGTACTTGCCCGGGTTGTTCCAGAGCTCGATCTGCGCCAGCGTCTGGTTGGTGAACGAGGCCGACATCACAAACGAGGGGTGACCCATGGCATTGCCGAGGTTCACGAGGCGGCCTTCCGACAGCAGGATGATGCGGCGGCCATCTGGGAACTCGATCTCGTCGACCTGCGGCTTGACGTTGTGCCACTTGAAGTTCTTGAGACCGGCCACCTGAATTTCGTTGTCGAAGTGGCCGATGTTGCAAACGATGGCGCGGTCCTTCATCGAGCGCATGTGCTCGCTCGTGATGACGTCCTTGTTGCCGGTGGCGGTGACGAAGATGTCGGCGCGCGAAATGGCGTCTTCCATCGTCGTGACTTCATAGCCTTCCATGGCGGCCTGAAGGGCGCAGATCGGGTCGATTTCCGACACCATCACGCGGCAGCCGGCCTGACGCAGGGACGCGGCCGAACCCTTGCCGACGTCGCCGAAGCCCGCGACCATCGCCACCTTGCCGGCCATCATCACGTCGGTGCCACGGCGGATACCGTCGACGAGGCTTTCGCGGCAGCCATAAAGGTTGTCGAACTTCGACTTGGTTACGGCATCGTTGACGTTGATGGCGGGGAACAGGAGCGTGCCGGCCTTTTGCATCTCATAGAGACGGTGCACGCCGGTCGTCGTTTCCTCGGAAACGCCGCGAATGTTCTTGGCGATCTCAGCGAACCAGCCCTTGGGCTTTTCCTTCAACGTCTTCTTAAGCAAGGCGAAGAAAATTTCTTCTTCTTCCGAGCCCGGCTTGTCGAGGAACGCGGTGTCGCCGTTCTCGGCGCGAAGGCCAAGATGCACGAACATGGTGGCGTCGCCGCCGTCGTCGAGGATCATGTTCGGCGCGCCGCCGTCACCCCACTCAAACAGCTTGCGCGTATAATCCCAATATTCTGTAAGGGTTTCGCCCTTGATGGCGAAGACCGGGATGCCGCGGGCGGCGATAGCCGCGGCGGCGTGATCCTGCGTCGAATAGATGTTGCACGAGACCCAGCGGATGTCGGCGCCGAGGGCCGCGAGCGTTTCGATCAACACTGCCGTTTGAATGGTCATATGCAGCGAACCGGCAATGCGGGCGCCCTTGAGCGGCTGGCGTGCGCCATATTCGGCGCGCGTGGCCATCAGGCCCGGCATCTCGGTTTCCGCGATGGCGATTTCCTTGCGACCCCATTCGGCGAGGCCCAAGTCCTTGACGATGAAGTCTTGTTTGACGCTCATGAGTGCTCCTGTTGGGCGTGGACGCGGCGACGCGCCGGGTGACGGTTTGGCCCAGCGAACGGCGGGCACGCGCGAGCGGCGCCGGAACGGGGCTGTCGATTTTGTCGCAGTCAGGGCTGTGACCCTTCGGGCGAGGCTATAGCCGAGCGCCCGAGACCGCGCAACAGGATATAAACAACTCCTTATGTCCCCACCGTCGCAGGACGCGACGTTCCGTTGTTCTTTGACGGAGATAGGACTTTGTTCTAACGTTGCAATTTGCCAAAAACATAAGTACAAACGAGTAATAATGGTTAAATGCAACTTAAATAGAAGCATAAAATTTTAGTACAATTTGAATAAAAGGCCGACTAGATTATGTATTCTCCATACAAATGACCTTTTGGCCTTTACTTATATTAAAGGGGACTGTGGGTAAGGTGATCCTGCCAATATAAGTGTGCAGGAGGCAAAGTATGTCTAGAAACGCATTGAAGTGGTGGATAGCCGCTTCACCCGGCCAGCCGGCCGGTACGACGGACGGCGGCATTGCCCGTCGACCCTCGAAAATGCCCGCAGCGTTCATTCGCGACGCGTCGGGCGACATCGCCATGGTCTTTGGATTGATGGCGACCGTGATGTTCGGGCTGATCGGCTCGGCCGTCGATATGGGGCGTTGGCTCAACGCCCGTGACCAGACCATTGCTGCAATCGACGCAGCGGTGCTGGCGGGTGGCCGCGTCATTCAAGCTGGCGGCACCGTCAATGAAGCCACCGAAGCGGCGATGACGTTCTATCAAGAGAACATCAAGAACCGCATCCCGCTCGGCAAGAGCCCGCATGGCTACGATTCGATCGAATTCACCGTGACCAGCGACAACACCGTCGTGAAGGCCATCGGCGAAGCCAAGATCGAAACGCCGATCCTCGGCATCCTCAGCAGCATCCTCGGTCTGCCGAAGTCGCTGCCGTTGCTGAACATGACGGAAGCACCTGAGGCTCGCGTTGCCATCGGCCAGAACGCCGATACCAACCTCGAGATCGCGATGATGCTCGACGTGTCCGGTTCCATGTGCTCGCCGTGCACCAAGCGCGACGACATGAAGGCGGCCGCCAAGGATCTCGTGAACATCCTGGTCTGGGACACGCAGGGTGCCTACACGTCCAAGGTCGCGATCGTGCCGTTCTCGGGCGACGTGCGTCCGCCGACGGGCATGCTGTCGCTGATCCAGAACCCGGCTTGGCCAACCACGCGCTCGAAATCCTACACGAGCAAGGGCAAGACCAAGACCGCGACCTACACCAAGACGGCGTGCGTCGCAGAGCGTGCTGGCACCAACAAGTACACCAACGTTCTGCCGGTTGCCGGTTCGTACATCAACAACGCCTACACGGATGACGGCGCGTGCTCGACGCCGGCTTCGGGTTCGGTGATGCCGATGTCGAGCAGCAAGTCGGCCTTGATCGCAAAGATCGATGGCTTGGCGACAGGCGGCGGCACTGCCGGACACCTTGGTACGGCTTGGGCCTACTACATGCTGTCCAATACCTGGGCGAGCCGCTTGACGGGTGAATCGGTGCCGGTGGCATTCGGTACGGCGAAGACGAAGAAGATCGCCATCCTGATGACCGACGGTGAATACAACTACACCTATGACTCGACCGGCGTCGCGGTTGGCGAGAATGGTGCGGGTTCATCGGTCAACGGCAGCACTGCGGCTCAGCAGGCAGTCAGCATCTGCTCGCAGATGAAGGACAAGGGCATCGAGGTCTACACGGTTGGCTTCGATCTCGGAAACAACAGCACGGCCATCAACACGCTGCATGACTGCGCCACCGATGAATCGCACGCCTACATCGTGGACGATGGCGAAGCACTGAAGCAGGCCTTCCGCGATATCGCGATCAAGGTCACGGACTTGCACTTGGCAAAGTAAGTCCGACAATCAAACTCCTGCACCGGAACGGGGACGTCTCAATCGAGACGTCCCTGGCTCCGTTTCAGCTTTTGCAAAGAATTCGCATCGAAAAATGCGGTCCAGGCGCGGCCAGCACTCAAGCGTCGCCGACGCAGTCCTCGCCGAAGCCGGCTTCCACCAATTCGACAAGTGCGGCCAGCGCTTCCGGGCCTTGCGGCCCTTCGGATGTGATGAGCAGCGTGGAGCCTGGGCTTGCCGCCAGCATCATCAAGCCCATGATGGACGTGCCGCCGACGGATTGCCCGTCGCGGGTGACGGTGACGCGGGCGTCATAGCTTTCCGCGCATTTCACGAATTTGGCCGACGCGCGCGCGTGCAGTCCCTTGATATTGCGGACGACGACAATGGCTTCCGGGCGCTTGCTGTTTTTCAATTCCGGCATGATCCGCCCGCCTAGCCGCCCGACAGTTCGTGGCTTGCCACCTTGATGTATTTGCGGCCGGCATCGCGTGCCGTCAGGATCGCTTGCTCAAGGGGCATTTCGCTGCGGATGCTTGCGAGCTTCACGAGGATCGGCAGGTTGATCCCGGCGATGACCTCGGCGCGGGCTTCGTCCATCACGGAAATGGCGAGGTTCGACGGCGTGCCGCCGAACATGTCGGTCAGAATGATGACGCCTTGCCCATTCTCAACCCGGCGCACCGCGGACAGGATCTCCGTCCGGCGCGCTTCCATATCGTCTTCGGGGCCGATCGCAATCGTTTCGAGCGCCGGTTGGCGGCCAACGACATGCTCGAGCGCGTTGCGGAATTCCGCAGCCAGCCCACCATGTGTGACAATCACTAGTCCGATCATCAATGCTTGGCCATTTCGTTAGCGAAAAGCATGGGACGCTGCGGGCACATCGTGTGCGCGGCTCCGGATGCGTTCGACCGGCTTCATTTCTTTTTCAGCGGCTCATTTTCACCGGGTCAGGGATACGCGGAGCGGCTGCCCTGCTTCGGTGGCGCGGAAGGTGGCAAGGGTTCGCCTCAAGCGCAAGTGCTTTCTCGCGAGGTACGGCATCGGCGGCGTCACATGGACGGCGCGCGACGCCACTGCGCGATGGCGATGAGAACCTTGAGCGGTGCCGATGCCTCGAATGGCTTCAGCCGCAGAACCGGCACATCGACGCCAAGCAGCGTTTGCCGCGGCCATGGATCGGGCAGTCTCGCGATGGGCGTGCCGTTTTGTTCGCACGGGACGAGGTCGATGACGACGACGAGATCGGCGACATTGCACGTCGGCGCGTCGATAATGCCAATGCCGCGCACTTCGATTTTTCCGGCAATCTGAGGCGGAGAGGCCACGGTTAAACGGTCGCCGTTGCGGGTGACGAGCACCTGATCGTCGGCGATAAGGCAAACCGGGGCCGGGTTGAAGGGGCCGGGGGGCAGGGCGAGGCAACGCAGCGCCAGATCAGATTTGCCAGCGCCAGACGCGCCCAAAATCAGCGCCGCCGCCCCATCGGTCGCAATAGTGGTGCCGTGCACGCGGCTATTGGGCCAGTCCAAAGGCCGCCTCCAGACCGTTGGCGACGGGCAGCTTGACGATGAAGCGCGCGCCGATCGGTGCCCCGGCCGGGTCATCCGGCGCGAGGCGGTTTTCAGCCGAAATCAGTCCGCGATGGCTGGAGATGATCTCTCGCGATATGGAGAGGCCGAGACCCGAATTCTTGCCGCGCTTGGAATCGGTCGTCGGCCGGTCGCTGTAGAAGCGTTCGAACACGGCCTGCAGGCGATCGGCGGGAATGCCCGGACCCTCGTCTTCGACAGCGATTTCTATCTGGCCGCTGCTCGTGCGCACGGTGATCGTGACGGTGCCGTTCTCGGGTGAAAACGAAATCGCGTTATCGACGAGGTTGGTGAACACCTGTCCGAGCCGGCCGTCGTTGCCGAGCACCGTCAGTGCCAGATCGCTGCTGACCGGCTCGATGCTGAGCGCGACCTTGCGGCTTTCCTCGCTCAAGAGCTCGCGGAAGATGGCCGTCACGCTTTCGAGCACGTTGCGGATATTGATCGGCAGCATTTCCTGGCGGGCCAGTTCGGCGTCGAGACGCGACGCGTTGGCGACGTCATTGATCAGCCTGTTCAACCGCTTCAATTCATCCTGGATCTGCCGCACCAGTTCGTCGCGATCGTCCGTCGTGCGGGCATAGGTCAGCGCCTCGGCGGTCGAGCGCGCGGCGGCGAGCGGATTTTTCAACTCGTGCGCAACATCGGCCGCGAATTTTTCGCTGGCCTCGATGCGCCGGTAAAGTGCGTCCGTCATGGCCTTGAAGGCGCGGCCCATCTGGCCAACCTCGTCGCGACGGTCGACGAAATCGGGGATGTCCTGGCGCGCTGCGATGTTGCGGCTGACCTGATTGGCGGAATCCGACAGCCGCTTCATCGGTCCGCCGATGACGCGCACCAGCATCAGCGCCGATATGATCGAGGCAATGAGCCCGACGGCCGCAATCTGCAGGATGAGCCACCGCTCTTCCCATAGCACGGCGTCGATCTGGCCGGGCTTCGTCGAAACGAAGAGAACGCCGAGAATGGTGGAGCCGCGTTTGATCGGCTCAGCCATGGCGACGATCTGCTCGCCCTTGCTGGTCAGCAGCAGGATCGGTGTTTCCTTGCCCTCCTGCGCCGCGCGCTTCACCTCCGGATAGAGAAAGCCGTTCGCGGTGCCAAGATCGCGATAGACCTTCAATTCCTTATTGATCAGCCAGTAATGCAGCCGCGTCCAGAAGTTGCGCAGGCGCGGCGTCTCGGGATCGGCGTTCGGCACGGCCGCCGGCGCGTCATCCGCGGTGCCCTGGCCAAACAGCGTCACACTGTCAACGATCAGCGAGCCCTTGGACGAGTAGATGCGCGCGTCGAGATCTGTCGGCTGGATGAGTTTTTTCAGAATGGGCGCGGCGCGTTCCGGTCCGATCGGCAATTCGAGTGCGGCGAAGGCATCGTCGCGGCGCGCGCGCGGCGCTTCGCGATCAGGCAAACGGTTTGGATCGAACAGCGCGCGCGCATTGTCGTTGACAGCGCGGTAGGCAATGGCTTCCGCCGTGATCCGCGACAGCGTTTTGACGACTTCGACCTTCGCGTCGAGCAGCCAGGCGTGCGACAGGCTGAGATACAGCATGCCGGCGAGCAGGATGATCAGCGCAACGAGGTTGGAAAACAGAATGCGACGGCTGAGGCTCGCCGCGAGAAAGCGGGCGAGCGGCTGGCGCGACCACCATTGTGTGATTGGCCCGCGGAAATCGGAGACCGACGTCGACCAGGCGCGCACGGTCCGCCCGATCGCCACCGGAGTGGACGATGGAGCGGTTTTGTCCGTGCCGCCGGCAACGTGCGGCGCTTCCGAAAGATCATTCATATGCAGCGCCACCTGCCAAACGAAGTGATGGCCGCTCGCCGCCGCGGCGTCTCAGGATCATTCCTTGAAACGGTAGCCAACGCCGTAAAGTGTCTCAATCACATCGAAATCGTCGTCGACCTGCTTGAATTTCTTGCGCAGCCGCTTGATGTGGCTGTCGATGGTGCGATCGTCGACGTAAACCTGATCGTCATAGGCGGCGTCCATCAGCGCATCGCGCGTCTTGACGACGCCGGGGCGGGTGGCCAGCGCCTGCAGGATCAGGAATTCGGTGACGGTCAGCGTGACCGGCCGGTTGTCCCAATGACACGTGTGGCGCTCGGGATCGAGCTTCAGTTTGCCGCGTTCGAGCACGCGCTTGGCTTCTTCTTCGTCGCTGGCCGCATCCTTGGGCGCTGCGCGGCGCAGCACGGCCTTGACGCGCTCGACAACGAGACGCTGCGAGAACGGCTTGGCGATATAATCGTCGGCGCCCATCTTGAGGCCGAACAGTTCGTCGATCTCTTCGTCCTTGGAGGTCAGAAAGATGACCGGCATCGCCGACTGCTGGCGCATGCGACGCAGCAGTTCCATGCCGTCCATGCGCGGCATCTTGATGTCGAAAATGCCGAGGTCGGCCGGTTCCTCGCTCAACGCTTCGAGCGCCGATACGCCGTCGCTATAGGTGCGCACCTTGTAACCTTCGGCTTCCAGCGCCAGCCTCAGCGAGGTCAGAATGTTGCGTTCGTCGTCGACAAGCGCGATCGTGCTCTTTTCTTTCATCTTTTCCTCTCAACCCCTGCGGTCGGCGCCGCAACCTGGGTGCGGGTTGCCGTCGCGGGTAGGTGCTCTATGGCCACGGTTTGAACCAATTGTGGCGCCGGACACATACGTCTTTAGAGCCTGAACGCTCCCTGAATAGGCGAGAGGGCCCGCGCCTGCAAGCCAAGCGGCTCTGCGGCAAGCGGATTGTGCGACGTTTCATGCTCATAACTTGCGCGCTACGTCAGGCTGTCGCCGTCAAAAAGCCCGCACCAGCCGCAAAATTGGTTTTGTGAGGTAAATCCGGCGGTTGAGTCGAGCCTGCGTGCGACTTTCGTATGCCGACCAAGGCACAGCTTGAGCGCCGGGCGGGGCTTTCGTAGTCCAAACTGAGAGAATTGTCCGATGCATTGCGCGGTGGAAAGTCGAAGCCGCGCCTCCAATGGTTATTCACTTAACCCTACAATCCGGGTTACGGCGGCCCGGGCAATTGTGAGATTCGGACTGGCATTCTGAAATGTCAGTCCCCTTTGAAAAGGCCAAGTCATGACACTGCAGCTCTTCCCGCTCGAGGCTTCGCCCAAGATCCGGCGCAACGTGCTGCCCGCGGATCTCGTGGAAATCGCCATCCGGCGCGGAGAGGGGCGACTGGCATCGACCGGCGCGTTCGTGGTCGAGACCGGTCAGCACACCGGCCGTTCCGCGGAAGACAAATACGTCGTGCGCGACAGCGCCACCGAGGATGCGATCTGGTGGGACAACTCCAAGGCCATGACCGAGGAGCAGTTCGATCGCCTGCTCGCCGACTTCATCTCGTTCGCCAAGCACAAAGAACTGTTCGTGCAGGATCTCTATGCCGGCGCTGATCCCAAGCATCGGCTGAATACGCGCATCGTGTCCGAGTATGCGTGGCATTCGCTGTTCATCCGCCACCTGTTGCGCCGTCCTGAAGCTGGCGAACTCGAAAGTTTCGTGCCGGAATTCACGGTCGTCGATCTGCCGAGCTTCCGCGCCGCGCCGCTCTATCACGGCACGCGCACGGAGACGGTGATCGCCTGCAACTTCACGAAGCGCATCGTTCTCATCGGCGGCACCAGCTATGCCGGCGAAATCAAGAAAAGCGTGTTCTCGTATTTGAACTACGCACTGCCGGCCAAAGGCGTGATGCCGATGCATTGCTCGGCGAACGTCGGCGACGACGACACCTCGGCCGTGTTCTTCGGCCTCTCGGGCACCGGCAAGACAACGCTCTCGGCCGACCCCAAGCGCACCCTGCTCGGCGACGATGAGCACGGCTGGAGCGACAACGGCATCTTCAACTTCGAAGGCGGCTGCTACGCCAAGACGATCCGCCTGTCGAAATCGGCGGAACCCGAGATCTGGGACGCATCCAACCGGTTTGCGACGGTTCTTGAAAACGTCGTCCTGTCGCCGACCGACCGCACGCCGGATTTCGACGACAACCGCCTCGCTGAAAATTCGCGCTCGGCCTATCCGCTGGATGCCATCCCCAATGCCAGCGCCACCGGCTGCGCCACGCATCCAAAGAACATCGTGATGCTCACCGCCGACGCGTTCGGCGTGCTGCCGCCGATTGCCAAGCTGACGCCGAGCCAGGCCATGTATCACTTCCTGTCGGGCTTCACGGCCAAGGTGGCGGGTACGGAAAAGGGCATGGGCGCGGAGCCGAAGCCGACGTTCTCGACCTGCTTTGGCGCGCCGTTCATGCCGCGCCACCCGAGCGTCTATGGCAACCTGCTGCGCGATCTCATCGCCAAGCACGATGTCGATTGCTGGCTCGTCAACACGGGCTGGACGGGCGGCAAGTTCGGCGAAGGCACGCGCATGCCGATCAAGGTGACGCGCGCACTTCTCAACGCCGCGCTGTCGGGCGAACTCAAAAATCAGACGATGCGGGTGGACCCAATCTTCGGCTTCAAGGTTCCGGTGCAGCTTGCCGGCGTCGATCCGAAGCTGATGACGCCGCGCGATACGTGGGCCGATCCGGTGGCCTATGATGCCGCCGCCGCCAAGCTCGCAGACATGTTCACGAAAAACTTCGCCAAGTTCGAGGCCTATGTGGATGCCGAAGTCGTGCGCGCCGGGCCGGTCAACGGACACCGCGTCGCCGCCGAATAGTGGCACCCGACATAGTCGCTGCACAAACAAAACAGGCGGCCTTTGGGCCGCCTGTTTTGTTTTGCTTGTGCAGCGTGTGTTGTCAAAGCGGTGCGAAGGCTCATTCGCGCCGGCTCAGGTCGCGTCCTTCGTCATCTCGCGCAACTTGAATTTTTGAATCTTGCCGGTCGACGTCTTGGGCACTTCGGTAAAGACGACGTGACGCGGAACCTTGTAGCGGGCGAGTCCCTGCCGGCACCATTCGAGGATCTCGTCGGTGGTGGCGGTCGCGTTCGGTCTCAGCTCGACGAACGCACAGGGCGTCTCGCCCCACTTTTCGTCCTGCTTGGCGACGACCGCGCAAAACGCAACGGCCGGATGCTTGTAGAGAACGTCTTCCACTTCGATCGAAGAAATGTTCTCGCCACCCGAAATGATGATGTCCTTCGAGCGGTCCTTGAGCTGGATGTAGCCATCGGGATGCAGCACGCCGAGATCGCCAGAGTGGAACCATCCACCTGCGAACGCTTCGTCGGTTGCCTTGCGGTTCTTGAGGTAACCTTTCATGACGATGTTGCCGCGGAACATGACTTCGCCAAGCGTTGCGCCGTCGGCGGGCACGACCTGCATCGTCTCCGGGTTCATCACCGTCAGGTCTTCAAGCGCAACGTAGCGCACGCCCTGACGCGCCTTTTTGCTCGTCGTTTGATCTTTCGGCAGTTTGTCCCAGGCCGTGTTCCATTCGTTGATGGTGGCCGGGCCATAGGTTTCCGTCAGGCCGTAGAGATGGGTCAACTTGAAGCCTGCGTCGGTCATGGCCGACAGCACCGCTTCCGGCGGCGGCGCGGCGGCATGATTGAACGCCACGACTTGCGGAATAGGGCGGCGCTCGGCGTCGCTGGCATTGAGCAGCGTCGACATCACGATCGGTGCGCCCGAGAGATGCGTGACGCCGTGGTCGACGATCGCGTCGTACATCGCCTTGGCGCGCACCCACCTCAGACAGACATGCGTGCCCGCAATCATCGTCACGGCCCACGGGAAGCACCAGCCGTTGCAGTGGAACATCGGCAATGTCCACAGATATACCGGGTGATTGACCATGCCGGTCGAGATGGTGTTGGCGTAACACATCAGCGCCGCGCCGCGATGGTGGTAGACAACGCCCTTCGGATTTCCGGTGGTGCCCGACGTATAGTTGAGCGAAATGGCGTGCCATTCATCGGCCGGCCACAACCACTTGAAGTCCGGGTCTCCCTTGGCGACGAACGCTGCGAAGTCGAGGTCTGACAGCGGCGCGCCGGTCTGGGGAAACTCGGTGTCGTTATAGTCGATGATGAGCGGCTTGACCTTGGCGAGGTCGAGCGCGGCCTTCATGACGCCAGAGAATTCGCGGTCGACGATGACCACCTTGGCGTTGGCATGGTCGAGCTGAAAGGCAATGATCGCCGCGTCGAGGCGCGTGTTGATCGAATGCAGCACAGCTCCCGTCATCGGCACGCCGTAGTGGGCGTCGAGCATCGGCGGTGTGTTGGCCAGCATGACCGAGACCGTATCGCCCGGGCCGATGTAGCGCATGGCGAGTGCTGACGCGAGACGGCGGGCGTTCGCATAGAACTCGGCGTAGGTGATGCGTTGCTTTCCGTGGACGATGGCCGTGCGATTTGGATACACGGCGGCCGAGCGCTCGAGGAACGTCAACGGCGTCAGGGCCTGATAATTCGCCGGGTTCTTTTCGAGGTCCAGCTCGTAGGGGTTCGACATCATCGCGCGCAGCCATTCCAGAATTGAGAAGGGTTTTCCGGCGCGACGCTATGACAACCTGCCAATTGGGGCAACGGCCCATTTGGCGGCATTGTGCCGTCAAATGGCACTAGGCACATGGCAGATGTGCGTTACCGCACAGCCAACGTGCCTCGGGCGTGTGGGTCGTTTAAGAAGCGCTTGGTTTTGCCAAGCGTCGTCGCGGCAGGCCATGAGGTCCGCGTGAGGGCCTAGTCTGACCGAGCCTGACCATGGTCAAACTGTTCGCGATGAGGGGCGATAAGGACTGACCGCGAAGGCGAACGAAACCGTCGCCGCCGTCAGTCTTCCGACGGCTCGTCTTCCTTCGGCGCGGCCATGCCCTTCAGCTTGGCGAAGACGCGGGCCTGTTCCTCGGCCGGCGTTTCCTCGCGCTCGCCGGCGGCGGGCTTCGGCGCCATGATCGTCGCGGTTGCGGTCGGTGTCGGCGCGCTCTCGGGAACAGATTCTTCGACCGGCAGCAGCGTGCCGCCCTTGACCTGATCCTTGCCGCCATCCTTGCGGTCGCGGTCCAGGCGTCGCGCGGCCTTCTTGACCTCGGCGTCGAGATCGACCTGCGAGCACAGCCCCAGCGTCACCGGGTCCTGCGGCGTCAGTTGCGACGAGTTCCAATGCGTGCGGTCGCGGATTTGCGCGATTGTCGGCTTGGTCGTGCCGACGAGGCGCATCAACTGGCTGTCTTTCAGCTCCGAGTGATTGCGCAGCAGCCAGAGCACGGCATTTGGCCGGTCGTGGCGGCGCGATACGGGTGTGTACTTGGGGCCGCGCCGGGTCTGCACCTGCTGCGGCAACTCAACCTTGCTCACCGCCAATTCGAGGCTGTGGCTGTGGTCGGTCTCGCCCTTGGCGATCTCTTCGCGGGTCAACTGGCCGTTGGTGACAGGATCGAGACCTTTGATGCCCTGTGCCACGTCGCCGTCGGCGATGCCTTTGACCTCAAGCGGATGCAGCCCGCAGAACTCGGCAATCTGATCGAAGGACAGGCCGGTGTTCTCCACCAGCCAGACGGCGGTGGCTTTGGGCATCAAGGGGCGGCGATCGCTCATAACGGTCCTTCTCCGGTCCTTCGCGCGGCTTTGAGGCGCGAAAGCCAATACATCTAAGAATACGGGGGTAGCGCCTTATATCCCCGATCCCCGGTCAGCCGCAACCCTGCATTTCGGGCTTTAAGCATCCGATGCAGGGTGCGATCGCGAGGCCGTCAAATCCGTCTTGGGGGGTGCGGCATTCCGGCGTCCGACGGCAGCGGGGGTGGTCGTTGCAGGCCGCGGTCAAGGCAGCTAGTGTCCGCCAGCCGGCGCCGAGCGAGGCTCATTGCGGCGCTGAAAGCAGAGGATCATCAGTATGCTAGCGACGGCTGGTCGGACCAAGTATTTCGAAGACTTGGCGGTTGGGCAGGAAGCCTCAATGTCGCGTACTGTGTCGGAGGCGGATATCGTCGCCTACGCCGCTTTGTCGGGCGACTACAACCCGGTGCACCTCGACGCCGAATATGCCGCCAAGACACCGTTCAAGGAGCGCATTGCGCACGGCATTCTTTCGGCCGGATATATTTCGGCGCTGTTCGGAATGAAGCTGCCCGGTCCCGGTTCGATTTACATTTCGCAGACGCTCAATTTCAAGGGACCCGTCAAGATCGACGATCGCGTCGAGTCCCTCGTGCGCGTCGTCGAACTCATCCCTGAAAAACGCCGCGCGCGCTTCGACTGTCTGTGCACCGTCAACGGCAAGCCGGTGCTGACCGGCGAGGCTGTTCTGCTGGTCCCCGGCCGCCCGGCCTAAGGGACGACTGGCGATCGTGCGCGTCCTCACGTAATGGCCAGCGTGGCCAGACCAACTCTCGCAAGACATGCGCCGCACGCAAGGATCGTGTCGCCAACGCAGCGCACTCCCAACGCCGCAACACGCGCAACAAGGATGTCGCGATCCATGCAAGTCGTTCACGGCCATAGTCATGTTCCCGTCAATGCACGCGGTGCTGTGGTGGCTATCGGTAATTTCGACGGCGTGCATCGCGGTCATCGGGCGCTGATCGCTGAAACCGTGCTGCGCGCGCGCTCGCTCGAACGCGCGTCCGGCATCATGATTTTCGAGCCGCATCCGCGCGAATTCTTCCAGCCCGATGAGCCGATGTTCCGCCTGACGCCGCTCAATCGCAAGCTGAAGATGCTGGAAGCAGCCGGCATAAAGCTGGCATTCGTCGAGCAATTCGACCAGCATCTGGCCTCGCTGACGGCCGACGAATTCATCGAGCGCGTGCTGGTCGCCGGCCTCGGCGTGGCGCACGTCATCATCGGCTACGACTTCTATTTCGGCCGCAAGCGCGGCGGCAATCCGCAGACAATGATGGACGCCGGCGCGGCGATGGGGTTTGGCGTTACGGTCATGCCGCCGGTCGCGGACAAAGGCGAAGTCTATTCGTCGTCGGCGGTGCGCGTGCATCTGGCCCAGGGCGACGTCAAGGGCGCGACGCACGTGCTCGGCGCGCCGTGGCGGGTCGAGGGTAAGGTGATCGGCGGCGCCAAGCGCGGTGCGGGCCTTGGCTATCCGACCGCCAATCTGCCGATGCCGAAGGGCACCGCACTCGCCCACGGAATTTATGCGGTGCGCGCACACGTTGACGGTGCGGTGCATGACGCCGCCGCATACCTAGGCACGCGCCCGACGTTCGACGACGGCATGCCGGTGCTCGAAGTCTTTCTGCTCGATTTCGACGGTGACCTATACGGCCATATGATGGAGGTCGAATTCATCGATTTCATCCGTGGCGATCGCAAATTCGCTTCAAGCGACGAACTGGTGCAGCAGATGAGCGTCGATGTGGGCAAGGTCCGTTCTATTCTCGCCGCGGCCTGATCGCGGCTTGCCTGAGGCCGCCCCGGCGCTGGGTCAGGCTGCGCCCCGAATTGACGTGTGTTCCGGACGTGTCGTGCTGCCAGCCTTTGCGTCGGCGTTGACGGATTGCTAGAACGCCCGCTGATGACTCGAGAGTGAAAGACAATCGACATGTCGAAAGACACGACACCCGCCCAAAAATCAGCGCGCGCGGCCCAACAGGCCGGCGACGCCGCGAGCGGGTCGGATGGCCAGCGCGACTGGGGGCAGACGCTCTTTCTGCCGAAGACCGATTTTCCGATGAAGGCGGGCCTGCCCGACCTCGAGCCAAAACTCTTGAAGCGCTGGGAAGAGATCGGGCTCTACAAAAAGTTGCGCCAGCAGGCGAAGGGGCGCACGCGCTTCGTGCTGCACGACGGCCCGCCGTATGCCAACGGCAATATCCACATCGGCCATGCGCTCAACAAGATCCTGAAGGACCTCGTCGTCAAATCGCAGCAGATGCTGGGACACGATTGTCCCTACGTGCCCGGCTGGGATTGCCATGGCCTGCCGATCGAATGGAAGATCGAGGAAGCCTACCGCGCCAAGGGCAAGGCGAAGCCCGATTTCGCCGATGCGACCGCCATCAATGCGTTCCGCGACGAATGCCGCAAGTTCGCCGGTGAGTGGCTTGCCGTGCAGCGCGAGGAATTCAAGCGGCTCGGCGTGTTCGGTGATTGGGCGAACCCGTATGCGACCATGGCGTTTCGCGCCGAGGCAACGATTGCGCGCGAACTGATGCAGTTCGCGAAATCGGGACTTCTGTATCGCGGCTCGAAGCCGGTCATGTGGAGCGTCGTTGAAAAGACGGCGCTCGCGGAAGCCGAAGTCGAGTATCAGGACTACCAGAGCGATACGATCTGGGTGAAGTTTCCCATCGCCGCCGGTGCAAGCTCCAAAGACGCAACACACCTGCAAGGTGCTGCGGTCGTCATCTGGACGACGACGCCTTGGACCATTCCGGGCAATCGCGCGATCTCATTTTCGTCGCGCATCAGCTATGGCCTCTACGAAGTGACGGCGGCGCCGGAGACCAATTGGGCGAAGGTTGGCGACAAGTTCATCCTCGCCGACAAGCTCGCGGCCGATGTCATGAAATCGGCGAAGGTCGACGCGTTCGAAAAGCGTGCCAGCGTCACGGCGCAGGATTTAGCCCTGTCAAAGGCCCACCATCCGCTGGCTGTGCTCGGCTACGATTTCGACGTGCCCCTTCTCGATGGCGATCACGTCACGGACGATACCGGCACCGGCTTCGTGCACACCGCGCCCGGCCACGGCGCCGACGACTACATCATCTGGACCGCCAGCCAGAAGCGGCTGCGCGAGCGCGGCATCGATACCGAAATCCCCTTCACCGTCGATGCCGATGGCGTGCTGACGAAGGCCGCGCCGGGCTTTGAGGGCAAGCGCGTTCTGAAAG
>JBOFCQ010000245.1:0-4730 GCA_051646145.1 Hyphomicrobium sp.
CGCCACCGCCGACGACCAGCACATGGCGACCGCGAAACTGTTCCGGATCGACGAGCCGGTACATGACTTTCGGCAACTCTTCTCCCGGCACGTTGAGACGGCGCGGCGTACCGCGACGGCCGATGGCCAACAGAACCGCTGTCGTCTTGTAGGCAGCGCGCGTTGTCTGAACGACGAAGCCTCCATCGATGCGGCGCACACTTTCAACGCGCTCCTGATAGCGGATCCGAAGCGCGACGCGGCTGACCACCTGTTGCCAAAACTTGAGCAGCGTCTCTTTGTTGACTTCCTTGAATTTCATTTCGCCGATGATCGGCAGCATGACGGGGGCAGTCATCACCACCTTGCCACGCGGAAAATGCGCGACCGTGCCGCCGAGAGAATCCTGCTCGATCGTCACGTAATTCAACTTCTTCTCAACCGCGCCGAGGCTGGCGGCGATGCCGGCCGGGCCGCCACCGACGATTAGAACGTCGAGATAGCCGGATCTCGGTGTGCGCGACCGCGAGGCCACCGAGTAGATGGCCTGCCGGCCCTGCTCGACCGCGTTTCGGATGAGGCCCATGCCACCGAGCTCGCCGGCAATGAAGATGCCGGCAACATTGCTCTCGAAATCCGGATTGACGAGCGGAAGATCGACGCCGCGCTTCTCCGTTCCGAATACGAGCGAGATGGCGCCACGCGGGCATGCCGTTTTGCAGGCGCCGTGGCCGATGCAGTTCGACGGCTCGATCAACTGTGCCTTGTTGTTGATGAGCCCGAGGATGTCGCCCTCAGGGCACGCATTCAAACAGGCTTTGCATCCGATACAGAGCGACGCGTCGATGATCGGGTGCAGCGATGTCGGCTCGCCAAGGCCAGCGTCAATGGCTTCTGCGCGAATGGCCACGGCCCGCGCCTGATGCCGACTGCGCCGCACAGCGTAAACCGTCCAAATCGCGGCGAGCGGAAAAACGTAAAATGCAATGAGCGGATCTATGTGCATCACTCTCCATGAACGTCTGACAATGAATTCAATATGCGCTGATGCCGAGTTCGCCAGCCGTCGTGGCGATCCGGTCGCGCACGGCTTTGTCGTCGGCGAACGTCGCGAGGGCGCGACGCAAGGCGTCTTTTGCCAAGTCCGACTGGCCGAGCACTGTGCGAGCCCGCACCAATTTCAACCAGCCGTCGGCATCGTTGGGGCTCGTCTCCAGACGGCTCGCCAGCCGATCGACCATTTGCGCGATCATGGCGGATTGATCGGCAGCGTTTTCAGGCGCGCCGCTTAGCACGCCACCTGCGCCTGCACGCTCGGTTGCCGAATCCGCCGGTTGATCGTTCGCGGCGATCGGCGACGGCGCGCTCGCCCTGCGATGCGCTTCTTCGAGCGCCAGCTTCAGATCGGCATTATTCGGATCGCGTGTCACCGCTTCGCGATAGGCTTTTTCCGATTCACTAAATCGGCCGGTATTGAAGTACGCCCAGCCCAACATGCGCCAGCCATCGACGTTGTCGGGCTCGGCTTCCAGGCGTTGCGCTAGGCGTGCTGTCATCGTTTCGACATCGGGAAGCGGCGCACTGCCGTCGACGGAATCGGCATCTGCGCGCGACTGAAGCGCTGCAATCGCCTCGCCTTTGCCGCGAATGCGCTCAGCAAACAAACGCAGTTTGGCGAGTGCGCGATCGCTGTCGTCGCTAACGGGCGTCTCTGCTGCTGGCACATCTGCCGCGGACGGAGCGGCGGCGAACACGGCGCTCGTGCTATCTGCGCCAACGGCATGTGCATCGATGTTCTGGTTGCGCGTAACGGCGATTTCCGAGAAGCAGGCAGCGGCGCCGGCCGCGAGCGTCAGCAAAACAATTGCGGCGCGCGTCTTGGAAACAGCAGACCAGCGCAGCGCCATCACAATCGCACGTGAGCGCTGCGCCGATGGTGCGACGTAAGCCAGAGCCGCAAGGAGCGTCAACGTGGCAACACACGCGCCGAGCGACGTCATGATTGTATCGTATGCGATCATCAACTCTTCCGTATCTGTAGATCTTTAGTTGGCGTGTCGGTTGATGGCGGCCAATGGCGCGCCGCAGACTGCCGCGCCCCGCGCAAGTGTCGCGGCGGCGCTTCCTGCAAAATCATGAGCGAGGCTCGAAGAGATGATTGGTCATCCCTTCGAGCTTCGCGTCCCCCCAGACCGATGCATACCCGGAGTGATAACGAACGGGCCGCGCATTTATTCCAAAGCGACCGTCCGTCATTCAAGCCTGCACCGAGTGCGGCCGTACTCAATCAGTGGCACTGTCTCCGATGACGAGCACAACGTCTCAGTCGCGCCATGATTGTATCACTTGGTGAGTCAACCACGCCCCGGTGCATACCCACAACACCGCAGGCGTTCGGCACACAATGCGCCGGGCGTCGCTGTCGTCAGCGACTGTCAGGGATGAATTGTGCCAACTCTTGCGAAACATCAAATTTCAAGCGCACGCGTTGCAACGGCGGCTCCACGCCGTGCGGCTCGCGTCACCGCACCAAGCAACGCACAGCGCTTGGCGTCATTCGCGCACTATGTGAGCAAGCCCATCCTCACGTTTGCGCCACTGGCATTCGGCGTGGCGATCAGCGCCGTCATCGGCTTGGCGTGGATGCAGCGCGATGAGGGCCATCTGACCGCGGAAAGCGGCATCGGCTACTGGCTCGGCATTGCCGGCGCCACGCTAATGCTGCTGCTGATCCTCTATCCGCTCCGCAAGCGTCTCAAATTCTTTCACCGGTTCGGTCGCGTCGCGAACTGGTTTCGCATGCACATGATCCTCGGCATTCTCGCGCCGACATTGGTCGTGCTGCATACCAATTTCAAACTTGGCTCGTTGAACAGCCGGCTGGCGCTGTTCACGATGCTGGTTGTAGTGGCGAGCGGCATCGTTGGACGTTACCTCTATGCCAAGGTTCACAAGGGACTGTATGGCAAGCAGGCGCAACTGCGCGACGTTCTGGCCGACATCACGGACCTTCAAGCCGGACTGATCGAAGGGCTCGGCCAGGACCGCGGATTGATCTCGGAACTCGAAGCCTTCGCACAAAAACCCGCACAAACAGTCAATTTCTGGACGGTATTTTTCAACGCTGTCACCATCGGCATGCGAACCCGGCGCGCGCGGTCACGCCTCCTCAATCGCGTTCGGCGGCATCTCTCGGAAACGCAAAGTAGCGCGACACGGCGCCAGCATCGCCAGCACACCCGCGAAATCGATCAGCATCTCAGACTTTTCTTTGCAGCCGTCAACAAAGCCGAGCGGCTGACGCTGTTCGAGCGGCTATTCGCCATGTGGCATCATCTGCACATGCCGTTGTTCGCGCTACTCGCGATCACAGTCACGGTCCACATCATCGCCGTGCATCTCTACTGACGGATCTGGCGTTGTGAAGAACCGCACTCTACAGGTCATCATCGCCGCCTATACGTTGTTGTGCGCGTCCATCTTGGCGGCACACGGCCAGAGCTTGTTCGAAAAGCTGGTGATGCCGGGTGACGTCATCGAAGGGCATGCCAAGTATGAAAAGACATGCGAGAGCTGCCACGAGCCATTCTCCAAGACGAGCCAGCGCCGACTTTGCCTCGACTGCCATAAGGACGTGGCGGCCGATATTGCCGGAGCGAAAGGGTTTCACGGCAAACGGCGCGACACGACAACGGCGGAATGCAAGACGTGCCACACCGACCACAAAGGCCGCTCAGCCGACATTGTTCAATTCGATGCCGAAACGTTCAATCACGACTTCAGCGATTTCATGCTCGAAGGTGCGCACAAGACAGTCGCGTGTAACGGCTGTCATGCCAAAGGCAAGAAATTCCGCGATGCGCCGTCAGCGTGCATCGGCTGTCATAAGAGCGATGATGCGCACAAAGGTGCGCTCGGCGAGCAATGCGCCTCATGTCACACGGTCGAAGCGTGGCGCAAACCAAAGCCGTTCGACCACGCAAAGACCAAATTTCCTTTAAGCGGTGCACATCGCGACGTGGCGTGCGCTGTTTGCCACGTCGGCGAGCGCTACAAGGATCTGCCGCGCACGTGCCATGCCTGCCACAAGATCCAGGATGTCCATGCCGGCCGTTACGGCGCGAAATGCGAGACATGCCACGCGCCGAGCAAGTGGAAGACGATCAGTTTCGATCATGCGAAATCGACGAAATTCCCGCTGAAAGGCGCGCACGCGGACGTATCCTGCGATCGCTGTCATAAGGGCACACTTTACGGGCAGAAGCTCGCGACAACGTGCGTGTCGTGCCACAAGGCGGATGATCCGCACAAAGGTCAGCTCGGCACCCGGTGTGAAAGTTGCCACAGCGAAGGAAGCTGGCGGCAGAAGGTTGCGTTCGACCACGATGTGACAAATTTTCCGCTGATCGGTCTTCACGCCGCCGTGCCGTGCGAGGAATGCCACCGCACGACGGCCTACCGCGATACGCCGAAGACATGCTCGTCGTGTCACAAGGATACCCATCACGAGAACAAGCTCGGTTCGAATTGTCAGCGCTGTCACAATCCCAACGGCTGGGCGCTTTGGCGGTTCAACCACGATCGTGACACCAAGTTTCCGCTGACCGGCGCGCACGCCAATCTGCAATGCCAGCTTTGCCATAGCCAACCGGCCGGCGCGAAAGTAACAGCGCCGACCACATGCTATGGCTGCCACAGCAACGACGACGCGCACCGCGGTGCATTCGGGCGCAATTGCGACACCTGCCACG
>JBOFCQ010000246.1:0-7832 GCA_051646145.1 Hyphomicrobium sp.
GGCCGCCTATCGAAAGTGCACGCCGGACGCGTGCGCGTTCTGAACTATTCAGGCAGCGGTATCGAAACGACATTCACGCAGGGCGAAGACGCCTGCCTTGCCGCGCTCGTACCCGAAATGGCAGACGACAGCCGCGACGCAGCGCCGTCGCTGCTGGTTGCCGGCGCCTTGGCTGATGTCGTTGAAGATCAGTTCCGCCGGCTCTTCGACGCGCTCGGCATTGCCCGCGTGCATTTCCTGCCGCCGCGCACGTCGACGGATTTACCCCCCGTCGGGCCCAACACCAAATTCCTGCTCGCTCAGCCGTTCCTGAACGACACCGCACGCGCCCTTGAAGAACGCGGCGCGACGCACCTGCCGGCTCCCTTCCCACTTGGCGCCGATGGCACGACCGGCTGGCTGAAAGCCGCCGCCGATGCTTTCGGCATCGATACCGCCCATTTCGAGCGCGTCATCGCGCCGGGACGCGCCCGCGCGCGCCAGGCCCTGGCGCCGCATCGCTTCCGCCTCGGCGGCAAACGCATCTTCTTCTTTCCCGACAGTCAGCTCGAGGTTCCGTTGGCACGCTTCCTCGCCACGGAATTATCAGCCGAGCCGATCGAAGTCGGGACTCCTTATCTGCACAAGCAGCATCTGGCGTTCGAACTCGACGCGCTGCCGGCGGCGACGCGCATCAGCGAAGGGCAAGACGTCGACCGCCAGCTCGATCGCTGCCGCGCTGAAAAGCCCGACCTCGTCGTTTGCGGTTTGGGCCTCGCCAACCCGCTCGAAGCCGAGGGCTTCACCACCAAATGGTCGATCGAACTCTTGTTCACGCCCGTGCAGGGCTACGAACAGGCTGGCGATCTCGCAGAGCTCTTCTCGCGCCCTCTCGTGCGCCGCACCCGGCTGGAGGTCTAGAGATGCAATTGACGCTCTGGACATATGAAGGCCCCCCGCACATCGGCGCCATGCGCGTTGCGACCGCGATGGAGGGTTTGCATTATGTGCTGCACGCACCCCAGGGCGACACGTACGCCGATCTGCTGTTCACGATGATCGAGCGGCGCGAGAAGCGCCCGCCGGTGACCTACACGACGTTCCAGGCGCGCGATCTCGGCGGCGATACCGCTGAACTGTTCAAGACCACGGCGCTCGACGCCTATATGCGCTTCAAGCCGGAAGCGATGATCGTTGGCGCATCGTGCACGGCCGAATTGATCCAGGATGATCCAGGCGGCCTTGCCAAAGCGCTCGACCTGCCGGTGCCGGTCATCGCGCTCGAACTGCCGGCCTACCAGAAGAAAGAGAACTGGGGCGCTGCTGAAACGTTCTATCGGCTCGTGCGCGGGCTTGCTGGACCCTATGCGCCGGCACCCGGCACGAAGCGCGCCATGCCGACGGACGGTCGCAAACCGACGTGCAACATTCTCGGGCCGACAGCGCTCGGCTTTCGCCATCGCGACGACATCACGGAAGTCACGCGGCTGCTTGGACAGATCGGCGTCGACGTTCATGTCGTGGCACCCTACGGCTGCCGTCCGACCGATATCGCCCGCCTGGGCGACGCTGATTTCAACGTCGTGCTCTATCCGGAAGTTGCCGGCCAGGCGAGCCAATGGCTGCAGCGCACCTTTGGCCAGCCGCAGACGCGCACCGTGCCCATCGGCGTCGGCGCGACGCGTGATTTCATCTCGGAAATCGCCGCTATTACAGGCCTTGATTGCAGCGCGCTCCTCGCTGCGGAGACATCACGGCTGCCGTGGTACTCGCGCTCCGTCGACAGCACCTATTTGACTGGCAAGCGCGTCTTCATCTTCGGTGATGCGACGCACGCGATTGCGGCCGCCCGCGTGGCCAGCAGCGAACTTGGCTTCACCGTCGTCGGCCTTGGCACCTACTCGCGCGAGTTCGCGCGCGACATTCGCGACGCAGCCAAGACGTACGGCCTCGAAGCGCTCGTCACCGACGACTACCTCGAAGTCGAGCAGAAGGTGCAGGAGCTGCAGCCGGAACTGGTGCTCGGCACGCAGATGGAGCGCCATATTGCCAAGCGGCTCGGCGTACCGTGCGCCGTCATCTCGGCGCCAGTGCATGTGCAGGATTTCCCGGCGCGCTACTCGCCGCAGATGGGCTTTGAAGGCGCCAACGTACTCTTCGATACCTGGGTGCATCCGCTGATGATGGGGCTCGAAGAGCACCTGCTCGCCATGTTCCGCAGCGATTTCGAATTTCATGACGGGGCAAAGCCGTCGCATCTGGGCGCGGGCGCCATCACAAAGACCGAGCCGTCGAGCACGGTCGCCGCCGTCGAGACGCGCGCGACCGCCACTGACGGCACCGGCACAACGTCAACCGTGACCACGCCGGCGGCCGCAGCCGCACCGGCGGAATCCACGCCCCTTGTCTGGGCGCGCGAAGCTGAAAAAGAACTCGGGAAAATTCCATTCTTTGTGCGGGGCAAGGCCCGACGCAATACGGAGAGGTACGCCGAAGAACGCGGACTGCGCAACATCACCATCGAGACATTGTACGATGCAAAGTCACATTTCAGCAGATAAGGCCACGCCGATCCGCGTGGTCATCATTACTCTCGATAGCCATCTTGCCGGCGCGATTGACCGCGCACGCCCCGCACTCAAAGCCGCACTCCCCGGCCTCAGCATCGCGTTGCACGCCGCCGCCGAATGGGGCAACGACGCCACCGCACTCGAACGCTGCCACGAGGACATCGCAGCAGGCGACATCATCATCGCCAACATGCTGTTCATGGAAGACCACATCCAAGCCGTCCTGCCGCAACTGAAGGCGCGCCGCGACCACTGCGACGCCATGATCGGCAGCCTGTCGTCCGGCGAGATCATTCGCATGACGCGCCTCGGCAACTTCGCCATGGATGGCTCGCAAGGTGGCGCCATGGCGCTGTTGAAGCGCCTCCGCGGCAGTTCAAAGCGCGAAGGCGCACCTGCCACATCGGGCGCGCAGCAAATGGCGATGCTGCGCCGCATCCCGAAAATCCTGCGCTTCATCCCTGGCACCGCGCAAGACGTGCGCGCCTATTTCCTGACGCTGCAGTATTGGCTTTCGGGGTCGCAGGACAACGTCGTCAACATGGTCCGCTATCTCGTCGACCGCTATGCCGACGGCCCGCGGCGGCATCTGCGCGGTACGCTGCGCGCCGCCGCTCCCGTCGTTTACCCCGAGGTCGGTGTCTATCATCCCAGACTTGCCGGCCGCGTCTCGGAAACAGCCGACGATTTGCCCTCGACGGGCAAGGCAGCGCGCGGACGCGTCGGCCTGCTCATCATGCGCTCCTACATTCTGGCCGGAAATAGCGGTCACTATGACGGCGTGATCCGCGCACTCGAAGCACGCGGGCTCGACGTCGTGCCGGCGTTCTCAGCCGGGCTCGATGCGCGCCCCGCAGTTGACGCGTTCTTCAAGCGCAACGCGCACGCAACGGTGGACGCCATCGTATCGCTGACCGGGTTCTCACTCGTCGGCGGACCGGCCTATAACGACTCTAAGGCGGCCGACGACATGCTGGCCGGGCTCGACGTGCCCTATGTTGCCGCGCATGCCCTCGAATTCCAGACGCTGGAACAGTGGGGCGCATCCGATCGCGGCTTGATGCCGGTTGAATCGACCATCATGGTCGCCATTCCCGAACTCGATGGCGCAACCGGCCCCATGGTCTATGGCGGCCGGGCGGATGCGGCAGGCCATGCCTGCACCGGCTGCGAGCGGCGGTGCATGTTCAAGGCCGATGGCGGCGGGCGCGATATGCATTCGTGTCCCGAGCGCGCCGAAATGCTGGCCGCGCGCGTCGATCGCCTGATCACACTGCGCAAAAGCCAACGCGCTGAGCGCAAAATTGCGATCGTACTGTTCAACTTCCCGCCGAACGCCGGGGCAACCGGTTCGGCCGCTTTCCTCTCCGTTTTCGCGTCGCTGCGTAACACGCTCGCCGGCCTCAAGGCCGCTGGATATTCCGTCGATGTTCCAGAGAGCGTCGATGCGGTGCGCGAGCAGATCATATCCGGCAACGCCCAGCGCTTCGGTACACCCGCCAACGTCCACACGCGCATCCCCGTCGATCGCCACGTGCGCCATCAGCGCTGGCTGAAAGAGATCGAAGCGCAGTGGGGCCCGGCGCCCGGACGCCACAACAGCGACGGCCAGTCGATCTTCATTCTCGGCGCATCGTTCGGCAACGTGTTCGTCGGCGTCCAGCCCGCCTTCGGCTACGAGGGCGACCCGATGCGCCTGCTGTTCGAAAAGGGGTTCGCGCCGACGCACGCGTTCGCCGCGTTCTACCGCTACATTCGCGACGATTTCGGCGCCAAAGCGATCCTGCATTTCGGCACGCACGGCGCGCTTGAATTCATGCCCGGCAAGCAAGCCGGACTGTCCGGCGCGTGCTGGCCGGATCGGCTTATCGGCGACATGCCGAACCTCTATCTCTATGCCGCCAACAATCCATCCGAAGGCACAATCGCCAAGCGGCGCTCGGCGGCGACGCTCGTCAGCTACTTGACCCCGCCGATCGCACACGCCGGTCTCTATCGCGGCCTCAACGATCTCAAAGTGTCGATTGAACGTTGGCGCGCCCTGACGCCGGACAGCGCATGCGACCGCGATGGCTTGGCGTCGCTCATTCAGGCACAGGCGTCGGCCGTCGATCTGGCAGCGGCCGATCCGGTCTGGAATGATCAAGACTTCGACGCCCGCATCGCGGCGCTCTGGTCGAGCGTGCTCGAACTTGAATATGCGTTGATCCCGAACGGCCTGCACGTCGTCGGCGAAACCATGACGGTGGACGAACGCGCTGAAATGCTGATGACCGCGGGCGAAGCCAGCCATGGCGTCAAGGTCGAGCCGGCGGCCGGCGCTGCGCTTGCGAAAGGCGCCACCATCACTGAAGCGCTGGCGCTCTGCCAAGATCGCAGCGACACCCGCCTGCCGAACGCTTTCGCGGCGCTCTCCGAGATGAACCGCATGCTGTCGCACGACTATGAATTGCCGGCGCTCATTAAGGCGCTTGACGGCGATTTCGTGCGGCCGGCCCCGTCCGGTGATTTGATCCGCACGCCAAACCTGCTGCCGACAGGACGCAACATTCACGGCTTCGACCCATTCCGCATTCCGAGCGCATTCGCAATTACCGATGGCGCACGGCAGACGGACCGCCTCCTCGCCCGACACGCCGCTGACGGCAACCCGATGCCGGAAACCGTCGCCCTGGTGCTGTGGGGAACCGATAATCTCAAATCCGAGGGCGCGCCGATCGCGCAGGCCCTGGCACTTCTTGGCGCACGGCCGCGCTTCGACAGCTATGGACGGCTCTGCGGTGCAGCGCTCATCCCGCTCGAAGACCTCGGACGCCCGCGCATTGACTGCGTGGTCACGCTTTCCGGCATCTTCCGCGATCTCCTGCCGTTGCAGACCAAACTGTTGGCTGAAGCCGCGTTCCTGGCTGCCAGCGCCGACGAGGCCGTCGAGTTCAATTTCGTGCGCAAGCATGCACTGGATTACATGGCGCGCACGGGCACCGACATCGAGACGGCGGCCTTGCGCGTGTTCTCCAACGCCGACGGCGCCTACGGCTCCAACGTCAATCATATGGTCGAGGCCGGCACCTGGTCGAACGAGGATGAACTGGCCGAGACCTACACACACCGCAAGAGCTTTGCCTACAGCCGTTCCGGCAAGCCGGAGCAGCAGTCCACGCTGCTTAATGCGATGCTCGGCAGCGTCGAACTCACCTATCAAAATCTCGAATCCGTCGAAGTCGGTATCACGACGGTCGACCACTATTTCGATACGCTCGGCGGCATCAGCCGCGCCGTGCGCCGCGCCACCGGCGCAAGCGTGCCCGTCTATATCGGCGACCAGACGCGCGGCGAAGGCCTCGTGCGCACGCTCTCCGAACAGGTGGCGCTCGAGACCCGCACACGTGTTCTCAATCCCAAGTGGTACGAGGGCATGCTGAAGCACGGCTATGAAGGCGTGCGCAACATTGAGGCCCACGTCACGAATACGCTCGGCTGGTCGGCAACGACCGGACAAGTCGCTCCGTGGGTCTATCAGCAGATCACACAGACATTCGTTCTTGACGAAGCCATGCGCGAACGCCTCGCGGCCTTGAACCCGACGGCGTCCGCCAAGGTGGCCAATCGTCTGCTCGAAGCACACGACCGGCGCTACTGGAAACCGGATGCATCCGTTCTCGCGGCGCTCCGCCAGGCCGGCGCCGATCTTGAAGACCGACTTGAAGGCATTGGAGTGGAGGCCGCCGCATGACGACGACCCTGATATCGCGACCAGCGCTCCACGTCCGCCCCAAACCGGGCGATGGCGAAGGCAGCGTACAAGTAAAGCTCGACACGCGCATCGATGCCGGCAGTGCCAAGATCTTCGCCGTCTACGGCAAGGGCGGCATCGGCAAGAGCACGACATCATCCAACTTGTCGGCGGCGTTCTCGAAACTCGGCAAGCGCGTGTTGCAGATCGGCTGCGATCCCAAACACGATTCAACATTCACCCTGACCAAGAAGCTGGTGCCGACCGTCATCGACGTCCTCGAGCAGGTGAACTTCCATTCAGAAGAACTGCGCGTCGAGGATTTCGTCTACGAAGGCTATAACGGCGTGATGTGCGTCGAAGCCGGCGGCCCGCCGGCCGGCACCGGGTGCGGCGGCTATGTCGTCGGCCAGACCGTCAAGCTGCTGAAAGAACATCATCTGCTTGAAGATACCGACGTCGTCGTCTTCGACGTGCTCGGCGACGTTGTTTGCGGTGGCTTCGCTTCACCCCTGCAGCATGCCGAGCGCGGCCTGATCGTCACGGCCAACGATTTCGACAGCATCTTCGCGATGAACCGCATCGTCGCCGCCATCCAGGCCAAGTCCAAGAACTACGGCGTTCGGATCGGCGGCGTGATCGCCAATCGCAGCAAGGACACCGATCAGATCGATCGCTTCAACGACAGCGTTGGACTGAAGCGGTTGGCGCATTTCCCAGATCTCGATGTCATCCGCCGCTCGCGGCTGAAGAAATCGACGCTCTTTGAAATGGAACCCTCTCCCGAACTCGAGGCCGTGCAGAACGAGTATCTGCGATTGGCGGCCACGTTATGGGCCGGCACCGAACCACTCGATGCCCGCTCGATGAAGGATCGCGAAATTTTCGATTTTCTGGGATACGACTGATGCTGACACTCTCCTATCAACATCGCCGCCGCGAAATCGAAACCTACTTCGATCGCACCGCGGTTCAGGCCTGGATGCGATTGACGTCGAATGCGCCGGTTGGCCGTATTCGGCGCACGGTGCGCGCGGGTCGAGACACGATGCGCGCCAACATGCTGGCGATGCTGCCGGATGATCTCAGCGGGCGGCGCATACTCGATGCCGGTTGCGGCACGGGCGCGCTCGCGCTTGAGGCCGCCAAGCGCGGCGCCGACGTCACCGCGATCGATCTTTCACCGGCTCTTGTCGAACTGGCGCGTGACCGTTCCGCGGAAGCACTGTCCGCGGCCGGCGCCAACCCGAAGCACGGCCGTCTCGACTTCCGCGTCGGCGACATGTTGGACACAACCCTTGGGTCCTTCGACCATGTCGTGGCGATGGACAGCCTTATTCACTACGCGTCGGCAGATATGGTTGCCATGCTGGCGCAGCTCGCTGGCCGAACGTCCGAGAGCATCGTCTTCACTTTCGCTCCGCGAACGCCGGCTCTGACGATGATGCACGCTCTAGGCCGATTCTTCCCCCGGCAAGACCGTGCGCCGGCCATCGAGCCGGTGGATGTCGGTCTTTTGCGCCGTCATCTCGCGGCAGAGCCGGCACTGC
>JBOFCQ010000269.1:0-4302 GCA_051646145.1 Hyphomicrobium sp.
GACTGGTGAAATCCGATCTCGTTCGCGTCCCAGCGTTTCAGCCAGAATTCAGCGTCCATGCCGGCTTTACTCCGCTAGCTGCGATAGTCGGCGTTGATCGAGATATAGGCGTGTGTCAGATCGCACGTCCAAACCGTTGCCGACGCCTTGCCAACACCGACGTTGGCGCGAATGACGATGTCGCGGCCCTTCATATACTGGGCGACGCTTTTTTCGTCGTATTCGTCCGCCCGTTCGCCGTCGCGCGCAACGCAATGGGGACCAAAGTATATGGTGAGTTTGTCGCGGTCAGCGGCTTCGCCGGACTTGCCGACGGCCATGACCACGCGGCCCCAGTTCGGGTCTTCGCCGGCAATGGCGGCTTTCAGGATCGGCGAATTGGCGCAGGAGAGCGCGATGCGGCGTGCTGCGGCCCACGATTTGGCGCCTTCCACCTCGAACGTCACGAATTTCGACAGACCCTCGCCGTCCTTGGCGACCTGGATAGCAAGATCCTGCATCACCTCGTGCAATGCGCGCGAAAAGTCGGCGAGCTTCTTCGATTTTGGCTTGTCGATGAATTTTTGCCCGCGCTCCTCGGCGGCACCCGTTGCAAACAGCAGGCAGGTATCGCTGGTCGATGTGTCGCCATCGACGGTCATGCAGTTGAATGTCGTGGCCACATGCTCGTCCAGCAGCGCCTGCAATGCTTTGGCGTCGATGGCGGCGTCGGTGACCATGAAACACAGCATGGTGGCCATGTCGGGCGCGATCATGCCGGCACCTTTGCAGAAGCCGTTGATCGTGACCGTCGTGCCGCCGATCTCGGCCGTGCGGGTTGCCAATTTCGGGTAGGTGTCGGTGGTCATGATGGCGCGCGCGGCGGCTTCAAAGCGATCGCTCTCGCACTTGCTAGCAAGTTCCGCGAGGAGGCCCGTGAATTTCGTCGCATCGAGCGGTTCGCCGATGACGCCGGTCGACGCGACGAATATTTCGTGCGGTGCGCAGTCGGCGGCGTCTGCTGCGGCCTCGACTGTCATGGCAACGGCTTCGCGGCCCTTCTTGCCGGTGAAGGCGTTGGCATTGCCGGAATTGACGATGAGGGCGCCGGCCGTACCCTTTTTCAAGGCTTTCCGGCACCACAATACGGGCGCGGACGCCGTTTTCGATTGCGTGAAGACACCTGCCACCTGCGTGCCGGCGTCAAACGTCGCCAGCAAAACGTCGGTGCGGTTCTTGTACTTGATGCCGGCCTCGGCGGTCGCAAACCGCACGCCGTCGAGCGCGGGCAGCTTTGCCAGTTCAGTCGGTGCAAACGGCGAGATCGCAGCGGTTTTGGCCATCATCTTCACTCTGAAAAGCTATCCGGAGGATCACCCAAAAACAGATCGGGCTGCCATAATCAAGCAGCCCGATCAAAATTCAGCGGTGCGGGTGAGAGCGGCGCTTACTTCTTCTCTTCCGGCTTCGGCGCATCGGACTTGTGGGCGTCGCCCCCCGGCTGGGCCGTGTTCGGCGCGTTTTCGATCATCTTGTTGCGATCGTCGATCGACTTCTTCAGATCCGCATCGACGATTTCGATCTTGGCTTTCGAGCGAAGATCGACGGCCGACTTCTGCGCCTTCTGCAACAGCAGCGACTGCAGGATGCGATCCTTCACGATGTCGAAGGCCGGCGGCTGCTTCACGCGCTTGTCTTCGAGCTTGATCAGGTGCCAGCCGAACTGCGTCTTGACGGGGTCCGACACATCGCCCTTGGCGAGCTTGAACACCACCTGATCGAATTCCGGCACCATCTGGCCGGCGCCGAAGTAGCCGAGGTTGCCGCCATCCTCCTTGGAGCCCGGGTCCTTGGAGTTTTCCTTGGCGAGCGCCGTGAAATCGCCGCCACTCTTCAATTTTTCTTTGATTTCCTTGGCCTTTTCCTCGGATTCCACAAGGATATGGCGCGCCTGAACTTCTTCTTCAGGCTTCAGCAGCTTCACCTGTTCATCGTAGAACTTGCGGGCGTCGTCATCGCTGACCGACGATTTGATGACCTTTTCAAAGTACATCTCGCGCAGAGCCCGACGCTTCAAATAGTTGAGACGGGTCGCGAAATCGGGGCTCTCGCCCAGCTTCTCGCCTTCGGCGGCTTCCGCGAAGAGCTGGTTGTCGATGAGGAATTCCAAGAGCGACATGCGCTTTTGCGCTTCGGGCATCGTACCCATGTCGCTGCCGATTTCGCTTTCGGCGACAGCCAGGTCGCCATTCGTGACGGCCTTGCCGTTAATGGTGGCAACCACCTTGTCCTCGGCAAATGCCGGCGCCAAGGCGGCCAATGAGAACGGCAGTGCGAGCGCTAGGGCAAGAGCCGCGGGGGCGAAAGGCGTTTTCAAGGCAAGCCTCGTCGATTTCGGGGTTAAATCCAGCAGCGGCTGAGAAATCCAGCCCGCCCGCGCAGTCAAGTGTCGGGGGCTCGATAACCGGGGGTCGGCCCGCTGCCAAGTTAAAAGTTGGACAGTGCAACCCCGCGCCTGTGCCCTGCCACCAAAAGGGCAGACGCAATGCCGCTCCGGCGTTGACATAAAGGGGGCCGAGTTCTTATGTCTCCCCTCTGAAACAGGGTTTTCCCCTAGGCCGTACCTGTCAAACGTCGATGCAATCGGACGGGTGGCATTTAGATGCGGGCGGGGGCTATCACGCTGATCGCAGTCGGCCGGGCCGTGCAGGGCGCCTGTAATTGCGATGGACTTAAAGTGCGGAAGAGAGATCGCGGCAATCGTGCCCTCCCTCGGCCCCGCTAACTGGGATCTAAAATTCGCATGCTGTCGATAGGTGGCTTGGCTTCCAAATTCTTTGGCTCGTCTAATGAGCGTCGCGTCAAGATCTTCCGGCCGAAAGTCGCCGCGATCAATGCGCTCGAGGCTGAAATCGCAGCGCTCTCCGACGACGAGCTCCGCGCCAGAACCGATGCCTTCCGTGCCCAGTTCAAGGCGGGAACGTCGCTTGATGATCTGCTCGTGCCGGCCTTCGCAACCGTCCGCGAAGCGGCCAAGCGCACGCTCGGACAGCGTCACTTCGATGTGCAGATGATCGGCGGCATGGTGCTGCACGGTGGCGATATCGCCGAAATGAAAACCGGCGAAGGTAAAACACTGGTCGCAACGCTCGCCGTGTATCTGAACGCGCTGGCCGGCAACGGCGTGCACGTGGTCACCGTCAACGATTACCTGGCCCGGCGCGACTCCGAATGGATGGGTCAGGTCTACAAATTCCTCGGCCTCACCGTCGGTGTCATCGTGCACGACATGAGCGACACCGATCGCAAGGCCGCGTACGCGTGCGACGTCACCTACGGCACTAATAACGAACTCGGCTTCGACTACCTGCGCGACAACATGAAGATGCGCAATTCCGAGATGGTGCAGCGCGGACATGCGTTCGCCATCGTCGACGAAGTTGACAGCATTCTGATCGACGAAGCGCGCACACCGCTCATCATTTCAGGGCCGCTTGAAGATCGCGCCGATCTCTATCAGGCCGTCGATGCCTTGATGCCGAGCCTTGCAGCGGAAGACTTCGAACTCGACGAAAAGCAGCGGCAGGTTTCGCTCACCGAAGCCGGCAACGAAAAGATGGAGCAGTTGCTGACCGAAGCGGGCCACATGAAGGGCTCGCTTTATGACATCGACAACGTGTCGATCGTCCATCACGTCAATCAGGCGCTCAAAGCGCACAAGATGTTCCAGCGCGACAAGGACTACATCGTCAAAGGCGGTCAAGTCGTCATCATCGACGAATTCACGGGCCGCATGATGCCCGGCCGGCGCTATTCGGAAGGCCTGCATCAGGCACTCGAAGCGAAAGAGCGCGTCGAGATCCAGCCTGAGAACCAGACGCTGGCATCGATCACCTTCCAGAATTATTTCCGCCTCTATGACAAGCTCGCCGGCATGACCGGCACGGCCATGACCGAAGCCAGCGAGTTCATGGATATCTACAGTCTCGAAGTGATCGAGATCCCAACGAACGTCACGGTCAAGCGTCACGACGAGGATGACGAGATTTATCGTTCGCAGCGCGAGAAGCTCGCGGCCATCGTGCTGTCGATTGCAGAAGCGAGCGAAGCCGGCCAGCCGATCCTCGTTGGCACGACGTCGATTGAGAAGTCGGAACAGCTCTCGGCGCTGCTCAAAGACCAGGATTACTTCCGCAAGCTCGGTCAATCGCTGCTCGATCAGGCGGGCGCCTTGAAGCCCAAGGAAGAAGAGCTGAAGAAGTATCTGACGCAATCGGGTGAACGCCTGCTTGCCTTGGCTGACAAAGCGCGCGGCAAGGGTGA
>JBOFCQ010000300.1:0-3038 GCA_051646145.1 Hyphomicrobium sp.
CAGAACTGACGATCGCGGAAATCGTGATGCTGTTCCGGCAGGTGTTCCCGAAGTCGGTCTCGGCGCACGCCGGCGGCTGGGACAAGAACGCCAACGGCGCACACGAAGTGCGCGGCAAAACGCTTGGCATTGTCGGCTACGGCAACATCGGCAGCCAGCTCGCCATGCTCGCCGAAGCAATGGGCATGCGCGTGATCTATTTCGATTTGCGCGACAAGCTCCGCCACGGCAACGTCGAGCCGACGGGCACGCTCGACGCGCTGCTCGCCAAATCGGATGTCGTATCCCTGCACGTACCCGAAACGGCGCAGACGGCCAACATGATCGGTGCGCGGGAACTGGCGCTCATGAAGCCCGGCGCGTTTTTAATCAACAACGCGCGCGGAACAGTCGTCGATATTGCCGCGCTCGCGGCCGCCCTGCATTCCGGCCACATCGGCGGCGCGGCGATCGACGTGTTCCCCGTTGAACCGTCATCGAATAAGGAACGCTTCGTCTCCGCGCTGCAATCGATCCCGAATGTCATCCTGACGCCGCATATCGGCGGTTCGACCGAAGAGGCTCAGGAGAACATCGGCGACGAGGTGGCGCGCAAGCTCATCGAGTATTCCGATGTCGGCGCCACACAGGGCGCGGTGAACTTTCCGCAGGTCCAGCTTCCGGCACGGCCGAATGGCACGCGCTTCATCCAGGTGCATAAGAACATGCCCGGCGAATTGCGCCGCCTGAACGACGTCTTCGCGCGCCACGACGTCAACATCGCAACGCAGTTTTTGCAGACTGACGCCCACATCGGCTACGTCGTGCTCGATGCCGATGGCCACGTGCCGGATGCCGCCGACGTGCTTGAGGATATCCGCGACCTGCCCGGCACGATACGCGCGCGCATTCTGCACCCGCTGGGTTGAACGGCGGGAGTGAAGGGCCGCCGCGCGCAGGAGAGGCTCAGGCGTGCGCCGCGAAAAGCTCGGTGACGCTCGCAAGCGATGGACCATCGACAAAGACGTCGGCGCCCCGCACCACAGCTTCGCGCCTGACGACGCCACCGAAACCGATCACCACCGCGCCGCCCGTCCGCGCGGCCACGTCGGTGACACCGTCGCCGATCAGCGCCACCGGCCCAAAGAGGCGCGACAGCTCCGCCGCAACACGCGCCTTGCCGTCTGAACGCGTCAAGGGCGAGGCTTCATCGAAACCGCGATAACGGCCATCGGCGTCGAGATGCACGTCGACGGCGCGCACGAGGTCCGGTGCAACGCCGAGCACGGCGGCAAGCGCCGCCACGGGGGCCTTCAATCCGCCGGAGACGACCGCAACAACACGCCCAGACCGGCGGAGCGCTGTTACAGCCTCAACCGCGCCCGGCACCATGGTCTCGACATAGCGGCGACCGAGCCAGGCCAGTGCTTCGGCATCCGGCCGCAGAATGTCGAGGCGACGCGCGTAAACCTCCTCGATCGCCAGCCGGCCATCCATGGCCGCGGTCGTCAGCGGTGCGATATCGTCGACGCACCCCGCGCGCTCCGCCAGTTCGTCGATGCCCTCGATGGTCGACAGCGTGCTGTCGCAATCGAAGCAGATGCAGCGGATGGCCGAATAATCTATGGTCACGTTCAGTCGTACTCCTGCGTCCGCCGACAAAGCGCGGCGGCCTTCGTCCTGCCGGTTTGGAGGGCCGGACGGCGGGTGTCAATTCTGCAATAGGCGTTCTGTCATGCGTCCGTCCCGGCCTCAGGGACGCTGCCGTTAATGTGCTCTTAACGCGACGCTGCCGAAGCTTTGCCACTGGCTGCTGGGACAAGGACGACGTGACCGAATCGCTCGATGACATCCTGCTTTCTGGCGATGATCTGGCGCTTGGCGGCGATCTGGCCGCCGCGACGCGCGCGTGGCTGGCCCATCTCGAGGTTGAGAAGGGTGCCAGCGCCGCGACCACGACGGCCTACGAGCGCGATGTGCGCCAGTTCCTGTCGTTCCTAAAATCGCATCTCGGCTACACGCCGTGCCTCGCCGATCTCGACCGGCTGAACGCGAAGACGGTGCGGGCGTTTCTCGCCAAGCGGCGCAAAGCAGGCGCCGTCTCTCGCTCACTATCGCGCACGCTCTCGGCTCTGCGTACGTTCTTCCGGTGGCTCGAACAGCAGGACAGCGCACACAACCGGGCCGTGATGCAGGTTGCCCTGCCGAAGATCGCGCATTCGGTGCCGAAGCCCCTGAACGTCGATGCCGCCGGTCGTGTCATCGCCGGCGATGGATACGACGACGCCGACTGGATCTGGGCGCGCGATAAGGCCGTGCTGCTGTTACTCTACGGGGCCGGACTGCGCATCAGCGAGGCGCTGAACCTGACGCCAGCCACCGCGCCGCTCGACGGTCGCGACGTCATGATTATACGCGGCAAGGGCGGCAAGGAGCGCATGGTGCCCGCGCTCGCCATCGTCAGTGCTGCCTTGCAGCGCTATGTGGCGCTGTGCCCGTTTCCGCTCGACGCGCAAGCGCCGCTGTTTCGCGGCGCACGCGGCGGTCCGCTCTCGCCACGCCTCATTCAACTGACCATGGCCCGCATGCGGGACACGCTCGGCCTGCCGGAAACGGCAACGCCGCACGCGTTGCGCCACTCGTTTGCGACGCATCTGCTCTCGGCAGGTGCGGACTTGCGCCAAATTCAGGAACTTCTTGGCCACGCCTCGCTGTCGACAACGCAGATCTATACGGAAGTGGACCGCGAGCGCCTGCTGGCCGTCTACGATCGTGCGCATCCACGCGCCTGACGCGATATGGCACCAATCTGCCGTCGATGACATGCGCGCCTTGACGGCGCCACGTCGGCGGCGTTCTCTTCGCCATCGAAGCACAGCGGGATCAGAGGGCATGGCGGACCGACGTTTTCTTTTAAGAACGCTTTTCACAGGCGCTCTCATTGCCATGGCGCTCATGTCGATCGGCGCACACCCGACCGCGGCCCGCGACGCGGCGCCATCCAAAAACGGCACGTGTCTCGGCCAAGATATGATGGCGGAACTCGCGGCAACGGACGC
>JBOFCQ010000041.1:0-7489 GCA_051646145.1 Hyphomicrobium sp.
TGGCCTTTATCATCGAGCACGAAGAGCCCGCCGGCCTTCGTCGTTTCGCGGCCATGCTTCCACTTGTCGAACAGCGGGCGTTGCGCTTCCGAAAGCAGCGGGGCAAGCGTGCGTTCTATCGCCGACTGCATGCGCTGGCGCATCGCTGCCGGATCAACCACGTCCGATTGCGTACCGCCCGGCGCGCTCGCGCGTTCGCCGACCATCTTGGCGATTTCGGTTTTGAGCGCCTGCTGCTGCTCGTCCGTCAGTTGCAATTCATCCTTGAGGCGCGTCAGCATGCGCTGCGAACGGTCGCTTGGCGAACTTGCCACGTCGTTGCGCGGCTTGAAGCGCAGGGCATCGTTCGGCACGCGCAGCGCGGTTTCATTGCGCGCCACTTCGATTTGCACGTTGGCCGTCATGCCGGGAAACAGCTTTCGGTCATCGTTGGTGGCTTCGATGATGACCGTGTACGTCACCACGTTCTGCAGTTCCGTGGCCGCGAGACGGACTTGCGTCACCTTGCCCTGGAATGTGCGATCGGGATACGCGTCGACGGTGAACGACACGTCGTTGCCGTCCGTCACCGCGCCGACATCGGCTTCATTCACCTGGGCTTCGATGCGAATGCGTCTCAGATCCTGCGCGATCTTGAACAGTTCCGGCGCCTGAAGGCTTGCGGCCACCGTCTGGCCGACGTCGATGGTACGTGAAATGACCGTGCCGTTGATCGGCGCGCGAATGAACGTCCGCTCGAGATCGACCTCGGCCTGCTTCAAAGAGGCCTCGCGCTGTTCGATCACCGCGCGCGCGCTGGCGATCTGAGCCTTGGCCACTTCGATATCGGCAATGGCGAGCGCCAGATCGCGCTGCGCGGTGTCCAGTGTCGCCGTCGCGGCATAGCCTTTCTTTTGCAGCGACGACTGACGTTCGCTGGCCTTCTCGGCCTGGATACGAATGGCGTCACCGCGCTTCAGAGCCGCTTCCTGATTGACGAGACCGGCTTTGGCCGCGGCGAGGTCGGCACGCGCCTGTGCCACACGGGCCGAAAAGGTGCGCGCGTCGATGGTCGCGAGGACGTCGCCCTCCTTGACCTCGCTGTTGTAGTCGACGTTGAGCTTATCGATCAGCCCCGACAGCTGCGAGCCGACAGACACCGTCACCAGCGCCCGCACCGGGCCCGACGTCGAAACAATCTTGCGGATCGGCCCGCGCGTCACGTCGACGGTGTCGTAGACCGCAGCCGTCTCCGGCGCGAACGAAGGCTGCAGCATCCACGCTGCGCCAACGCCGATCAGCGCCAGCGGCACGCCGAGAGTGAACAGATATTTCAACGGCTTAAACATGTCCGCTCGAAGTTGTAGGTGCCTTCGGACCATCCATGCGCGAGGTTTGGGACGTCAGGCGCACGATCGGCCAGCCTCCCGGTAACGGCAGACTAGCCCAGTTCCGTCGTCATCATATACCGATACCAATGACCGGCGGCTGAATGGCGGCGCAGGAAAGAGCAGCCTGCAACCAGGCTCGGCTGGCCGCGTTACAGCCTCGCGCGCTCAGTCCAAATGCCGGCCAAATGCCGGCCAAATAGCAGCGGCCGAGCGCCAGCCCATCGCCGGCAAAGGGCCTCCGGAGCAGATCGCAACGGGCGGATTTGCCAATGGTCCCCGCAATCTATAGGTTCCGCGCCATCGCTTTCGCACTCTTCTCAAGCAGTTGGAGACTTTAACGTGACCTTGAAACTCCCTGATTTGCCATATGCTTACGACGCTTTGCAGCCGTACATGTCGGCGGAAACATTGCAGTTCCACCACGACAAGCATCATCAGGCTTATGTCGATAACGGCAACAAGCTGCTCGCCGGCTCCAAGTACGAAGGCAAGAGCCTGGAAGACGTCTGCAAGGCCGCCTTCGCCGACAAGAATGCCGGCTTGGTCAACAACGTCGGCCAGCATTGGAACCATCTGCACTTCTGGCAGTGGATGAAGCCTTCGGGCGGCGGCAAGAAGCTGCCCGGCGCATTGCAGAAGCTCGTCGATGAGGCCGGTGGCTTCGACAAGGTCCGCGCTGATTTCATTCAGGCCGGCCTGACGCAATTCGGGTCCGGCTGGGCCTGGCTCGCCATCAACAACGGCAAGCTCGAAGTGCAAAAGACGCCGAACGGCGAGAACCCGCTGATGCACGGCTCGACGCCGATCCTCGGCTGCGACGTGTGGGAGCACAGCTACTACATCGACTATCGCAATGCGCGTCAGAAATACATCGAAGCCTGGTTCGACAATCTGGTGAACTGGGAGCACGTCGAAAGCCTGATGGCGTAATCGGCGGCATCTAGGCCGCTCATCAACCTTCCGACGACAGCACACTCACGCCTCGGGGCGTTCCGTGGTATCGGTTGCTTGACGCAACTCACGCGGGCGCCCCGATGCCGTCTTCGCCCAGCAGTCTTTCACATCTCGACATGTTCAAGGGGCTCGGCGCTGACGATCTCGCCTTGCTCAATGCGCGCCTGCGCCCGATCACGGTGACGGGCGGCGATACGCTGGTGCGTGAAGGCGAGCATGCCGATGCGCTCTTCGTGGTGCTGTCCGGCCGCTTCTCCGTCGAAGTCGCGGCGCAAGCGGAGCCTGTCGCCGAAATCAGCGCGGGCGGCGCGATCGGCGAGATCGCCTTCTTCACCAACGGTCAGCGCACCGCCACCGTGCGCGCCATCCGCGACAGCCTCGTCGTGCGCCTGGATCGCGCCGACTTCGACGACATCGCGGCGCGCGTGCCATGCTTATGGTCGTCGATCACGGCGACACTTGCCAACCGTCTCGCCGCTGAGACGCGCAAAAGCACCGCGCTCGCCCAGACGCAGCGGCCCCGCCCGCGTCCGCGCACGCTCGCCATCCTGCCGGCCGGCAGGCGAGCGATCCCGAAAGCCTTTCTAGACGACATCATCGCGGCGGCGCGATCACGAGACGGCACGCTCGTCCTGACGTCGGAAACTGCGGAAAATGCGCTCGGCAGCCGCGATTTTGCGTCGCCCGACGTCTCGATGGCGCTCAACGCTTTAGAGGCGCAGCACGATCTCATCGTCTTCATCGCCGACACTGAACTTTCCGCCTGGAGCGAGAAGGTCATCCGCCAGGCCGACGATATTCTTATCTGCGCCGATCGCGGCGACGATCCGCTTGCAGCGCCCGTTCGGCTGAGCGCACTCGAAGACTTCGCCTTCAAGCATCACCGCGCGCCAAGCATACGCATGGCGTTGCTGCATCCGCGATCCGGTTTGGCGCAGGGCACACGGCACTGGCTCGCCGGACGGCCAATCCATCAGCACCACCATGTGGCCATCGGCAATGCCGACGACATGGGGCGGCTCTGGCGGTTCATCACGGGCACCGCGCTCGGCCTCGTCGCCTGCGGCGGCGGCGCCTACTGCGCAGCCCACATCGGCATCTACAAAGCCTTCACGGAACACGGCATCGCGTTCGATTACCTCGGCGGCACGTCGGGCGGCGCCGCCATGTCGGCCGCTTTCGCGATGGGCGTTGCAGCCGATGATATCGACGCACGCGTGCATGAGATGTTCATCGTCGGCAAAGCGCTCGCGCGGTATACGCTGCCGCGCTACGGCCTCCTCGATCACACGCATTTCGATCGCCACCTCATGGCGGAATACGGCACGCTGCGCATCGAGGATATGTGGAAGCCGTACTTCTGCGTGTCGATGGATGTATCCGACTATAGCGTCGAGGTGCATCGCGATGGACCGCTGTGGGCAGCCATCCGCGCCAGCGCCGCCATTCCAGGTCTGCTCGCGCCCTACTACACCGACGACGGGCGCATGCTCGTCGATGGCTCGGTCATCTCGAACGTGCCCGTCGACATCATGCATCGTCTGAAGACGGGCCCGAATGTCGTCGTCAGTTTCAATCCGCCGGCCGGCGAGCGTTTCGCGGTGCCCTACGCCGAACTTCCGGCGCGCCGTGCCATGCTCTGGCAAACGCTGAACCCAATGGCGCGCAAGATGCTGCCCAATGCGCCATCAGCCGCCAGCGTGCTGGTGCGCAGCCTGATGGCCAACCGCGGCCATTTCGAGCGCCAGCTCGGTCCCGACGATTGGTTGCTGATGCCGCCGTTGCCGCGTCAGATGGGGGCACTCGATTGGCGGCGACATTCCGACCTCGTCGCCACCGCATATCGCTATGCCCATGCCCAATTGACGGCCCGCGCGACGCATAAGAACGAAATTGCAACGCCCTTGTGATACGTTGGCCATGTTTTCGGCATCTGCGGCCAAGCATTGCCGGCATGTCACAGGCGCTGCGAACAATGCCTGAGGGCGGTGCCGTCGCACCTTGCCAATGATCGCCGCGCACCGCTAATAGTGCAGCGTATTCGCAGCAGTTTAAGAGAGTTGGACGCAGTTTGCGTTTTTCGTCGTTCGGGGCAGTGGTGTGCGTCGTAGCCGGCCTGTTCGCGGTCGGCGGCTGTGCGACGCCTGCCGAACGCCACGGTATCGCCGACGCCCGCCTTGCCGAACGCGCCAACGTCGCTGGAATGCCGACGGTGCGCTTCTGGGCCGATGAAGTGCCCTCTAATCCCATTGCCGAAATACGCCGCCGCGTTCCCAACATGCCAGCCATCGCGCAGAACGCCGAGCGCAAGGGCGCGCGCCCGATCGTCGAAACGCTGGCGCTGTCGGGCGGCGGCACCGATGGTGCCTTCGGCGCTGGCGTGCTCGCAGGCTGGACCATGCGCGGCGATCGCCCGGAATTCGAAATCGTCACCGGCGTCAGCGCTGGCGCCATCATCGCGCCGTTCGCCTATCTCGGACCCGAATACGACAATGTGCTGCGCGAAATCTGGACCGCGTATAACGCGCAGGATGTCGTCAAGGCGCAGATCCTGCCCGGGCTCTTTGGCGGCAGCGCGCTGGCCGACACAACGCCGCTCGCCGGCCTCATTGCCAAATACGCCGACGCCGAATTGATGGCCAAGGTCGCCCAGCAATACGCGCGCGGCCGCATGCTATTCGTACTGACGACAAACCTCGACGCCCAGCGCCCGGTCGTATGGAACCTCGGCGAGATCGCAGCGCACGGCACACCGAGAGCGCTCGAACTCTTCCGTCAGGTCATTCTCGCGTCGGCCGCCATTCCGGGCGCGTTCCCGCCCGTGCGTATCGACGTTGAAGCCGACGGCAAGCACTATGAAGAGCTGCACGTCGATGGCGGTACGACGCGCGAAGTGTTCGTGCTGCCGGTGCAGGCGCCCTTCACGGCTTTCGATGGGCTTTACCCGGCGCCGCCGATCCGCCGCATCTACATCATCAAGAACGGCAAGGTCTCGCCCGAAACCGAAGTCGTGCAACCGACGACGCTGGCCATCGCGTCACGCGCCATCGCCACGCTGATCAAGAGCCAGAACTGGGGCGAGCTCTATCGCATTCATCGGCTCGCCATCGATGCGAAGGCCGATTTCAATATGATTGCCGTGCCCGGCGACACGGATTTCAAGACGACGCAGTATTACGATCCCGAATATCAGAAATCGCTGTACGCCTTGGGTGTCGAACTTGGCCGCACGCAATCCTCATGGATGAAGGCGCCGCCGGGACAAACCATCACCACGCGCTAGGGCCCGCAGCAAACCGTGCTCACTTCGGCGTGCTGGCGGTTTTCAGCGTCTCGAGATAGGCCAGGATGGCATCGATCTCGGCCGGCGTGTATTTGAATTCCGGCATATCGGGGTGGCCCGAAATGATGCCTTCAGCCAGCGCCTCTTCCAGATTGTCGAGCGGATAGCGGTGCACAATCTCGCGGAACGGCGCGGCCTTGCCATGGCGGCTCTTGTCGTCGCGCGCGATGGCATGACACCACGAGCACGTCTTCGACAGCAGCGCCTTACCGGTCGCAATCGCATCAGGATCGCTCGTGCTCTGCGCCGGAGCGGAGGGCGCTTCAGCCGGTGCGCTGTCTTGCGCGGCGTAGGCGGCGCCACCCATCGGCCACGTCAAAGCAACCGCCAGCGTGATCGCCGAAGCTTTCACACCGTATGGCCGACGGCCAGATGTGCCGCGCGTTCTGCTGCCGAAGGTCATCGTCCATTCCATTGCCACCGGCCTGCGCCCGACGCGCCGGCCATCCGCGCACGCTGGCGCGGATCACAGGGCGATGCCGTGATCCGGGTCAACCCGCCGGACTTCCCTATTCAGAACAGGCTGGGCAGGCGCGCGTTTACCTGCGGCCGCCGGTAATCGACTTGATAATGATGCTCTTGATCGTGCTCGCCACGGTGCGCGAGATCGAACGCTGCAACTCGCGGCCGATCATATCGCCCATGCCCTGCTGCTTGCGACCCGTCGCCGGATTTTTACCGCCGCCAATAACGCCGCCGAGCCACCCGCCGACGCCGCCGCCACCGGCATCCGCCTCTTGCTGCGAGGCCGCCTCCGCGCGCTTGCCAAGCATTTCATGCGCCGTTTCGCGGTCGACCTTTTCCTCGTACTTGCCGAAGTAAGGACTGTATTCAATGACGCCCTGCCGCTCCTCCGCCGAGATCGGCCCGATACGCCCTTCCGGCGGACGGATCATCGTGCGCTGCACGATCGAAGGCTCGCCCTTGTTTTCGAGCGTCGACACCAGCGCTTCGCCGACCTTCAATTCGAGAATGACGCGTTCGGTATCGAGCGCCGGGTTCTTGCGGAATGTCTCGGCGGCGGCCTTGATGGTCTTTTGCTCTTGCGGCGTGAACGCGCGCAGGGCGTGCTGCACGCGGTTGCCAAGCTGGGCGGAAACCGTGTTCGGCACGTCCATCGGGTTCTGCGTAATGAAATACACGCCGACGCCCTTCGAGCGGATCAGGCGCGCGATCTGTTCGATGCGTTCGAGCAGCGCTTTTGGCGCTTCGTTGAACAGCAGATGCGCTTCATCGAAGAAGAAGACGAGTTTCGGCTTCGGCAGATCGCCGGCTTCCGGCAGCGTTTGCCAGAGCTTTGTCAGCATCCACAGCAGGAATGTTGCATAGAGGCGCGGCTTCTCCATCAGCTTGTCGGCCGCCAGCAGATTGACGACGCCGCGCCCGTCCGGCGCGATGCGAATGAAATCCATGATGTCGATGGCGGGCTCGCCGAAGAAATGCTCGGCGCCCTGCTCTTCAAGCACCAGCAGCCGCCGCTGAATGGACCCGACCGACGTCGTTGCGATGTTTCCGTATTTGGAGCCGATTTCCTTGCCGCGCTCCGAGATGTTCGACAGCAGCGAGCGCAGATCCTGCAGATCGACGAGCGGCATCTTCTCGTCTGCCGAGACGCGGAATGCGATGTTCAACACGCCTTCCTGCACTTCATTGAGTTCGAGCAGGCGCGACAGCAGCAGCGGACCCATATCGGTGACGGTCGCGCGCACCGGGTGCCCCGATTGCCCGAACACGTCCCAGAGCACGGTCGGAAAGGCGCGGTTCTCGTACGGCTCGAGCCCGATGTCATGCGCGCGCTTGACCAGAAAGTCCTTGGGCTCGC
>JBOFCQ010000309.1:0-11506 GCA_051646145.1 Hyphomicrobium sp.
ACCGCCTGAAGACGCAATTCATCGGTCACATTTCCTACGAGCTGCGCACCCCGCTGACCAACATCATCGGTTTCACCGAGCTGATGGCCAACCCCTTCATGGGCGATCTCAACGACAAGCAGCGCGAATACGTCGGCGATATCATGACGTCGTCGAAGACGCTGCTGGCGATCATCGACGATATTCTGGATCTGGCAACCATCGACGCGGGCAGCATGGATCTGAAGCTGACGCCGATCGGCGTGCGCAGCATCATCGACGCGGCGATCCTCGGCATCCGCGAACGCGCCGTGCGCGGCAAGCTGACGCTTGAAATCGCGGTTGCCGACGACGTGACGGAATTTATGGCCGACGAGGCGCGCATGAGGCAGGTACTCTATAACCTGCTGTCGAACGCGGTTGGTTTCTCCAAGACCGGCGGCACTGTCATGCTCACCTGTTGGCGCGAGAATGGCGCCATCCTGTTCCGCGTCGAAGACCATGGCGTCGGCATCCCGAAGGATCAGCTCAACCACGTCTTCCAGCGCTTCGAGAGCCGCAGCCGCGGCGGCAAGCATCGCGGTGCAGGACTGGGCCTCTCGATCGTGAAAAGCCTCGTCGAGTTGCATGGCGGCAGTATTACGATTGAATCCGAGGAAAATCGCGGCACGCGCGTCGACGTGCGCATTCCTGAACGGCCGATCCCGATGCCGGCCAGCGAAAGCGCCAGACCCATGTTGGCAAGAGGCGTCCGGGCCGCGTAAACTGGCCGGCGATGACAGTCTCAACGACCCTCCCCAATCTCCGCGAAGATGACGTCGGCCGCCTCGCCGAACTTATCGCGTTCACGCTGAAGCCCGGCGACACCGTGGCATTGCACGGCGATCTTGGCGCCGGCAAAACGACGTTCGCGCGCGCCGTCATCCGCGCGCTGTCGAACAACCCCGCCCTTGAAATTCCAAGCCCGACATTCACGCTCGTGCAGACTTATGAGGGCGCACGCTTTGCGATCGCACATTTCGACCTCTATCGCTTGAACGACGCTAGCGAACTGCGAGAACTCGGCCTCGACGACGTGCTTGCCGGCGGTGTCGCCATCATCGAATGGCCCGAGCGCGCCGGCAACGCTCTTGCGCATGAGCGGATGGATATCCTCTTTGCCGAAACGGCCGACACCGAAACGCGCGACGTCACCGTACGTGGCTCGGGAGACGTGTCGGCACGCATCGCGCGCATGGTCGCGATCCGCGATTTTCTCAAGACAACGGCGTGGGGACAAGATGATGTTCGCCTCAGCTATCTGCAGGGCGATGCCTCGCCGCGGCGCTACGCATCTCTCGCGATGCGCGACGGAACAACCGCGATATTGATGGACAGCCCGCGCCAGAGCGATGGCCCGGCCGTGCGCGACGGAAAGCCCTATAGCCGCATCGCGCATTTGGCGGAAGACGTGCGGCCGTTCGTGGCAATCGCCGACGCGTTGCGCACCGACGGTTTCGCAACACCGCAGATCTACGCTCACGATCTCGATCAAGGGCTGCTCATCATCGAGGATCTGGGCCCGCACGTTTTCGGTTCAGAGGTGGCGCGGGGCGCCGATCTCGAACCACTTTGGCGCACTGCCGTTGACGCACTCGTGGCGCTTGCCGCGATCACGCCGCCCGCGCAACTGCCGCTGCCGAACGGCGCCGTCTATGCCCTGCCGCATTTCGACCGCGCCGCAATTCACATCGAGACCGATCTGCTGCTCGACTGGTACTGGCCGGCGCTGTGGGGGACGCCGGCACCGGAGGCTGAGCGGCACGCGTTCGCAGAGATCTGGGACGGCCTTATCACGCGGCTGCTCGCGACGCCCACGGGGTGGCTGCTGCGCGATTTCCACTCGCCCAATCTCATCGCGCTGCCGGAGCGCAGCGCCCCATGCAATGTCGGCATCATCGATTTTCAAGACGCGCTCATTGGATCTCAAGCCTACGATCTCGTGTCGCTGCTGCAGGATGCGCGCTTGACGGTGCCCGCAGATATCGAAGCCAGACTGTACCGCCATTACATCGAAGCACGGCGTGCACACGACAGCACCTTCGACGACACCGCTTTTCAGTTCGCCTACGCCATGCTCGGCGCTGAGCGCAACACCAAGATCCTCGGCATTTTTGCGCGCCTCGCCAAGCGCGACGGAAAGCGCCAGTACTTGCAGCACCTGCCACGAATCTGGGGGTATCTCGAACGCGATCTGCAACATGCCGAATTGGCGTCACTTGCGGCGTGGTATGAACGCGCGCTGCCGAAACGCGTGCGCGACCGTGCGCTCGATGTCTGACGGCCGGCGAGGAAGCGAGCGCTCATGACGACGCCAGACAAACCAACATCCGCCATGGTTCTGGCCGCCGGTTTCGGAACGCGCATGCGGCCGTTGACGGATACGATTCCAAAGCCGCTTGTCGTGCTGGCTGGACGCCCGCTCATTGATCACGTGCTCGATCGTCTCGCGGACGCGGGAATCACGCGTACCGTCGTCAACGTGCATCATCACGCCGATAAACTCGAAGCGCATCTGAAAGCGCGCACACGGCCGGAAATCGTGATCTCCGATGAGCGCGATGCCATCCTCGACACCGGCGGCGGCGTGGCGCGCGCGTTGGCGCACTTCGGCGGGTCTTCTTTCGTCATCCACAATTCCGATTCTGTCTGGATCGAGGGCATCGGCCGAAATCTCGACCGTCTTCTCGACGCCTGGAATGCGGCACGCATGGACGCGCTCATGCTCGTTGCGCCGATGACATCGAGTATCGGCTACGACGGGTCGGGCGATTTTCATATGGACAGCGATGGCCGCTTGTCGCGCCAAACGGGTGGACGCATGGCGCCGTTCGTCTTCGCAGGCGTGTCGATTGCGCATCCGCGGCTGTTCAACAAGCACACGAGCGGCAAATTTTCACTCAACGCCCCGTGGAACTCAGCGATTGAGCGCGGCCGCCTGTATGGCATTCGGCTCGATGGTCTGTGGATGCACGTTGGGACACCGCAGTCGCTGGCGGACGCCGAAGACAAGCTTGCCGAGGACCGGCTGATTACCATTCGGCCTGGCGCGCGCCCATGACAGCCATGACGGGTCGCATCTTCACCGTGCCGTCAGGCGTGCCGTTTCTCGACGCCTTATCGCGCGCTGTGCTGACCGGCGCGTTTTCCGGAGCCGCGAAGGCTGCGCCGCTGCCGCACGAATTGACAGACATCACGCTGCTGCTGCCGACGCGCCGCGCCACCCGCGCGCTGCAAGACGCCATGCTCGCGGCATCTGGCGCCCGCGCGCTGCTCATGCCCCAGATCAAGCCGATCTCCGAGGGCGATGAAGATGCGTCCCTGCTCGCCGGGCTGTCGCAACCGTCCGCGCATTCCGGTTCTCTCGATTTGCCGCCCGCCATTAGCGCGCTCGACCGCACGCTGACCTTGATGCAACTCGTGCATCACTGGCGCTCAGCGCTTGGCGCGGCCGATCCGCACGGCCCGGGCAGTTCCGGCAACACGCCGGCGCAAGCGGCAAACCTTGCGGCCGAACTCGCCAAGCTGATGGATATGATCGAGACCGAGAACGTAGCGCTCGACGATATCGCGGCGCTCGTTCCTGAGACCTACGCCGAGCATTGGCAGAAGACGGTATCCTTTCTGTCGATCGTCACGACGTTCTGGCCAGCACATCTCACTGAACGTGGTCTACTGTCGCCAGCGGACCGGCGCAACAAGCTCATCCGCGCCGAAGCCGAGCGCCTCGCGCGCACGGCGCCGGACAAGCCGGTCATCATCGCCGGCGTCACCGGGTCAATTCCCGCCACCGTCACGCTCATGAAAGCGGTTCTGGCATTGCCGAACGGCGCCATTGTGCTGCCGTGTCTCGATACCGATCTCGATGATGCAAGCTGGAACCAGATCACACCGTCGCATCCGGAACACCCGCAGTTCGGTTTGAAAAAGCTGCTCGACGCGCTCGGCGTCGACCGGCACGATGTTGCGCTGTTGCCGGGCGCTGAACCGGCACGATCGCGCGCGGCCCGCACCAAGCTCATCAGCGAAGCGATGCGACCGTCAGCGACGACGGGCCTGTGGCACGACTTCACGGCCAACGCCGATCGCGCGAAGCTGAAAGCGGCGCTCGCCGGAGTTTCACTCATCGAAGCGCCGAACGCTGCGGATGAAGCGGAAGCCGTGGCGCTTATTCTGCGCGAGGTTGCGGAAACGCCGGGACGCACCGGCGCGCTCGTGTCACCGGACCGGCTGCTCGCACGCCGCGTCGCGATACGGCTGGCGAGTTGGGGCATCCGCGTCGACGACAGCGCCGGGCGGCCGTTCGCGAAGACGGTGCCGGGCACGTTTCTCAACCTCGTTGTCGACGCCGTGCGCAAGGATTTCGCACCGGCGGAATTGATGGCGCTGCTCAAGCATCCGCTATGCCGGCTCGGCTTTCAGGCCTTCGATGTGCGCCGCTATGGCCGCGCACTTGAGATCATGGCGTTCCGCGCACCCTATCTCGGCCGCGGGCTTGCGGGCGTGAAAGCGGCGCTTGACCACGCCGAGCGAGAGGATGCCGAAGGCGAGCGGCGCCATCCGGCATTCAATCGCTTGTGGGACGAAGACCGCGCGGGCGCACGATTGCTCGTCGACAGGTTGGACGTCGCCGCGGCGCCGTTGCTCAAGTTGTATTCCGGCGGCAAGCCGGCACCCCTTGCGCACTTCGCACGCGCGCACGCTGACGCCGCCGAAGCCATCGCGCGCACGACCGACGATGCCACGACTGCGAACGCAGAAGACGACGACGCATCGAGCCCGCTCTGGCAGGACGAGGCGGGCGCCGAGGCGAGCGCATTCTTCGTCGCGCTACTGGCAGACGACGTACCGGCCATCGACATCAAAAGCGCCGACTATGCCGATCTCTATCGCAGTCTGCTGGCGCGCACGAACGTCCGCGAGCGCACGCCTGTCCATCCGCGCCTTTCGATTTGGGGGCCGTTCGAAGCGCGCCTGCAGCAGCCTGACGTGCTTGTGCTCGGTTCGCTCAACGACGGCACATGGCCAGAAGCCGCCGAACCCGGCGCCTGGCTCAATCGTCCGATGCGGCAGACGCTCGGGCTGCCGTCGCCGGAAGACGATATCGGTCGCGCGGCGCACGATTTCATGTCGCTGCTCGGCGCAGAAAACGTGTACCTGACGCGCGCCCAGAAGAACAAAGGCGTGCCGACGGTACCGTCGCGATGGCTGATGCGCCTGAAAGCGCTTCTCGACGGCGTCGGCTTGACAGGCGAACTCGCGCCGAAATCGCCATGGCTCGGCTGGGCGCGCGCCCGCGATCTGATCGTCGCTGACCGCCGCGTTCGCCTCACCGCGCCGCAACCGCGACCCGCGCTTGAACTGCGGCCGCGCAAATTAAGCGTCAGCCGCATCGAAGACTGGATTGCCAATCCGTATTCGATCTTCGCGCGCCGCATTCTGGCTATTCAGCCACTGCCGGCTCTTGGCGAAGCACCCGGCCAGGCCTTGCGCGGCGCGCTGGTGCACGACGTGCTGTCGGCGTTTGCTAAGGCGCATCCCGATGCATTGCCCGCCGACATTGACGCGCGCCTCAATGCCATCGCAACTGCTGTTCTCACCGATTACACCGGTCACGCACGCGTGGCGGCGTTCTGGCTGCCGCGCTTGCGCCGCTTCCTCACCTGGTTCGCCAACACGGAAGTGCAACGGCGCGCCGACGTCACCCGCGTCATGGCTGAAACGAGCGGCACCATGTCGATCGCCGCGCCCAACGGACCGTTCGTGCTGACTGCGCGCGCCGATCGGATCGACGAAACGCCAGGCGGCCTCATCATCACTGATTACAAAACCGGTCAGGCCCCATCCGTGAAGAATGTGCAGTCGGCGCGCGCGCCGCAGTTGCCGCTCGAAGCGGCGATTGCGCTTTCCGAGACCGGCTTTCCGACACTCTCGGGGCAATCGGTCACGGCGCTGCGCTACATCCGCGCCTCGGGCGGTGAACCACCGGGACAGGAAGTGACGATCGGAGACGATATCACCGACCTTGCGGCCCGCGCGCTCGATGGCGTGAGCCGCCTCGTTGCGGCATTCGACGACCCGGATACGCCGTACCGCGCCATCCGCAGACCCGGCTATCGCTACGACTACGATTCCTACGCTGGCCTGGCGCGCGTCGCGGAATGGTCGGCGCATGTCGATGAGGAGGCGTGATCGAACGCATGCGCACGCCAAACCACACACAGTCCGCCGTCGATGCCGTGCGCCAAAAGACGAGCGCGTATCAATCGGCAGCCGCCGACCCGACCGCATCCGCCTGGGTCAGCGCCAACGCGGGCACCGGAAAAACGCACGTCCTCACCATGCGCGTGCTGCGCCTGCTCTATGCGGGCACGCCACCCGAGCGCATCCTGTGCCTCACCTACACCAAAGCTGCCGCGGCCGAGATGTCGAAACGCGTCTTCGACCGCCTCGCCGAATGGGTGACGGCGGCCGACGAACCTTTGAGCAAATCACTATCGGATCTGACAGGCGCAACGCCGGCGCCGGATGATCTCTCGCGCGCACGTACGCTTTTCACCAAGGCCATCGAGACACCCGGCGGCCTCAAGGTGCAAACGATCCACGCTTTCTCGGAGCGATTGCTGCAACGCTTTCCGCTCGAGGCCGGCGTGCCGCCTGGCTTCAAGATTCTCGATGACGGCAAAACGCGCGAACTGATCCTTGAAGCCATCGATGCGACGCTGACAGACGCAACCTCCAGCCCCGCATCCGTGCTCGGCAAGGCGCTGACCACCGCCGTTAGATTTGCGTCCGATGCGAATTTCGACGAACTGCTCAGCAAGGCCATCTTTGAGCGTCAGTGGTTCGAGACGGCATCCAGGCTCGATCTGGTGTCGGGGACGCGCGATTTCACGGTCGCGTCCGCAATTCTGGCGCAGGCGCTCAATGTCGATCCTAAGCTGACAGTGGCGAGCTTGCAGTCACACCGCGCGAGAGTTCTCAACGACAGCGACCTTCGCGCCCTGAGCGCGCATCTGGCATCAGGTGGCAAGCGCGATGCCGCGAATGCCGATACTGTCAAACGCGCAATCGGTAAGGCCGACGACACAGTGCGCGCCGACGCGCTCCGCGACTATTTCTTGACGTCGACGGGTGAAGCGCGCGCGGCTCTGATGACGAAGGCGCTCGGCGAACAGCGCCCCGATCTGCTGTCCCTGGCAACGACCGCCCAGCGCGCGTTCTCAAACTATTCACGCCAGCTCGACGCGGTGACACTGCGCGACGCGACGCTGGCGCTGTACGCGCTCGCCGGCGCCGTTCTGCAGCGCTACACCGATGCAAAGGCAGCGTCCGGCGCACTCGATTTCGATGACCTCATCGCGCGCACGACGAACCTGTTGTCGACGACGCAACAGGCCGATTGGGTGCTCTATAAGCTCGACGGCGGTCTCGATCATATTCTCGTCGATGAGGCGCAGGACACGAGCCCTGAGCAGTGGGACATCGTCTCGGCGTTGGCGCGCGAGTTCTTTGCGGGGTCGAGTGCGCGCGAGACGGCGCGCACGATGTTCGCAGTCGGCGACGAAAAGCAGTCGATCTACTCGTTCCAGGGTGCAGAGCCGGAAAAGTTTGCCGCCATGGGCCGGCATTTCTCGAGCCTCGCACAATCTGCGGGCGCGACCTGGCGGCCGCTGCCGCTCAATCTGTCGTTCCGCTCGGTGCAGGCTGTGCTCGACGCGGTGGACGAGACATTCGCGAACGCTGGACGCACGCCAGGTTTGACGGCCGATGCGGGAGCAATCGAACACATCGCCAGCCGCTTCGGCGATCACGGTCTGGTCGAAATCTGGCCGACGGAAACAGCGGCCGACAGCGAGGCCGCGGACCCATGGTCGCCACTCGCCGATAGTGCCGAGCGCGCGCCGGCCAACAGATTGGCGGAACGAATAGCTGCCACCATCGCGGGATGGCTGGCCCGCAAGGACCTGCTGGTCTCGGAAGGCCGCCCGATCCGCCCCGGCGATATCCTGGTGCTGGTGCGCAAGCGCCACCCGTTTGCCTTGCCGATGGTTGCGGCGCTCAAGGCCGCCGGCATTCCCGTCGCCGGATCGGACCGCATGAAGCTGACGGCGCAAACCGCTGTCCAGGATCTGATGGCGCTCGGTGATTTCCTGACCTTGCCGGAAGACGATCTTGCCCTCGCGACCGTTCTCAAATCGCCACTCTTCGGTCTCGACGACGACGACCTGACGGTCATTGCCGTCGGCCGCAAAGGCGCGCTTTGGAAGTCTTTCCTCGCGCACGCCAGCACCACGGCACGTTTCAAACCGGCCGCCGAAACCTTGAAGCGCTGGCGCGCCAAGGCCGACCTGACGCCGCCGTTCGAGTTCTTTTCAAGCTTGCTCGATCGCGACGGCGGGCGCGATGCCATGCTGCACCGGCTGGGGCCGGAGGCGTCGGACGCGATCGATGAATTCCTCGATCTGGCCTTGACCTACGACGACGGTGCGCCGCCGTCGCTCACCGGTTTCCTCGCCGATTTGCGCGCGAGCGATCGCGAGGTCAAACGTGACATGGAGCACGGTCGCGATGAAGTCCGCGTCATGACCGTGCACGGCGCCAAGGGCCTCGAAGCGCCGATCGTGTTTCTGCCCGATACCTGCACGACGGCATCCGGCGACGGCGGTGGCCTATCGCTGCTGACGCTGCCGGATATTGCACGGCCCGTTGGCGTCGCCGACCCGATCATCTGGCCGGTCAAAGGTACGTCACGCGTGCAGGCTGTCGTCGACGCCAAGGCAATCAAGGCGGCGCGCGATGCGGAAGAACGCCACCGGCTGCTTTACGTGGCGATGACGCGCGCGCGCGATCGCCTGTACATCGCCGGCTTCGAAGGCGGCAAGGGTCGCAGCGCCGGCTGCTGGTATGATCTCATTGAAGGCGCATTGAGCCCCCATCTCGACACCATCACGCTCGACGACGGTCGCACGGTGCGCCGGCGCGAAACGGCACAGACGACCGCGCGAGAGGTCGCGCCGTCTCCATTCGCCGCGCTGCTTGAACCGTTGGCGTTACCCGAGTTCGCACGACACCGCGCGCCGGCTGAACCGCAATTGACGGTGCCGCTCGCGCCGTCACGCCTTGAACCCTATGCGCCTGATGCCGAGGGCGAGCCGGTCGCCGCGCCGTTACCACCGGGCCGCACGCATGACCGGCCATCGCCCGCCATCCTTGCAGGTGGCAATCGCTTCCTGCGCGGCACCATCACCCACGCGTTGCTCGAACACCTGCCCGCCATGCCGAATGAAGCGCGCGCGGCGGCGGCGCACCGGTTCGTCTCCAAGCGCGGTGAAGCGCTCTCGGCGCGCGTTCGCGACAGTATCGTTGCTGAAACTCTGGCGGTCTTGAACGACCCGGCCTTCGCCGCTGTCTTCTCGCCCACGAGCCGGGCTGAAGTGGCCATCTCCGCCACTATCCCAAGACCCGCCGGCAAGGGCCCGGCGCTCAAATTGTCGGGCGCGATCGACCGCCTCGCCATCAGCGGCGATGAGGTGCTGATTGTCGATTACAAAACCAATCGCCCGCCGCCATCGGCGCTGGAGCGTGTGGCGCCCGCATATCTCTATCAGCTAGCCGCCTATTCGCTGGCGCTTGGCGAAATCTATCCAGGCCGGCGCGTCAAGGCCGCCCTACTTTGGACAGACGGCCCGCGCCTCATGGATATTCCGGAATACCTGATCCGCGAATACGTGACGCGGCTGTGGGATCTCGACGTCGCAAGCCTTGACGCTTGATGAGCCAATACCTACGTTCCGCCTCACTGATCTGGAGGCGGACACGGCCCGATCAGGCTGTTTTTCACCCACCGCCCCCGATGGAGAGATTTATCATGGCGAACGCCGTTACCGACAGCAGCTTCGACCAGGAAGTGCTGAAGTCCGTTGAGCCCGTGCTCGTCGATTTCCACGCTCAGTGGTGTGGGCCGTGCAAGGCCATGGCGCCGGCACTCGATCAAGTGGCCGAAGAGCTCAAGGGCAAGGTCAAGATCGTCAAGGTCGATGTTGACGAAAACCCGAAGGTGACGGGCACTTATGGCATCCGCGCCATGCCGACGCTGATCCTGTTCAAGGCCGGCAAGGTTGCAGCCCAGCACACCGGCGCGATCGTGCAGAAGAAAAAGCTTGAAGACTGGATCACGCAGAGCGTGTCGGCGTAACGCCGCCGCCGCGTACCAGTCGTCAAGTGTGAGACGAGAAAACCCCGCAGGCATCCTGCGGGGTTTTTGTTTCGGTCGCGTTTGGCCTGTTGCCGACGGGCGGATGTTCTTATCGCCGACCGCGATGCCCACCATTCGTTGGTAGGCATTAGAGCCGTTCGGCATCGTCTCGCCCAGCAATCGACACCACGTCCGCTGCTCTGGCGCGCCCAAAGAAAAAGGCCAGCACCCTTTCGGACACTGGCCTCAATTTCAAACCGGGTGGCCGGTCTGCCGATTAAGGCAGAGTGACCTTGGCCGAGAAGACGAAGCGCGAGTCGCACTGGAACGAGGTTCCGTTGCAGGTTGCGTCGTTGAGATCGGTATCCCAGTAGCGGAAGTCGAAGGTGAACTTTTCGACGGCCAGCGCAAGGCCAGCGTTCCAGTAGACGTAATCGTCGCCGCCGCCGAAGATGTCTTCGTCAGCCAGAGCCGTACCGATCAAGCCACCGACGGTCGGCGTGAACATGCCGACTGCGGGAAGCGTGTAGTTGGCCGAACCTTCGAGCGTCACGACGTCGCCGGTTTCACCGAAGTTATCCGGCGTCCAGTAGGCGTAAGCGGCGAGAGCCAGCTTTTCCATGACGGTCGTCTTCACGCCGCCCTTGAGTTCGACGTAGTCGGCTTCGCCGCCGAGAACGTCGTCGTTGAGGTCCGGATACCAGTAGTAGAGGACGCCAAGGTCGAACGTGACGGAACCGACCGACGGCGTGATGCCGGCGTAGATATCGATTTCAGCGTTTTCGTCGAGGCCGTTGGCGCTGTCGAAGTCGATGTTCGAACCCCAGACGCCGGCATAGAAGATGCCGTACGTGGCGTCGAACGAGAGCTGGAATGCCGGGTCTTCAGCGGTCTGAGAGAAGCCGCGGAAGATGTAGTCGCTGGTGCCGGTCATGGTCATCGAGTAGGCGAACGACGGCGGATCTTCAGCGCGGGCGCCGGTCGAAACAGCCATGGCCGAGAGAGCGGCAACGCCTGCGAGTTGTAGAAGCTTACTGGTGCGTGTCATAGCTGTTTAGTCCCCCTCGGTAACAATCTGGTCTGCGGCCTGCCAGTACGATGCCTAACCTGTCTGGGGCACCCATAAGGCGACTCTCGCCGCGCTTGACACCTACGAAATCGAAATTCGTGACGTGGCACAAGCAATTCCAGCCCAAACCAAATCGGTTGAAACCACATTGTCGCCATTAAGCAACAAAGGCGGGTTTTTCGGCGCGCTACTCTTGTAGAGTGCACGCGAATTGTGCAGCG
>JBOFCQ010000044.1:0-8157 GCA_051646145.1 Hyphomicrobium sp.
ATCGCTCTGAGGCGAGGCGAATTACTCAGTCTTCAACAGCGGCAGCGCTTTCGCGGCTTCGGCCGTGATGGCGAGCTTAACGCCACCGTCGAGCGACGCGATCTGATCGGCCGCAATGGCGACGACGGGTACGCCGAGCCCTGCGGGGCCGGTTGTTGTGACCTGCAGTTCGGTGATGGCGCCGGCTTCGTTCGACGTCACGCGATTGACCTCGCCGACCTGTCCGCCATCACTGCCGAAAACCGGCGTGCCGACCTTGAGAGATGCAGCCGATAGACCACCGGCAGCAGGTGCTGCGGGCGCGGCGTCGGCGGCGGGGGCCGCATCAGCGGCTGGCGCTTCAGCGGCGGCCGGCGCGGCTTCAGCTTCAGGGGCGGCTTCTGCAGCGGGGGCCTCGGCGGCCGGGTCCGCTGCGGGGGCCGCGTCGGCTGCTGCGGGTTCCTCGGCCGGTGCCGGATCTTCCGCGTGGAGGCGCGTCGCGCCCAGTCCCAGGGCTGCCGCTACTGCGAGCGCGGCAACCAAGTGGAACCGCGCGGGCGCGCGGCCCGGCATCGAGCGTGTCATGTCATCCTCCGTCGTTTGTGCCTCGTCGATTGGGCTCCACATGGGAATTAGAAAAATGGCAACAAGATGCGGCGGCCAAGATGGACGAAGGTTTGCACGGACGCTTTGTCCCACTCAGATGCAAATCAGCACCACTTGGCCGGTGAGAATCGCGCGGTGCCCCGAGATCCGCGTGCGGTGCACACGCAAAAGAGGCGCGCCTGCAAACATGCCGCGCGCCCCTCGCTCAACGTCAGATGGATTAGCTTCGTCACTGCCGTCCAATCGGATGGCCGCGAAATACCTCAGCGGTTCAACGCCATGACGAGCGCGCGCGGGTTATCGCCGTTCTCGCTGATGTAGCTCTGGAAGAGGTTGTCGAGGAACGACGTCATCCAGAAGCCGACGACCTGCGCATCGCGCACTTTGTAGCTCTGGCCGGCGCGCACGAGCTTCCAGCGCACATCGTAGGTTTCGCCGTTGCGCAGCGTGATGCGCGTATCGACGGCCGAACCGCCAACGGTTTCCTCGCCCTGGCCGGTGACAACGGCGCTGGCGACGGGATACTTCGGCGCTTCCTTGGCGGCGTATTTCGAAATGAATTTCAACATGCCGCTGTAATAGGCGGGGCGTTCCGTCTTCGGCAGCGTCCGCGCATGGGGGCCAAGCGCGCCAAGGCCGATGGCCGGCACATCCATATGCTTGCGCAAGACGTTCTGGAACGCGGTCGGCGAGGCGGAACGCTGCGCCGCGATGAGTTCGTTGGCAACGCGCTGCATGTATGTGGCGGGCGCCTCAGCGTGCGCGGCCGGTGCCAGCGCCGCGACGGCGATCATCGCCAATCCGAGCCAGCGCCCCATGGCGCCGATGCGCGTCACATCCCAAATCTTTGCCGAGCAATTCATGTCGTGGCCTCACTGGTAGAGAAGGTGCAACCGGCGTCGCGTGAGACGTGTGGCTGCAACCCTGAAATCTTACTGCACCTTCGTTTGCCACCGCACAAGAGGCATACGATCTGGACGAAACCATGCCGCGCCGTCAGGCCGCGATGGCTAAGGGCCCAGCTTTCTGACTGGGCGCATTTTGTGGTTCGGCTGTGGCGCCGCTGCCGGACGTTACGGCCGTCGGCGCGGCCAGAATTGGGCGGCCGAGCAGGTGGGCGAACTGGTGGATGTCGCGGTCGAGGATGTGTTCGGCGACCATCAGCAAAACTGAGCGTTCGGGGTCCGGGTGGACCAGGATCAGTTCGTGGCGCGTCCCCGACAGCGACGAGCGGATGCGATGCGTGATGCCGGTGTAGTCGGCGAGAGGCGCCGTCCACTGTTCGAGACCGAGCACGCGGTCATCGCGGACGGCAACGTTTTCTGGTGTAATTTCAACGTCGCGCTGGCCGTTGACGCGATCGAGCAGGCGCTTCAGCGGCCACCCAAACAGCCCGATCCAGAAGGCGAAGGCGAGCGTCAGTTCAACGGCCACCAGCGGCTGAGCCATGATCTGAGCGCGGACCTCATCGTTGGCCATGGCATGGATGGCGAGCACGAGTTGCGGGCCGACGACGGCCGCGGCCAATGCCGATAACGCCGTGAACCGGATGATGCTGCTGACGCGCTTCGAGCGCTGGCGCGATTTGAGAAGGGTGTGATCGCTATACAAAACGGACTCAACGGTATCGAAAGCCTCGGGACGCATGCGGACTCCGCCAATATCTGCAAAATTCGGTTTGCAAGGTAGGGTCCACTTGGTTAACGCCGCGTTGTGCTCCGCACGATTTCGGGGCGCGGGTGGTTGCAAAGCCAGCCCGGGCGCAAGGCAGTCTCAAGTCTGGCACCACACTGGCTGGAGACACGCGCGTGCCCGCAGGCGAGCGTGTCGGCGATAGCGAGTGTGCCAGCACTTCAAGCGCGACGGCACATCAGGCGTGCACCCACTTCAGGCGTGCCCCACTTCAAGCGTGGATGAGCGAGATCGCCGCTTGACACATAAACATATCTTTATATGTATTGCGTCATGGAACGTGTGGCACCCTTCAGTACCGATGCGCTCGTCGAGGCGCTGAAAGCGGCGGCGGAGCCAACGCGGCTGCGCATCCTCTTTTTGCTCCAGGCCGGCGAACTGAACGTCAAAGATCTGACCGTCATTCTCGGCCAAAGCCAGCCGCGCATCAGCCGCCACCTGAAGCTGCTCTGCGAGGCGCAGTTGATCGAGCGCTTCCGCGAGGGAAGCTGGGTCTATTTCCATATTTCAGAACGCACCGCCGGCGGTCGCCTCGCGCGGCGCCTGCTTGGCGAGGTGCCGGGCAACGATGCCGTCATCGCCCGTGACCGCGACCGCGCCGACACCGTGAAGCGCGAGCGCGAGAAGTCGGCGCAGGAATTCTTTGAAGCACATGCCGCCGATTGGGATCGTATCCGCTCGCTGCACGTGGCCGAGCACGAGGTTGAAAGCGCGATCCGCGACCTGCTCGCCGAAACGATGTCCGGATTTCTCGTCGATCTCGGCACCGGCACCGGTCGCATGCTGGAATTGCTTGCCGATCGTTACGCCCGTGGCCTTGGCATCGACGTCAACCAGACCATGCTGACGCACGCCCGCGCCCGCCTTGGGCGCGCAGGCCACACGCACGCCCAGGTGCGCCACGGCGATATCTATGCGGTGTCGCTTGCGGACGGGCAGGCTGATGCCGTCATCATGCATCAGGTGCTGCACTTTCTCTCCGATCCGGCCTTGGCGATCCGCGAGGCCGGCCGCCTCGTCAAACCGGGCGGGCGCTTGCTGATCGCCGATTTTGCGCCGCACGGCCTTGAATTCCTGCGCGAGCGCGAGGCCCACGAAAGGCTGGGTTTCGCTGCCGCCCAAGTCACGCAATGGATGCAGGACGCCGGCTTCAAAGCGCGCGCTGTCCGCGATCTCGCCCCCGTGCCGAGCGCCAACGCCACTGACGAACAGTTGACCGTTACCATTTGGCTTGGCGAACGCCTCGCCCCAAAAGATCAAGCCCCGGCCGCCAAATCTGGCCGCACCATGGAGAACGCCCGATGATGGCCCTAGCCAAGGAAAAGAAGAGCCGCCTTTTGGGCGCTGGCGAAATCGCGGTTTCGTTCGAGTTCTTTCCGCCGAAGAACGATCAGATGGAATTGCAGCTCTGGAATTCAATCGAGCGGCTGGCGCCCCTCGCACCCGAGTTCGTCTCCGTCACCTACGGCGCTGGCGGCTCGACGCGTGAGCGCACGCACACCACCGTGTCGCGCATCGTCAACGAAACGGCGCTGCGTCCGGCGGCGCATTTGACGTGCGTCAACGCCACCAAGGCCGAGGTCGACGAGGTCGCGCGTGCCTATTGGGCCGCGGGCGTACGCCACATCGTGGCACTGCGCGGCGATCCGGCCGGCGGCGCTGGAACGAAGTATGAGGCCCATCCGGGCGGCTATGCGAATGCGGCGGCGCTCGTTGCCGGCCTCAAGGCCATCGCGCCGTTCGAAGTGTCGGTCGCGGGCTATCCCGAGAAGCATCCCGAGAGCGTGACCTTGCAGGCCGACATGGACAACCTCAAGTCCAAGGTCGACGCGGGCGCCGATCGCATCATCACGCAGTTCGGCTTCGACAACACGCACTACCTGCGCTTCCTCGAGCGCGCGCGTGCCGCCGGCATCTGGGTGCCGATCATTCCAGGACTGGTGCCGATCCACAATTTCCGCCAGGTGGCGGGCTTTGCCATTCGCGCCGGCGCAACGGTGCCTGCGTGGATGGCGCGCCGCTTCGAAGGACTGGACAACGATTCAGCGACAACTCATCTCGTTGCCGCCGCGGTCGCCACCGAACAGGCGATGGATCTCGTCGATGAAGGCGTGAAGTCGTTCCACTTCTACACGCTGAACCGTGCCGATCTCGTCTACGCCATCTGCCACCTTTTGGGTCTCAGGCCCTTGAAGGTCGCGCCTCTCGAACAGCGCCGGGCGGCATCGTGACGGCAGATGCGGACCGGCATCATCAGTTCGCCTTTGGAATTCGCCTATCGCCGCAACGCCACAAGTGAAAGCACCTTCGTATGACGCGCAAAGCCAGTTACGACCAGCTCATCGATGCCGCCGAGCGGCGCATTCTCATCATCGACGGTGCCATGGGCACCATGATCCAGCAGCACAAGCTCGGTGAAGGCCACTATCGCGGCCTGCGCTTCGAGGATCATTCCAAGGACGTCAAGGGCAACAACGATCTCCTCGTGCTGACGCAGCCCGAGATCATCGAGGAGATCCACGGCAAGTATCTGCGCGCCGGCGCCGATATCGTCGAAACCAACACCTTCAACGCACAGCGCATCTCCATGGCCGACTATCACATGGAAGACCTGTCGTATGAGATCAACGTCGAGGCAGCCCGCCTCGCCAAGCGCGCTTGCGACACGTGGTCGGCGAAGACGCCCGACAAGCCGCGCTTCGTTGCCGGCGCCGTTGGCCCGACCAATCGCACGGCCTCGATTTCGCCCGACGTCAACAATCCGGGCTACCGCAACACAAGCTTCGACGAACTGCGCGAAGCTTACAAAGAGCAGGTGCGCGGCCTGATCGACGGCGGATCGGACATCATCCTGATCGAGACCATCTTCGATACGCTGAACGCGAAGGCGGCCGGATACGCAACGCTTGAAGTCTTCGATGAAAAAGGCGTCGAGCTGCCGATCATGATTTCGGGAACGATCACCGACCGTTCGGGGCGCACGCTGTCCGGGCAGACGGCGGAAGCGTTCTGGTATTCGATGCGCCATCTCAAGCCGTTCTCGATCGGCCTCAACTGCGCCCTCGGCGCCGAATTGATGCGGCCTTACATCGCCGAACTGGCGCACGTCGCCGATGTCCGCATCTCGGCCTATCCGAACGCCGGCCTGCCGAACGCCATGGGCGAATACGATGAGAGCCCGCTCGAAATGGCGTGCAAGGTCGATCCGTGGTTCGCCGACGGCTTGATCAACATTGCGGGCGGGTGCTGCGGATCGACGCCCGATCACATCGCGCACATCGCCAGCCACGCCAAGAAATACAAGCCGCGCGCCCTGCCGACGATCGCCCAGAAAATGCGGCTGTCCGGCCTTGAACCGTTCGTGCATGGGTAGGCCGGCGAACATGAGGGGGCAAGGCCGTGGACGCGCCAACGGAATGGCTGATCGCGTGGGAGCTGGTGAAGCTGCCGGCGATGATCGCCATCGTCTATCTCGCCAAGCGGATCACGGACCGCGTGTATCGCAGTCCGCTTCGGCATACCAAAGGCGGCTTCGCGGCCATGTATCTGTCGTGGGTCGTCGCCGGCGCGGTCAGCCTGATGCTCTTCGTCTACGTATGACGCGCGCCGCCAACCGCCACAGCCAACCTCCGGCACCGTTTTTGACCGCAATGCGACCCTAACCGCCGCCCATGTCTCGCATGCCGTGCGTGCGGGGCCATCAGCAGCCGATTGACTTGAGATCACAGATGACCACAGCCAACGCAGCGCAATCCTTCATCAACGTCGGCGAACGTACCAACGTCACCGGCTCGGCAAAATTCCGCAAGCTGATCGAGGCCGGCGACTATGGCGCCGCACTCTCGGTTGCCCGCCAGCAGGTGGAAGCCGGCGCGCAGATCATCGACATCAACATGGACGAAGGCCTGCTCGACAGCGAGAAGGCCATGGCCACCTTCCTCAACATGATCGCCTCCGAGCCCGACATTTCCCGCGTGCCGATCATGATCGACAGCTCGAAGTGGAGCGTGATCGAAGCCGGCCTCAAGTGCGTGCAGGGCAAGGCGATCGTCAATTCGATCTCGATGAAGGAAGGCGAGGGGCCGTTTCTCGAACAGGCGCGCAAGGTGCTGCGCTACGGCGCCGCCGTCGTCGTCATGGCGTTCGATGAGGTCGGGCAGGCCGATACGGTCGAGCGCAAGGTGTCGATCTGCGAACGCGCCTACAAGCTGCTGACCGAGAAGATCGGCTTTGCGCCCGAAGACATCATCTTCGATCCCAATATTTTCGCGGTCGCGACCGGTATCGAAGAACACAACGGCTACGGCATCGCCTTCATCGAGGCGGCGCGCCAGATCAAGCAGAAATTTCCGCTCGTGCATATTTCGGGCGGCGTCTCGAACCTGTCGTTCTCGTTTCGCGGCAACGAAGCGGTGCGCGAGGCGATGCACTCCGTGTTTCTCTATCACGCCATCCAGGCGGGCATGGACATGGGCATCGTCAACGCCGGTCAGTTGACGCTGTATGACGACATTCCGGCCGATCTGCGCGAACTCGTCGAGGACGTCATTTTGAACCGTCGCCCCGACGGCACGGACCGGTTGCTCGAGGCCGCGCCCAAGTTCAAGGGTGAGGGCGGCGCGAAGGCCAAAGAAAAGGACATGACGTGGCGCGAGGCGACGGTCGAAGACCGGCTTGCCCATGCGCTCGTGCACGGCATCACCGACTTCATCGAAGTCGACACGGAAGAAGCGCGCCAAAAGCTGCCGAAGCCCTTGCATGTGATCGAGGGTCCGCTGATGGCCGGCATGAACGTCGTCGGCGATCTCTTCGGCGCCGGCAAGATGTTCCTGCCGCAGGTGGTAAAAAGCGCGCGCGTGATGAAGCAGGCGGTTGCCTATTTGCAGCCCTATCTCGAAGCCGAGAAGAAAGCTTCTGGCCTTGAATCGCGCCCCGCCGCCGGCAAAATCCTGATGGCGACCGTCAAGGGCGACGTGCACGACATCGGCAAGAACATCGTCGGCGTCGTTCTGCAATGTAACAACTATGAAGTCATCGATCTCGGCGTCATGGTGCCGGCGGCGAAAATTCTGGAAACGGCGAAAAAGGAAAAGGTCGACATCATCGGCCTGTCCGGCCTCATCACGCCGAGCCTTGATGAGATGTGCTTCGTCGCCGCCGAGATGGAGCGCGAGGGCTTCTCATGCCCGCTGCTCATTGGTGGCGCCACGACGAGCAAAGTGCATACGGCCGTCAAGATCAATCCGAACTACGACCGCGGCCAGGCGGTCTATGTGCTCGACGCCAGCCGCGCCGTCGGCGTCGTCTCGAACCTGCTCTCGGACACTGAACGCGACGGCTATATCGGTGGCATCAAGGCCGACTATGCCAAGGTGCGCGATACCCATCTCGCCAATGAAGCCAAGAAAAACCGCATCACGCTGCAGGCGGCGCGCGACAACAAGTTCAAGATCGACTGGAAAGGCTATCAGCCGACCAAGCCGAGCTACTTCGGCCCGCGCCTCTTCGAGAACTACGATCTCGCAAGCCTCGTGCCCTACATCGATTGGACGCCGTTCTTCCAGACCTGGGAACTGGCCGGACGCTATCCGCAGATTCTGACCGATAACAAGGTCGGTACTGAAGCGCAGAAACTGTTCGATGACGCGCAAGTGCTGCTGAAGCGCATGGTCGCCGAGAAATGGATCAAGGCGTCGGCGATTGTCGGCTTCTGGCCGGCCAACAGCGTCGGCGACGACATTGAGCTCTATACCGGCGAACCGCGCCACACGCCCTTGAAGACGCTTCATACCTTGCGCCAGCAGATCGCGCGCGATCCCTCGCGCAACCGCGCGCATACGGCGCTGGCCGATTTCATCGCGCCCAAGGAAACGGGTGTTG
>JBOFCQ010000337.1:0-4755 GCA_051646145.1 Hyphomicrobium sp.
GCGCACTACTTGAAGCTCGTGCTGCTGATCGCCTTGATCGGATCTCTCATCGGCGCCATTGCGGGCACATGGCTTGGACGCGGATTGACACGGCTCTACGCGGAATTTTTTCATTTTCCGTTTTTGATTTTTGAACGCGATCCGCGTTTGTACTTGATTGCGGCCGGAGTGTCGTTCGCCGCCGCATCTCTTGGCGCGCTTAGGGCGGTATCACAGGTTCTGGCGCTCGCCCCAGCGGTTGCCATGCAGCCGCCCGCGCCCCCGCGATATACAAAGCTCTGGAGCGAACGGCTCGGCTTGGCACGCTCGCTGTCGCAACTGACCGTCATGGCCCTGCGCTACATGGTGCGCGGGCCCGTCCGCGCGGCAACGACGCTGCTCGGCGTCGCGCTCGCAACCAGCCTGCTGATTACATCGCTGTTCACGACCGACTCGGTTGAGGATTTGATCGACCTTTCATTCTTCCGCACTGCCCGGCAGCACGCGACGTTGAATTTCACGGCCGATCAATCGCCGCGCGCCACACAATCTGTCGCGCAGCTACCGGGCGTTTTGCGCGCGGAGCCGTTTCGCGCCGCATCCGTGCGTCTGCGCAACGGTCATCTGCAACGCGACGTCGCCCTGATCGGAAAGCCGCCAGGACAGACGCTGAATTTGATTGTCGATCAGGATTTGCGCCGTGTTGAGCCGCCGGCCACCGGCATCATGATCAGCACGCGTTTGGCTGAAGTTCTGAATTTAAGGCGCGGCGACCAGCTTGAAGTCGAGCTTCTCGAAGGCCGGCGCACGACCAAAACGCTCGTCGTCGAAGAGGTTGCCAAATTCTACCTGGGTCTCGGTGCCTACATGGATATCGGCGCACTCGACGCGCTATTGGATGACGGTCCGCGCATCAGTGGGGTACACGTTGCGCTCGATGAAGCGCGTTTGGATAGCTTTTATGATGCCGTCAAGGCGACACCGGCTGTTGCATCTCTCGCCTTGCAGCGCGTCGCGCTCGTAAAGTTCCGGGAGACCATCGCGCGCAATATCAATATCATGACCACGATGTACATCGCGTTGAGCGTCATCATCGCATTCGGCGTCGTTTACAACAGCGCCAGGATTCAACTTTCGGAGCGTGCCCGTGAATTGGCGAGCCTGCGTGTTCTGGGCTTTACGCGGTCTGAGGTCAGCTACGTTCTTCTCGTCGAGCTGCTAATCTTGATCTTGCTCGCCCAGCCGTTGGGCTGGGTGCTGGGAAAGGCATTCGCATGGGCCGTTATTCAAGGGTTTTCGAGCGACCTGTTTACCGTGCCATTCGTCATCCAAACACAGACCTATGCGTTCGCGACGCTGATTGTATGCATAGCGTCAGCCGCGTCGGCGCTCATTGTCCGCCGCCGCATCGATAGGCTTGATCTTGTCGCCGTTCTGAAGACCAGGGACTAGGAGCCGGGCTTGGCAAATTCTCACAACCATTTTGTAAAGCGCGCAATCGGCGGCGGCGTCGCCACGCTGCTCGTCCTCGCGATGATCTGGGCCTTATTACCAAAGCCCGTCGAAGCCGATCTCTTCAAAATTGCGCGCACGCCGCTGCGTGTGACCGTCGATGAAGAAGGCAAGACGCAGATCCGCGATATTTTCGTCGTCACCGCGCCCCTGGCCGGCACAATGCGCCGTACGCCACTCAAGGCTGGCGATCTTGTCGTCAAGAACGAGACGGCCGTTGCCGTGATTGAGCCCCTGCCACCAGCGCTGCGCGATTTCAGGACAACTCTCGAACTCGAGATGCAAGTTAAATCGTGCGAAGCGAATGTGCAGCTCGCCGGCGCCGAATTGCGTCAAGCCAACGAAGAGCTTGAATTCGCGCAATCCGAACTCAAGCGCGTGAAGACCTTGGCGGACAAAGGCATCAGTCCGGCGGCGTCGCTGGAAAAGGCGACGACGGCCGTCCGCGTTCGGGAAGCGGTGGTTGCCCGGGCAGAATCGGCCCTCGAAGTGCGCCGGAGAGAGCTAGAGAGTGCAAAGACGCGATTGATCCAGCCGGATGGCGGCAATCGAAGAGCCGCCATTGCAGGCTCGTGTTCGTTCGAGGTCAAATCACCGGCGAGCGGCCGCGTGTTGAAGGTCGTTGCCAAAAGCGAGCAAGCCATCGCGAGCGGCGCGGCAATTCTCGAACTGGGCGATCCGTCAAATCTCGAAGTTGTGGTGGAACTTCTCTCCGCGGACGCTGTGCGCGTTCGTGAAGGGATGAAGGTTGCCATTGAGGGCTGGGGCGGCGGGACCGCACTCGGTGGCCGGGTTGCGAGCATCGAGCCATCGGGGTTCACGAAGGTTTCGGCACTCGGCATCGAAGAGCAGCGCGTCAAGGCCGTCATTGCATTTGAAGGCGATGCATTAGAACGCGAGCGGCTCGGACACGACTATCGCGTCTTCGTGCGGATCTCGGTCTTCGACGCTGACAACGTGCTGACCGTTCCGCTTGGCGCGCTCTTCCGGCGGGGTGATGCCTGGTCGGTCTTCACGGCCAAGAACGGCAGGGCTGCGGTCCGCACGATCAAGATCGGTCAACGCAACGAGGCGATCGCTGAACTGTTGGATGGTCTCGCCGAGGGCGAACACGTCATCATGCATCCCAACGATCAAATCGCAGACGGTGTCCGCATTCGCGAGCGCACCGAGGCGTCAGCGCCCTAGCTGAGGAGCGAGACGCGGTGCTCGTGTGGCGCACGTTCGGTCTGTTCTGGTGACAATCATCGCGGCAAAGTTAGTGGCTGCCGACAACTTCAACATTTTAGGGAAGCGCTATGGCGCCAAAGCAATCAGAAAGATTGCTTGATAACCGAGAACTGAAAACTGAAAACTGAAAACTGAAAAAGCCATTGCCCCAAATGCGCCGTGATCCAATCGAATCTTGGCGTTCATGCCAGCGATTCGTTCACTTGCCCTATTCGCAACCCTCATAGTGCTAAGCGGCCTCATGGCGATTTGCCTGTGGTTGCGAGCACCGGTCAATAAGTTTCAGGCACTCTGTATCGGCGTGGCAACCGGCGCTCTACCTTTTACCGGAAAGCTGTTGTTCCAGCATGCATTGCGCAACCCAGACTTGCTTGTCCGATATCTTCTAACCACGTGCATTGCCGTACTGGTCACATTAGTCGTTTACGGCGGCATCACCGGCGAACTAGCTGGCGGTTTCAGCGAGCGTGACCGATTCGTATATAAAAGCGGTGCACTTATAGGCTGCGTTATTGGCGTCATGTGGCTGGCCGTCAGCTGGGTCGAAACAACTCCGAAAGAATAACCGCTAGAGCTGTTGGCGCCGACGGGCTCCACTGCCATTTTACAAAACGGTTGCGATTCGACAGTCGTGCGTCTTCCAATGAAAAATGAAATATGGCCCAAAGAAGCGGCTGTGCATTCTGCACACATTGTAACGACAAAGTATTCACAGTTTCAGATAAGCCCGCCCGTTTAGTGCATGTGCTCGTTTCATTTCTCGATCATTTTCTGGCTAATACTACTCTGAATTCCGGTGTGGTTCATCGCTGCAATTCGAAAGCGCACCGAGCGTTGCAGCAGGTGCGGCAGCTATGCAGCCGTTCGGAAGGGTACTCTCAGAAATGCCTAGGCAAGGAGAAATAGTAAACAAGGATGCTATGACAGGTCGTTTCGCCGGTTGCTTTCAACAATAAGTCGGCCGCGTTCGCGATTATTAGCGAACGGTCGCCGAACATTGCCCACATGCATCGCCGCCGTTTCCGTACCTCCGCCATACCTCTTGCCGCGAGGCAAAATAATTGCTCCGCCCACAGACGTCCGATGGTTCAACGAAATCAATGCAATAAGATGGCGCGCCCGAAAGGATTCGAACCTCTGACCCTCAGATTCGTAGTCTGATGCTCTATCCAGCTGAGCTACGGGCGCTTTTTGCCTGCGGGGCCTGTCCGGTGGGCATTGAAGCCCTGCCGTCGACCGTCACGGAACGCTCTCTCTAGTCGCTTGCCGTTCGAAGCGCAAGGGCTTCTTGGCACGGCGAAATCGGCCACGATGCCGCGCGTGTTTCGAGGGATGCGCGACCCTTGCGCCGTAGAGTTACGGCCGCGAGCCAGCCCAGAGCACAGCGGCCCACGCCAGCATAGCCGCCCAACAGCGCTAATGCACCGACCGGTCGGGCAGGTCGAAGCGGAAATGCGCGCCCGCATCACTCGGCACAAGGCTGACAACGCCGCCGTGCGCCTGGATCAATTCGGACGCGATGACCAGACCAAGCCCGGTGCCGCCCTTCTTCGTCGACGCCTGAAACGCCTTGAACAAATTCTCGCGCGCCTTGGCCGGCACGCCCGGTCCATTGTCCATCACATCGACGATCACCTTGCGGCCATCGCGCCGCGCCGCAACGCGGATCTCGCCATCCGTTTGATCATCGACGCTATCGATCGCCTGCACCGCGTTGCGCACCAGATTGCTCAGCGCCCGGAACAGGTGTTCGCGGTCGGCGTCGATCTGCAGCGTGTCGTCCATGTCGGCGATGAAGCGGATCTGGCCGTCGCGCGGCAGGCCTTGGCTGTCGGCCACTTCCTCAACCAGCGCCTTGAAGCGGAAGAGATCGCGGCGCGGCGCCGCTTCCGCCGCACGGCCGAACTGTAGCGACGAATTGCAGAAGCTGATCGCGCGATCGAGCGAGGCGATGAGTTTCGGCACGAACCGCTGCACCGTCGGATCGGGCAAATCGACGAGACGATCCGAAATCAACTGCGCGTTGGCCAGCAT
>JBOFCQ010000353.1:0-11673 GCA_051646145.1 Hyphomicrobium sp.
AATATCATGAAAGCGAAAAAGAAGCCGCTCGACAGCAAGAAGCCCGAGGACTTCGGCGTCGAAATCGCGCCGCGCCTCAAGGTTCTCAAAACCACCGAGCCGCCCACCCGCAAAGCCGGTGTCAAGGTTTCGTCCGTCGCCGAACTCGTCCAGAAACTCAAGACCGAGGCGGGGGTACTGTAATGACGACGCTTCTCATTGCCGAACATTCCAACACCGCACTCAACGCCGCGACCGGCAAGGCGCTGTCCGCTGCCAAGTCGCTCGGCGGCGACATTCACATCCTTGTCGCGGGCGTGAACTGTGCGCCTGCCGCCGATGCCGCCGCCAAACTCAGCGGCGTTGCCAAGGTTCTGGTGGCGGATGCCGCCCATCTCGGCCACGGCCTTGCGGAAGAGCTGGCCGAAGTCATTCTGGCGCTCGCGCCGGCCTACGACGCCATCGTTGCGCCGGCCACGTCCAGCGGCAAGAACGTGCTGCCGCGCGTCGCCGCCCGCCTCGACGTGATGCAGATCTCCGACATCATCAAGGTTGTGTCGTCCGACACGTTCGAGCGGCCGATCTATGCCGGCAACGCCATTCAGACCGTGCAATCGAGCGAAGGCAAGAAAGTCATTACGGTGCGCACGTCGGCATTCCCCGATGCGGCCTCCGGCGGTTCGGCCGCGGTTGAGGCTGTTGGCGTTCCGGCTGCTGTCGCACTCTCGACGTTCGAGAGCGCCGAGCTGACGAAATCGGATCGCCCCGAGCTTGCCTCCGCCAAGATCATCATTTCGGGCGGTCGCGGCATGGCGAACGGCGAGAACTTCAGCAAGTACATCGAGCCGGTGGCCGATCGTTTGGGCGCCGCCATGGGCGCCTCGCGCGCGGCCGTCGATGCCGGTTTCGTGCCGAACGACTGGCAGGTGGGACAGACCGGCAAAGTCGTCGCGCCGGATCTCTACATTGCAGTTGGCATTTCAGGCGCGATCCAGCATCTCGCCGGCATGAAGGACAGCAAGGTCATCGTGGCGATCAACAAAGACGGCGATGCGCCGATCTTCCAAGTTGCCGACTATGGCCTCGTCGCCGATCTGTTCCAGGCCCTGCCGGAACTCGATGCTGAGCTGCAGAAAGCCGGCCGTTAGTTTTTGAAGCCAAAGCAAGGACCTTGTCGTAATGCCCCCAGCACCAAAGGTCACGGACAAGGCCAAACCGCTTGGCTTGCCGGCCCGCACGATTTCCAAGGTCGGCATTATCGGCGCCGGCCAGATGGGCAACGGCATTGCCCATGTGATCGCGCTGTCCGGCTATGACGTTGCCATCAACGATCTCAAGCGCGAAGCCTATGACAAGGCCATCGCGACCATCGACAAGAATCTGGCGCGTCAGGTTGCGAAGGGTCTGATTTCAGAGGCCGACAAGGACAAGGCATTGGCGCGCATTTCGTATGCGCCAACCATGGACGCGTTCAAGGATTGCGATCTCGTTATCGAGGCCGCGACCGAGGACGAAGACTTGAAGCACAAGATTTTCGCGAGCCTCGGCCCCTATCTGAAGCCGACCGCCATCTTGGCGTCGAACACCTCGTCGATCTCGATCACGCGTCTCGCCGCCACGACCGACCGCCCTGAAGACTTCATCGGCATGCACTTCATGAATCCGGTGCCGCTGATGGAACTCGTCGAGCTGATCCGCGGCATCGCGACGGAGGACGAAACCTTCACCACGGCGCGCGCCTTCGTCGAAAGCCTCGGCAAGACGACCGCGGTCTCGGAAGATTTTCCGGCCTTTATCGTCAATCGCATCCTGCTGCCGATGATCAACGAAGCCGTCTACACGCTCTATGAAGGCGTCGGCACCGTCGAGGCGATCGACAAGGCCATGAAACTCGGCGCGCACCACCCGATGGGGCCGCTCGAACTCGCCGATTTTATCGGCCTCGATACGTGCCTCAGCGTCATGCAGGTGCTGTACGAGGGTCTGTCCGACAGCAAGTACCGGCCATGTCCGCTGCTGGTGAAATACGTCGAGGCAGGCTGGCTCGGCCGCAAGACCAAGCGCGGTTTCTACGATTACCGGGGCGAAAAGCCCGTGCCGACGCGCTAGCTCGCGTCCGCACTTGGCAGCAGGCCTCGGCCTTGCGCAGCATTGACATCCAACGCTTGCCGCGTGCTCATTTGCCGGAAGGGCAGAGCGCGTTAGCGTCTGCGCGTCCGTGGAGGGTTCAATGCCGCATGCCAGTCGAAACGCAATCGTAACCGGCGCCAGCTCCGGCATCGGCGAAGCCGTCGCCCTCGGACTGCATGACGCTGGCTATAACGTCGTCATCGCCGCGCGCCGCGTGGCGGAGCTCGAACGCGTTGCCGCCAAGGGCAAGCCCGGCACCGGCCGCTTCGCGGTCGTCGCCTGTGACGTTGCGAAAGAAGCCGACGTCATCCACCTTTTCGCCGAGGCGCGTCGGCAGTTCGGCCACCTCGACGTGCTGTTCAACAACGCCGGTATCTTTGCGCAAGGCGTGCACATCGACGAGATTTCGCTCGATGACTGGCAGAATGTCGTGAACGTCAATTTGACGGGCGCGTTCTTGTGCGCGCGTGAGGCTGTTCGCATGATGAAAGCGCAAACGCCCATCGGCGGGCGCATCATCAACAACGGCTCGATTTCGTCTCAGGTGCCGCGTCCGCTGTCGGTGCCCTACACGGCGACGAAGCACGCGATTTCCGGCCTGACGAAGTCTCTGTCGCTCGATGGCCGTGCCTTCAATATCGCGTGTTCGCAAATCGACATCGGCAACGCCGCGACCGATTTCACGACCCGCATGGCTGCCGGCATTCTGCAAGCCAACGGCGAGACGCTCGTCGAGCCGCGGATGGACGTGCGCCACGTGGCGGATGCCGTCGTCTATATCGCCAATTTGCCGCTGGACGCCAATGTGCAGTTCATGTCGATCCTGGCGACAAATATGCCGTTCATCGGACGCGGCTGACGTTCGGCCAGGGCGGAGCCGCGGCGCGTGATCGCCTGCGTTTGTCCGTCGCTCAAATGAAAATCGCTGAGAAGCAAACGGCCGGAAAGCGCCGTCAACCGACGCGCTTCCGGCCGCGCCCCGCTATAACGGTCGCGTCACCCCGGGGGGAAAGTGACGCAACCGGTCTCGTATCGTCAGTTCGGCAGCATCACGCCGTCGATGACGTGGATGACGCCATTCGACTGGTTGACGTCGGCGATGGTGATCTGGGCCTTCGAGCCCTTTTGATCAACCACCTGCCAGCCGCCCTTGCCGTCGGATTCGACGATCAGCGTGGCGCCGGCAACAGTCTTCAAAACGGCCTTGCCGCCGTTATCCTTCGCCATCTTGGCGAGATCTTCAGCCGACAATTTTCCGGCAACGACGTGGTAGGTGAGAATGCCGGCGAGCGTCGACTTGTTCTCAGGCTTCAGCAGCGTCGGCACGGTGTCCTTCGGCAGCTTGTCGAAGGCGGTGTTGACCGGTGCGAACACCGTGAACGGACCCTTGCTCGACAGCGTGCCGACGAGATCCGCGGCCTTGACCGCTGCAACGAGCGTCGTGTGATCCTTCGAGTTGACGGCGTTCTCGACGATATTCTTCGACGGGAACATTTCCGCGCCACCGACAGTCACGGTCTTTTCGGCGAAGGCCGGCGACGACGGCAGAACCGCCGTTGCAATGCCGAGTGCAAAGAGAGACGCGCCGAGAACCGACGCGCGAATGATGTGCGACATGTATAAAACTCCTAGTGTTTCGTGCTGCCCGGGAGGAGGCAACTTTGAAACTACGGGCGCGGTGGAGTTGGAGTTTCAGCCCCACGATCACACTATTTTGACGATTGAAATGTGATCCAAGCACGGTCGCGGCGCGCGCGTTTTGCGCGGTGCTGGTCTGCAAATCGCTGAGGCTCGGCTTATGCTCAGCGTGACGTCGGGATCAATTTTCCGGCGAAGACCACGGGGCCGGTCGGTGCGCCCGTTGGCGAGCCGCCCGCCGGTTCAAGGCTGACGGCAAACGTCGAGGCCGTGATGACATCCCTGTTGTAGGCGGCGAGCGTCGGCCGCTCCATCGGCTGCTTCTCATCGATAACGCCGAGCGACTTCGGCGCGCCGAGGCTATCGTGCACGAGCCACAACTCATAACTCTTGTCGGGCGTGTGTTCGGCCGCGACCGGACGCACCGTCATCAAGCGCTTGTCGACATCGACGGATACGAGGAACGCCGGCGACGCTGCATCCTTCTGCAGCACGGCCACGAACGTCTGTCCTGGCGGCTTCGGGGCAAACGCTTGCAACGCGATGAAACCGGCGAGCGATGCCGCAAGCGCCGTTGCCGTCAACGCCCCGGCGCGCCAACGCTGAACACGCCGACGCAGCGTCGCCAGATCGGCGGCACCGACATGCGCGCGCGCGGTTGCCGCGATGCGGCGCTCGATCCCGGCGAAAATTCCAGGCGGCGGAGCCACCTCGGGTACGAGGCCGGCGAGCGGCGTCAGCCGGCGCTCCCATGCCGCGATGGCAGCCGCCAGCGCCGGCTCGCGTTGTGCGCGTGCCGCGACCATGACGCGTTCGTCCGCGGCCAACGTGCCAAGCACGTATTCCGCAGCCAGACCGTCAATGTCGTCGCCGTCGATCATGATCCGAGACAGGTCCTCAACTGGGCGAGCGATCGCCGAAGCCATGTTTTGATCGTGTTGGCGGGCTGGCCGAAGCGGATGCCGAGTTCCTCGCGGCTCAAACCTTCGCAGTACGCCAGCGTCACCATATGCTGCCGATCTGGTTCCAGCCGCGACAGGCACTCGGCAAGCCGTTGGCCGTCTTCGCCGCGCAGTACCGTATCCAGCGCGCCAAGCTCGTCGCTCGCCACATCGAGAATTTCCGGGTGGTCTTCAAGCGACGACGGCGTCTTGCGGCGCACTTCATCGATGGCGCGATTGCGGGCGATGGACGCGAGCCACGTGATCGGCGACGCCTTGCTCGGATTGAAATCGCCAGCGCGTTCCCAGACTTTCACGTACACCTCTTGCAGCACCTCGTCGGCCAAATCCCGCCGATGCAAGATACGCAGTATGATTCCATAGAGTTTCGCGGAGGTCGCCCGATACAATTCGCCGAATGCATCGCGGTCCTTGCGGGCGACGCGAGCAAGCAGGGCAATGATGTGTTGCGGCGTCGACATCCGACCTGCTGAAGGGGCTGACCTGGGTCTGACGGACGTCCGACCCGGAGGGCGTTTAGGTAGGCTTCTATAACGCAGCGCTGGCGCGCCGACTAGGTCGCTCGTCGCTAAGGTTTGGCTAACCATGACGCGTTGCGCCAAGCGCAGCCAACCACGCGCAAAACCCGAGTGCGTCAGCTACGGGCTAAGCCCGCCACGCGTTTCATCTGTCGCATAAAAAAGAATGGCGGTCGAAGCCTTTACGTGCGGCAGGTGCTGATGAACGCCGTCAGATCATCAGTGATGTGGTGGACGTGCTCAGGCAGCGCGCGCCAGTCTCGCATGCGCAACTGCGCCGGGTGATCGATATAGTCGGAGCGGATGAGCACCGTCGTCATGCCGAGCGCGTGCGGCGCTTCGAGGTTGTGCGGCATGTCCTCGAACATCGCCGCCGTCTCGGCGTTGAGGGCGTGACGGGCGATCATGGTGTTGAACGCGTCGCGCTCGGGTTTTGGCACGAACCCCGTCGCGGCAATGTCGCAGATGTCTTCAAACAGGTGCAGCACACCGAGCTTCGCCGCCACCTTCTCGGCATGGTGGCGCGAACCGTTGGTGAAGATGACCCGCCGGCCGGGCAGCGCCGCGATGGCCTCTGCAAGGGCCGGGTCTTCCGGCAACACCGATAGATCGATGTCGTGCACGTAGTCGAGGAACGGCTCGGGCGCCATGCGATGCACCTTCATCAAGCCCGCAAGCGTCGTGCCGAATTGGCGATAATAGGCTTTCTGCAGATGACGCGCGTGCGCGAACGGCACACCGAGATGCCGGGCGATGAATTCACCCATGCGCTGATCGACCTGCGCGAACAGGTTGCATTTCGCCGGATAGAGCGTGTTGTCGAGATCGAAGATCCACGCATCGATATGCGCAAAGCCGCGCGCTTGCGCGTTGGCGAGGGGCAGGCCGGGTGCTGTCGCGCGTGGCGTCACGATGGCGCTCACTTGCCTTTCTTGCGCTCGGTGCGGCCGACGAGCGTGCCGACACCGTGCTCGGTGAAGAGTTCGAGCAGAACGCAATGGGGCACGCGACCGTCGATGATGACGACGGCCTCGACGCCCGCTTCGACGACCTCGATGCAGCCTTCGATCTTCGGAATCATGCCGCCCGAAATCGTGCCATCCTGGATCAGCGCGCGGGCTTCCTCGATCGATAGCCGCTCGAGCAGCTTCTTGTTCTTGTCGAGAACGCCGGCGACATCGGTCAGCAGCAGCAGACGCTTGGCCTGCATGCGCGCGGCGAGCGCAGACGCGAACGTGTCGGCGTTGATGTTCAGCGTTTCGCCGTCGCGGCTGATGGCGACCGGCGCGATGACCGGAATGAGATCCGATTTGGAAATGACATCGACGATATGCGGGTTGACCTCGATCGGGTCGCCGACATAGCCGATGTCCACCGCCTGCATCAGGTTGGACTGCGGGTCGGGCATCTCGGTGATCTTCTTGGCAATGAGCAGGTTGGCATCCTTGCCCGAGATGCCGACGGCCTTGCCGCCCTGCCGGTTGATGGCCGATACGATCTCTTTGTTGATCTTGCCGGCAAGCACCATCTCGACGACCTCGACGGTCGGCTTGTCGGTGACGCGCAGGCCGTGCACGAAGTCGCTTTTGATTTCGAGCTTCTTCAGCATCGAGGCGATCTGCGGCCCACCGCCGTGCACCACGATCGGGTTGATGCCCGATTGTTTGAGATACACGATGTCCTGCGCGAACGCCGCCGCCAGCGCCTCGTCGCCCATGGCGTGGCCACCGAACTTGATGACGACGGTCTGCTCGTCGTAGCGGATCAGGTGGGGAATGGCCTCGGCCAAAATACGCGCCTGGAGGTGCGCCGAGAGCGCGTCGTCGATCGTTACGGGCGACGGCGGGGCTGTCTTGATGTCTTTCGTCACGGTCATTCGTTCCAGTTGGCCATTGAAATTGCGAGGAGATGCCACCTCGGACGCTGCGGCGCGGTGCCCGGCACTTATATCGGCTCGGCGGGCGCCCTCAACGGAATTCCTGCACAATCGCCTGTTACGCGAGGGAATGAAGCGGGGCTTGCACACAATTCGGTTGGCGCCGGGCTGTGTTCCCTCTTGACCTTGGTTTAATCTACTGGCGGCGTTGCGGGATTCACACTGCGCCTGTCGGCCGACCGTCCTACGGCGGCGCGATCGGCGGTGTCGAATGCTCGGCGGGGTTCATGAATGGCGGGCATGGCAGCGGCGGATATCACTCAAATACCGATGTCGCCGGCATTGGCGCAGTCGCTGGGCCGCGCCGCGGAAATGGCGCGCGCGTTAGGGTCCAACGAGGTCTCGCTCGAACATCTGCTGGCATCGTTGTGCGATGATCCAGATGCGGCCGACGTCTTGCTGGCAAGCCAGGTCGACGTGGCGCGGCTGCGTGCCGATATCTCGAATTTTCTAGCGCGTGCGCATAGCGCGCCCGATAGCGAGGGCGAACTGGTCGCCTCGCTCGGCGTGCGGCGCATCCTGGAAGCTGCCGCCGCCGCCGCACGCGGTGGCCGCCGCCGCGATATCAACGGCGCCATTGTTCTAGCGGCGATCGTTGGCGACGGGCGCAGCGCCGCCGCCCAGATCCTGCAAGCGCGCGGATTGACATTCGACGAAGCCATTCGGGCGCTGCAATCGGCATTGGCGCTGCCGCCGCGCGATGCGCCGGCAGCACCCGTTCCCGCCGAAGAGGTGCTGGCGCGCGCGCGCGAACGGGTGCAGTCGCGCTCCACGCCATCGTTGCGCGATCTGATGCATGATCGCACGCGGCCGGCGGCCCCATTCGAGGGGCCGGCACCAGACGTGGCGAGCGATCCGCCGCCGATGCCAACGCCTCCGCCGTCGCGCACGGCCGAGCACACAGCTCCGGCGCAGCAATCGGCGGCGATAGAGGCGGCGCTGAATTCACCCGATGCGCCGGCGGCCGCGCCGCCGCCGCCGGTACCCGCCGCAGAGCCACCGCGCGTTGAGGCGTCACGGGCTGAAGCGATGGACAGCGCTGTGACGCCGGGCGCAACGCGCGAAGCGTCAGTGCCGGATCAGGCTGCGCAACCCAATCCGCCGTCACAGGCCGCTCCACAGTCTGCACCAGCGGCACCGCCGCCGGTCGCGCCCGAGGCCGCGCCGAAGCGTGCGCCAAGTGCCGCTCAGCCGACGGCGACGCCACAGGCACAAGGCCCGGCGCAGGCTCCGAGCCTGCCCCCGTCTCCTGCCCCGGCGCCGCCAGCGCGCTCAGCGTCTGAAATGCCCCCGGTGCCGTCCGCGCCCGCGCCATCAGCGCCGCGCGAGAGCGCCGATCGTCCACCGTCGATGACGCCGCCGCCCATTCCTCCGCCGTTGCCGCCGCGCGGTGCCCCATGGCCGGGTTCAGCGGGGCCGGGGTTCCCAGGCGGACTGCCGGGCGCACCGGGCAGCAGTCCCGGCATGCCGCATCCGGGCGGCCCATATGGCGCCCCGCCCGGCGCACGTCCTCCGGCTCCAGGATCGATGCCGGGACAGTTTCCAGGCAATGCACAAGGGCCGCATCCGTCGGCGCCCGCGCCTGCTGGTTTCCCGGCACCGTTTCCAGGGCCGATGCCGTCGCCGAGCCCCGGTGCCGTTCCATTCGGCATGCCGGGACAGCAGCCCGCGCCCGGCGGGCAAAGCGGTGGCATGCTGCGTCAGCCGGGCATGACGCCGAACGGCGTTGGACCGTCTCCGATGGGCGGTCAGCCAAGCGGGCGGCAAGCGGCTCGCCCGCCTGGGCCTCAGGGCGCACCCAACAGTCCCGGCGCGCCATCCGCGTCACAGCCGCCGCCAGCACCCATGGCGGCACCCGGCAGCGATGCCGCGCGCCGGCGTGACAAACCGGCTGCGACATCGGCCGGGGAACTTGCCGAAAACATACCCCGTGTCATGCGCGCGGGCGTCGCCGAGCGCGTCGAGGTTCGTATCGCAAAGGCCAAGGTCAAAGCGCTGACCGAAGGCCTCGAGGGCGGCGGTCAGGTCTGGCAGCACGACGTCATCGTGACGCAAGCGATGGCAGTTCGTCTGCGCGCGCCTGACGGCGGCTTCTTCATCGAAACGGTGTCGCCGGAAACGCAATGGATCGAGAGCCAGCTCGGTTTTGCGGGCGATGACTATGCGAGCTGGCGCTTTCTCGTCACGCCGCAACGGCGCGGCCGCGCGCGCTTGCAGATCGTGGTGTCTGCGCGGACGGTGGGGGCCGATGGCATGGCGGCCGAGACGGCGCTGCCCGATCAGCTCATCGAAGTGAAAGTGCGTTCGAACGTCAGGCGCGCGCTGTCGCGAACGCTCAGCTGGGTGGTTGCGGCAGTCGCGGGCGGCGCTTTGGCCAAGTTCGGCGAAGGCGGCCTCGCTGCGGCGATGACGCTGGTCGAGAGCTACCTGCAGAAGTGACAAGCCCGGCGCGAGCGGCCGGCCGCATTCGAAATGCGCGATCGGTCGTTGCGCTTAGAGCTGCGCCACGCTCAGCGCCGCTCCGCAACCAGCCGCGCGATCGTCGCTTTGAGAACGTCCATGCCCGTGCCCTTCTCGGCCGACGTGGCGACGACATGGGGATAGGCCGCCGGATGGCGCGCCAAGGCGGCGACGGTTGCGGCCAGCACCTTGGGAACGGCGGCGTCGCTGATCTTATCGAGTTTCGTCAGCACGACTTGATAAGACACGGCGGCCGTATCGAGCAGCCCCAGAATATCATCGTCGGCGGTCTTCAGGCCATGGCGGGCATCGATCAGCACGAACACGCGCGCAAGCGTGCGCCGGCCCGCGAGATAGTCGCGCAGCACAGCGTTCCAGGCGGCCACTTTTTCTTTCGGCGCCTCGGCGTAGCCATAGCCCGGCATATCGACGAGATAGAGCGGCGGCGTCAGCGGCGAGAAGAAATTGAGTTCCTGCGTGCGCCCAGGTGTGTTCGACGCGCGCGCCAAACCGTGCTGGCCGACGAGCGCGTTGATGAGGCTCGACTTGCCGACATTGGAACGGCCGGCGAGCGCGATTTCAGGCCGATCGTCAGGCGGCAGGAATTCGAGCGTCGGCACGCCGCGCACGAAGCCCCATTCCTGCGCGAAAAGCAGCCGGCCGGCTTCGAGTTCGTCTTTGCTGAATGGGTTGGCGAGTTGCGTCATGGCTCAAACTCACCAAACATGAACGGCTTCTTTGACGGCACGTGATCGACACGCACGCCGCAATCCGCGGGCGCGTGTCGATGGTGCGCGCTATTTCGTTTCGGCCTTGGCGCCGAACAAGCGCAACACGGGCGCAAAGGTGCGCTTGACGTTGGCCAGCAGGTGCACCTCGGCGCCGTTCTTCTTGTTGATGTACCACTGCTGCATGATCGACAGCAGGTTGCTCCATGCCCAGTAGATGACGAGGCCGGCCGGGAAGGTGGCCAGCAAGAACGTGAACATCAACGGCATCCAGGTGAAGATCTGCTGCTGGATCGGGTCGGGCTGCGGCGGGTTCAACTGCATCTGAACCCACATCGTGATGCCCATGATGACCGGCCATACGCCGACATGCAGGAATTCTGGCACGGCGTAAGGCAGCAATCCGAACAGATTGAAGATCGAAGTCGGATCGGCGGCCGAGAGATCCTTGATCCATCCGAAGAACGGCGCGTGCCGCATGTCGATGGTGACGAACAGCACCTTATAGAGTGCGAAGAACACCGGGATCTGCAGCAGGATCGGCCAACAGCCGGCCAGCGGGTTGATCTTCTCCTTGCGGTAGAGTTCGAACAGCTCCTTCTGCTGGCGCTGCGCGTCGTCCTTGTGAACTTCCTTCAGCCGCTGCATTTCAGGCTGCAGCTTCTTCATGCGCGCCATGCTCTCGTACTGCTTGTTGGCGAGCGGGAAGAAGGCGGCTTTGACGAAGACGGTCAGGATCAGAATCGTCACACCGAAATTGTGGACGAAGCCGTTGATGATCTCCATCAGTTTGAACATCGGCTTGGTGATGAAATAGAACCAGCCCCAGTCGATCATGAGATCGAACTGCTTGATGCCGATCGACGTCTCGTAGGCGTCGATGATGGTGGCCTGCTTGGCGCCGGCATAGAGATGACCCGTGACGCCCTTGCGCGCGCCGGGCGGCACGACAAGCGCACCGCGTAGATAGTCTGACTGGAACGCATCCTTCTCGCCGGGATTCGGGGCTTTCACCGCCGAATACATGGCGCGATAGGGCTCGGCCTGATCGGGGATCAAGGCTGCCGCCCAATACTTGTCGGTGATGCCGAGCCAGCCGCCCTTGGAATTCTCGATGGTCTTTGGGATGCCGGTCTTGATGGCGTCCGCGTAGGTGATTTCCTGCAGGCCTTCTTCGCCCGAAACGCCGATCAGGCCTTCATGCAGAATGTAGACGGCCGATGTCTGCGGCATGCCGTAACGATGGATGCGCGCATACGGCAGCAACGACACTTCGGCGGCGGTACGGTTCTCGACCTCGTCGACAACCTTGAACATGTAAT
>JBOFCQ010000373.1:0-3679 GCA_051646145.1 Hyphomicrobium sp.
CAGCCGGCATCGCCAACTGGATGAGCGCGCAGAAAGACCTGGCGGAAGAAGCCAATCGTTCCAGGGCGCCGGGCGTTGAACTGACCAATATCGTCGTCACCAAAGAGAATCTGAATTTCGGCACGGCGCTGGTGCGCGACAAGCTGAAAGTGGTCGAATGGCCGGCAACGAGCGTGCCGGAAGGCGCGTTCCACTCGATCGCCGAAGTGTTCGCGGAGCAGCACAGCCGGGTAGTGCTCGAAGCCATGCGCGGCAATGAACCCGTGCTGCGTGGCAAGATCACGGGGCCTGGCCAGCGTGCCACGCTCTCGACCATGCTCGGCAAAGGCATGAAGGCGGTCGCCATCCGCGTCAATGACGTCATCGGCGTCGGCGGCTTCGTGCTGCCGGGCGATCGCGTCGATATCCTGTTGACGCAGACACCCGCTGCCAGCGCCAGCAAGAAAGCCGATAAGCCGGGCGAAGAGCCGCAGGCCTATACCGATCTCCTGCTGCGCAATGTGCGCGTGCTGGCCATCGACCAAAGCTCGGACCCAAAACAGGAAGCGCCGCGCCTCGTGCGCACGGTGACGGTTGAGACCTCACTCGCCGACAGTCAGAAAGTCACGCTGGCCGCAACGGTTGGCACGTTGTCGCTGGTTTTGAGCGAGAGCGGCGCGATTGCGGACCAGGCGTCGCAGCCGCGTATTACGGTCAGCGACCTCGCTGGGGATAACGGGGATATCAAAGTTTCGGCCACACTCGTTCCCTCGAATGCAGTTGCGGACGAGAAGCCCGCAGTGCCTAGTGCGAAGGCGAAACCGGTGTTCGCGACGGTGAACGTCGTGCGCGCCATTGAGCAGAAAGAATATGCGGTGTCGCGCAGTCGGCCCGCTGAATGATTGACGTCGCATGATCGGCAGCGTGTTTTGTCTGTTCGGTCGTAGACGATAAGGGCTTTGGGCTCGGCTCCATCGGCGCGTTCGCTGATGAGCCAAGCCGCTAGCCCGGTGTTGTAGCAGTTTCGATGCGTTCCTGTTTTGCGTTCCGTAAGTAGCGTCGTTCGTGTGTGGCGTTCGTGACGGTAACAGTATGAGGACGTATCGTGATGAGTGGGTCCGGTGTCGGTCGCGTTTTTGCGCGCGTAAGTCATGTAATTGGCAGTCATCTGCCGCAGAATTTCAGCTCTTTAGTGAGGCGCCTTGAGCGCCCGTCTGGCGAAGCGAAAACGCCGCGTGGAAATACCCAGCAGTCACCTCGCCGCTTCGGTGGCTTTAGTGCGCGCGTCGCCGCACTGCTGCGCGACAACGATATCATTCTGAAACCCGCCGCCGGCGATCTCGCCACCATCGCGGTTGCCGTCACGCTGACTGCCGCCGTCACACTATGGGCCGGGCACAGCGAAGCCGCAGGTCGCAAGATCGACGCCGGCAGCAAGGGCGCGACGTCCACGGCCTTTCGCGGCGTGGTCGACAAGGCGGTCATCGTGCAGCGCAAGTCGACCGTCATCGAAATGGATGCGCCCTACGCAACGGCACTCATTGCCGAAGCGGAAATCGCCGACGTCGTGCCGCTCTCCGATCGTTCGATCTATCTGCTTGGCAAGAAAGTCGGCACGTCGCGGCTGACGGTGATCGGCGAAGATCAAACAGTGTTGCAGATTGTCGAAGTCGAGGTGACGCCCGACCTTCCCGATCTGCGCGCCAAACTCAAGGAAAACCTGCCCAACAGCGAGATCCACGTCGGCGCCGTCAATGGCGGCATCGTGCTCTCGGGAACGGTATTTGCCGCAGCCGAGATCGAGCGTGCGGTCGCTATCGCCAGCCGCTACGCGCCGGATGCGATCACGAACGCTCTGGCGCTTGCGTCACCCCAGCAGGTGATGCTGGAAGTGCGCTTCGTCGAAGCCTCACGCACGGCGGCCCGCGAACTTGGCGTCAGCGCCCGCTCGCGCGGCTCCAAGGTCGATATCGAGACCAACGACCAAGGCTATGACGCCGGCATCGGTCCGCTCGTCACGGCGGCCATGCTGTCGGGCGCGGCACCCTTCGGCACCATGCTCGCGCGCGTGCTCGATACGGGCACCGACGTCGACATCATGCTGCGCGCGCTCGAAGAGAAATCGCTGGCACGGCGCTTGGCCGAACCGAACCTGGTGACGACGTCGGGCGATACCGCGAGCTTCCTCGCCGGCGGCGAGTTTCCGTTCCCGGTCAGCGCCACGGACAATCGCATCACCATCGAATTCAAGCAGTTCGGCGTCGCGCTTGCCTTCACGCCGACAGTGCTGGCCGGTGGCCTCATCAATCTGAAGATCGCGCCGGAAGTCAGCGACATCGACAACAACAATGCCGTTGAGATCGGCGGCATACGCATTCCGGGCCTCGTCGTCCGTCGTGCCAACACGAGCGTCGAACTGCGCGATGGGCAGAGCATGGCCATCGCCGGGCTTCTGCAGCACACGCAGATGAACGGGCAGCGGCAATTGCCGTGGCTCGGTCAGGTGCCGATCCTGGGCACGCTCTTTCGCAGTGCCGATTATCAAAAGAGCGAGTCCGATCTCGTCATCATCGTGACGCCGCGCCTCGTCAAGCCGAAGCGCCCCGGCGAGACGCTGAGCACGCCACTCGATACGCGCATTTCCGGCAACGACGCCGATTTCTTCCTCGATGGCAAAGCCGAACTGAGCAAGACCGATCGCCGTCTCGGCCAGCGCCGTCTCTATGGACACATCATCAACCCCGGACCGGAGCAGGCCGCCTATGCCCCGTCGAAATAAGTCTAACGTCCGCCGGGCGATGCTGAGGCGCGCCATCTTGGGATCAGCGCTTGTCGGCGCCGTGGTGTGCGGGGGGTGCGACGAGTATCTCGACCGTCGCGACACCATTACGCGCGGCGTTGGCGATTCCATCGCCGTCAACAAAGCGACGCAGACCATCGATCGCTGGCCCGAAGCGTCGCGGCGGGACCGCTGGCTTTCCGATGGCGAACGCGCGCGCCTTGCGCACGAGCGCTATCGCACGCGCACCGTCATTGACCCGAAAGCGATCGGCAACAGCAAGCCAACGAGCGCGGCGCCCGCCGCAACCGGCGGCGGCAAGTAAGCGCGCTGCTGACGGCGCGCGTCTTTAACGCGTGGCCTGATCCGGCGCGCGGATTTTCGCTGGTCAGGTGGCCTGGATGTGATCCGGGTCCATCCAGAAGATTTCCCAGATATGGCCGTCAAGATCGTTGAAGCTGCGGCCATACATGAAGCCGAAATCCATGGCTTCGCGGAACTCGGCCGCGCCGCCGGCAATGGCCGCGCTCAGCACCTCATCGACCTTGGCCTTGCTGTCCATCGATAAGCTCGCCAGCACTTCCGTCGTCTTGTGCGCATCGGCGATCGGCTTCTTCGTGAACTCCTTGAACTTGGGGTAGGTCAGCAGCATGGCGTAGATGTCGTTCGAGATGACCATGCATGCGGCCGTGTTGTCGGTGAACTTCGGATCGAAGCTGAAGCCGATCGCCTTGAAGAAGGCGATGGACTGGTCGAGATTTTTGACCGGCAGATTGACAAAGATTTTGGTCGCCACGGCTGGTGTCCTTCCTGTGTCGTTTCGACCGACTGAGGTCACGTCGTCGTGTCATGTCCGCAAGTCTGCACCATATCGGGCGCGCAATGCTATGCCGCCGTACCGTGCGCAAATCGCCATTGGCT
>JBOFCQ010000374.1:0-2281 GCA_051646145.1 Hyphomicrobium sp.
CCTACCGCGTGCTCGGCGTCAATCCGGCGGCAGCACCGGCAGTTGCCAAGAAGCTGGTCGATGCGCTGCGCATGAGCTGGCATCCCGATCTTGCGCGTGACGAAGCTGATCGCGTGCAGCGCGAAAAGCGCATCAAGCAAATCAACGCCGCCTGGGACCTGATAAAAGATCAGCATCAGGCCGCGGCCTGATGCTGATGACTTTGGTGCGTGTGTGATCCGCGCGCTGCGGATGACAGACTTAAAAAGTCCCGGCTTACAGAATGAAGTCCGAGCCGGTCAGCGTGAACAGCCCTTTCAGCGCAATCTGGAAATCCGCCTTGCCATCGCCGTTGACGTCACCTTCGACCATGGTGACGTCGTTGGCCGTACCGGCTTTGTTGATCTGCACAAAGTGCACTTCGCCCTTCACATTGTGGAAGGCTTGATTGCCGATGAAGACGAACTTGTCGTTCTTGAGAGTGCCCGACCGCGCGTCGATGGTTGAAAGGTCGATGTCGTCCTGGCCGCGTTTGAAGTCGAGGATGATGTCGCGCGTGGCCGTCGTCTTGCCGCTATCCTTGATGGTATCGAAATCGAAAATGTCGCGTCCGAGACCGCCTGTCGATTGATCCTTGCCGGTGCCGCCGCGCAGCGTGTCGTTGCCGATGCCGGCCAGCAGTTTGTCGGCGCCAAGACCGCCTTCAAGCACATCCTTGCCGCTGCCGCCGCGCAAGGTGTCGTTTCCGTTCTGGCCCTTGAGCGACGTTGCAACTGTCAGCCCCGTCGCGTTGACAAAGTCGTTGCCGGTGCTGCCGAGCACGGCTTCGATGCTCTGCGCCGCGACCAGTGTCAGGGCCGTCGTTGTTTCCAGCACGAAAGTGTCGGTGCCGTTGCCGCCGAGCACGGATGCATCAGTTGCGTCGAAGATGAACTGGTCGTTGCCGTCGCCGCCTTCGAGGATGTCGGCGCCAAGTCCGCCTCGCAAGATGTCGTTGCCGGCGTTGCCCTTCAGCGTATTGACGTCGGCGCTACCGGTCAGCGTATCGCCGCCGGCTGAACCAAGAACCGTCAGAAAGCTCGTCACGCCGCCTGTGCCGGTCGCCGCGCCGGTTGCGAGGTTCACCGCGACGCCGGTTGCGCCGTGGCCCGAATAGTCGAGCGTGTTGCTGCCAAGGCCGCCGTTCGTTGTGCCAGTGATCACTGAGCCGGCGCGGATCTTCAGCGTGTTGTCGCCCGATCCGAATTCGATGGCGACGCCGCCGCCGCCTGAAATCGTGCCGCCGTTATCGATCGTGTCGGCGAACGTGCTGACCAATCTGATGCCGAACGAGGTGCCGCCCGAGATCGTGCCGTCGTTGACGATGGTCGTCAGGAACGGTGCGTTGCCGGTCGAGCTGTCGTCGACGAGAATGCCGAGCCCGACGCCCGAGATCGTCGCTCCGGCGAAGTTGGTGATGCTGCCGCCGCCAAGCGCAATGCCTTCGCTGGTATTCGCGCGGCCATCCGAGCCGTGACCGCCCGCACCCGTGCCTTGAATGATGCCGTGGTTCAGGATCGTCGCCTGGCCGTCGAAATCGATACCGTCGCCATCGCCATCCGGGTTGCCGTCGGGGATCGGGAAAACTTGACCGGGTGAGTTTTCATCTGAGCCCAGAGAATTGCTGAACGCGCCGGTGATCGTGCCGAAATTGATGACGGCGCCGCCCGAATCCGAGCCGACGCCGGACCCATTGCGGCCGGTGATGGTTGCGCCGGCGTTGTTGGTGACGGTGATGTTGGTCGTCAACCCGGCGTTGATGCCGTGGCGGTCGCCCGAGATCGCGCCGCCGGCATTGTTGGTCAGCGTGCCCGTGGCGTTGGCCTGGAAGTTGACGCCGTCAACGTCGAGTGAAAATCCAGCGCCGCTGCCGCCGTTGATGGTGCCGGAGTTGATGATGGTTGACGAGGCGCCGACGCGCAAGCCGTCGTTGATGTCGCCAAGCATGCTGCCGAAGTTGAAAATGTTGGCGGAGAACGAGCCCGTTGCCCCCGAGAGGTCGATTGCCTGATTGAACGATGAGAAGATCGTACCGGCGTTGTTGATGGTCAACGATCCTGCGGTAACGGCGCCCGCCTGGATCTGAATGGCTTCATCGACGCCTTGGATGGTGCCGGACGAGTTGTTGGTGATGCTGGCGGTGAATGTGGAGCCGACGCCGGTTTCGAAGCGGATGCCGCGTTCGCCACCGTTGATGAGGCCGCTGTTGTCGACGATCGCACCGTTGACGCCGACGGTATTGAATAGAATGGCCGCGTTTGTC
>JBOFCQ010000385.1:0-4548 GCA_051646145.1 Hyphomicrobium sp.
ATCGCGGCAAGCTCAGCGCGCTCGAACGCCACGTTCTCCTTGAGTTCGGCGCGCTCGCGGGCGAGGTCGGCGTTTTCGGTATCGGCTTGCGAACTGACGGAGACATATTCGCCGGCCGCCATCGACATGGCCCCCGCAACGAGACTTGCCACGCCGGCAACCACGATGTCACGCGTTGCAGCGCCTGACGATGCCACACCGACGATCAAACTCGCCGTCGAAACGATACCGTCATTGGCGCCGAGCACGGCTGCCCGTAGCCAGCCAATGCGATCGACAAGATGCTGCTCTGGGTGAACGTGCAAACGGCTCATCGTGGTCTCCAAAAATTAGGTATTCGCGGTCATGCGCATGCGCGTTTGATGTTCTGGCATATTCGCTCGATCATGACAGCACACCGTGCGGTCGGAGGGATGGCACCTTAGTCATCGGACCTTGGTACCGTGGACTTTCGTCATTTCAGATCGACACCGCCGATGTCTGTCGCTGAACCGTCCACGCGCAGCACGTGGCGCAAAAGCAAAACGCTTCATGCACGCGCCCTTGGCACATGACCCAACGTGCAGTGTACGCGTCGCGCCGGCTGGCCAAGAGACATCCTTAGCCGATGCCGGCAACAGTGCGTAGATATGGATCAATGACACGACAGCAAATCGCAGAACGAGTTTCAACATGGCGGCCCCGGTTCTGAATGCCTTGGCGTAGCGGTTGGCGGATGACGCGCAAGGTCATGAGCCTTCGCGTCGCGCGGTGCCGTTGATAAGAGGTCCGCGTCATCCGCCGTCTTCTCGGCAGGATTGATGCGGCGCGCGAGCGCCGTCCGCTCGTCGGGTTGCCGCAACGCCCAGACCGCGATGCCCCACACGCAGCCCGTGACGACGAGCGGCCACAAGAGTTGCAGAATGAACTCAACCGATAGGTCATGCATGGCTGGTGCATCAGACGACACGGACTTCTTCTTTCACAGCCAACGCTTCAAACTGTAGAGCGCACGCTCCTGCGCCAGTGCCGCCGAAATACTGCGGCGCGGCGCTGCGATAGGGCGCACGGATGATGTCGACGGCGTTGGCTTGAAGGTGTCCGGCCACATGCGCGGACCGCGCGTAATCAGGCCATTCAGAACCGGCAGCACTTCGCTGAGCGACGGCCTGTAGACCGGGTCTTTCTCGAGGCATGCAAAGACGAGGTTTTCAAGTCGCGCCGGAATACTCTTGCGATGCTGGCGAAGCGCCACCGGTTGGCGCGTCATTTGTGGAAATGGCTGCTTTGCTGTGCGCTTTCCGAACGGCAGCGCGCCGGTCAGAACTTCATAGAGCGTGACACCGAAGCTGAAGACATCGGCTGGCGGCCCAGCATCGCCGTATTGGCATTCTTCCGGCGCGATGTACGGGTCCGTGCCGCAGATCCGTGACGGCCGCGGCGCGTTGATTGCGCGGGCCGAACCGAAATCGAACAGAACCGGACGCCCACCCGGTACGATCATCACGTTATCCGGCTTGACGTCGAGGTGAATGAGGCCATGCGTGTGCACATGCTGGAGTGCCGCGCCGAGATGGATGGCAATCCGCATCGCATCCGAAATGCCAAGCCGGCGCGCGGCGCTCGCATCGAGCAGATCGCTCAACCGCTGCCCTTCCAGAAACGGCATGAGCAGCAGGCCGGGCTGCACTACGTCGAGCGCGCGCACGATATAGGGATGCGCCAGTGCATTGAGTTTCGCGGCTTCGGCCTCCGCGCGCTCCATCGTGCGCATGACCTTGCACGCCATCGGGCACCAGCAGCCGTGATGCCACACGATATAGACAGGTTCGTCGCCGCCGGTATCGATGTCGCCGAGAACGGTCAAGTCGCGCGTCAGCTTTGTGCCGACGGCCGCCACGCGCCGTGAACGCTTCGCTATCATGCGGCCTCCGTCATCGCGATTTGCGCCGCAAACAGCGCGCGGCATCGCGACGGCCTGGCGAGCAGATCCGCCGGCCGTCCGACTTCGACGATCCGTCCGCCGTCGAGCACCGCCACCCTGTCGACGCGGCGCACGGTCGACAGGCGATGCGCCACGATCAGCGTCGTGCACCGCCCCGCCAGTTGATCGAGCGCCTTGCTGATGTGCTCTTCCGTTTCGCTATCGATGCCAGCGGTTGCTTCATCAAGCAGCAGGATCGGCGCCTGCTTGATCAGCGCGCGCGCCAAAGCTACGCGCTGGCGCTGACCGCCGGAGAGGCGATGACCATTGACGCCGACAGTCGTGCGAAGTCCGTCCGTGTAGAGTGCCGAAACATCAATCGCTGCCGCCGCGGCCGCGCGCGAGATGTCAGACCGCGTGGCGCCCGTCGCGCCATAGGCGATGTTTCTCTCGATCGATCCGTTGAGAACAAGCGCATCCTGGAATACCGGCGCTATGGCGTGACGAAGGACATCTCGCTTCAGCGTTCGCACGTCATGGCCGTCGATGAGGACCGCGCCGCGATCGACGTCGTACTGGCGCATCAGCAAGCGCAGCAGCGATGATTTTCCGCTGCCGCTCGGGCCGACCAGCGCCAGTGTTTCGCCGGCCGTGATATCGAGCGACACATCGTGCACGATGCCGGCACGGCCATCGTAGGCGAACGACACGTTACGGAACGAAATGTTTCCGCGCACGAAGTTGAGCATACGAGCGCCTGGGCGATCCTGAACGCGGCTCGGGCGATCGAGAAGTGCTGCAACGCGCTGCGCGCCGGCGGCCGCGCTCTGGAAACGTCCCGCGGATTTGGCGAGCGCCCGCACCGGATAATTGAGCGACCCGACGGCACCGATTAGTGCGATGAGCGTGCCGACCGTCAGTTGGCCGGCGCCAATCAGCCGCGCACTGAGCGCCAGCACGGCAAGCCCTGCAAGGGCAACCGCCGCCTCGACGAGGACAGCCTGGCGCGCTTGCAGGGTCGCCGATACGATCTGCATCCGGCGCACGCGGCCGCAGCGACGGCGAAACGCGCGGCCTTCGTCGGTTTCCATCGCGAACGCCTGCACGAGCGCGCGCGCGGAAAGCCGCTCTTCGGCCAGCGCCATCCACAGCGATTCAGCGCGACGCGCCAAGCGCGAGGTCTGGCGCACGAGCGGCGATAGGCGCTGCACGACGGCAACGATAACCGGAAGCGCCACCAGAACCAGCGCCGCCAACCGCCAGTCGAGCGCGACGAGAACGGCGATGAAAACGAGTGCCGCCGCCCCATCCGCCGCAACGGCGAGCGGGCCGGTGAAAATCAGATACTCGGTGCGATCGGTGTCGCCCTGCAAGCGCGCCAGCACATCGCCGGTCGCCTCAGTGTCGAGTGATCCCGGCGACAGCGACAGCACATGACTATAGAGATCTCCGCGCAGCGCCTGCACGAGGGCTTCGACGACGCGGGCTTCATATATCTGTGACGCGTAACCGATGGCCATCTTGGCGAGCGTCGCCGCGACATAGATCAGCGCCAACGTTGCGAGCATGTCCGTATGCCCAGCGATCAACACCTCATCGATAAGCACCTTGAACGACCACAGCAGGCCCGCGGCAACGAGTGGCGCCAGCAGCACGAGCAGCGCGGCAATCACCGCATCGGTACGAACGCGCGCGGTATACGGCAGGAACCGCATGATGAGGGCATGGACTGTCATAGTCGGAGATGTCCCGCGTGACGCGTCAGCATCGGTTGTGGATGGGAAAGCCATTGAGGCGCGATACGCATGCGCACCGCGCCCTATGCCGTCTGCGCAGGGCAGAGGATTAGCGACGCGTGCGCGTCCGACCACGCGTGCGGCCGCGCGTGCGGGTGCGGCGGGCTATGGTGACAGACTTGGCGACCGGAAATCCTGCGATCTTCATGGCAATTCTCCCTTGACCATTTTGATCCGGAGCCCCCCCAAAAAACACGAGGCAGGCTCCGGGGTTTGCGTCGTCTCTGTTCGTCGAGACAAGCGAACACTAGCCAGGGCTTCCTGACACCACACGGGCGCGCGTTGTCAGACGTCTGTCAGATTGAAAGGGAGGCCTGCCGGCCGTTCACGCGGTGGCCGTCGCCGCATGATCGGGCAGCATCACACGCGCGGAAAGTCCGCCAAAACGGCTCTGTCCCAAGGTAAACGCGCCGCCGTAAATCACGACGAGATCGTTGACGATGGCAAGGCCGAGCCCCGAGCCTGCGACCGTGGTATCAGCACGCTCGCCGCGCCGCAGAACGCGCTCGTGCTCGTCTTCGGGGATACCCGCGCCGTCATCCTCAACAACGAGCTCGATGCCATCGGCGCGCCGCGCCCCCGCGACGAGAACGCGCGATTTCGCCCATTTTCCTGCGTTTTCGAGCAAGTTCCCGGCAATGTTGTTGAAGTCGTCGGCATCGACGCCGAACAGCAATTGGTCTGGCAGATCGACATCCCACTGGAGTGTTCGCTCGCGCGGCAGGCCTTCAATCACCGCGATGAGCTGATGCAGGAGAGCCGCAACGTCGATCGGTTTCTGGCCGAGACGATTGGCGCCGCGCGCGCGCGCCCGCGCCAGCTCACGCTCGACGTGACGGCGCATCGCAT
>JBOFCQ010000400.1:0-1975 GCA_051646145.1 Hyphomicrobium sp.
AGCCAATACCCCGTCGACACGATGGGCTTGGGCGCGGCGCGCGCGGGGGATTTGGGTTTCGTTGCCATACTGCTCTTGCCTTGGCTCACCGTCGCAACGTGACGCCTTCAATCTTCTGATTTCAACGGGCGCTGCATCAGCCCGACGATGGCGTCATCGACCGTAATACGGCCGCTGATGATGGCGTCGACCGCTTCCGAGATCGGCATGTCGATGCCTTGGGCGCGTGCCAGCCGCACGACCGCTGAAACGGTGTGCACGCCCTCGGTGACGGCAGTGCGCGCGCCAAGGATGTCGGCCAGAGACCGGCCCTCGGCCAGTTGCCGGCCAAGCGACATGTTGCGCGACTGCGGGCTGCCGCATGTCAGTATGAGATCGCCGAGCCCGGCCAGTCCCATCATCGTTTCGGGGCGCGCGCCGAGCGCCTCGCTGAAGCGGCGCAGTTCGGCAAAGCCGCGCGTTACGAGGGCCGCATGGGCGCTGGCGCCGAGTTCACGCCCCGCGACGATACCGGCCGCGATGGCGAGCACGTTTTTCACCGCGCCCCCCAGTTCGGCGCCGACGATATCGCTCGACCAGTAAAGCCGCATCTGCCGCGATGACAGCGCCGTGGTCAGCGCCTTGCCCGTCGCTTCCGAGCGGCACGCCAGCGTCAACGCAGCCGGCAGGCCGCGCGCCACATCGGCAGCGAAGCTTGGACCCGACAGCACGGCGAGCGTCACATCCGGCAACGCCTCGCCAATGACGTCGCCCATCAGCTTGCCGGTATCCTGCTCGATACCCTTGGCGCACATGACGACGGGCTGCCCCGACCGGAGATGCGGCGCGAGCTGACGCGACACGGACCGCACATGCTGCGCCGGCACGACCATCAAAATGCAATCCGACCGGGCCGCGACGGCCAGATCGCCGGTCGCGCCGACGTCGTGATGAAGGTCGATACCCGGCAGAAACTGGCGGTTGACGTGGCGAAGGTTGATATCCTCGGCCACGTCGGCCTCGCGCGCCCAGAGCATGACCTTACGGCCAGCCTGGGCCAGCGCGTGCGCAAGGGCCGTTCCCCATGCCCCCGCGCCGATGACGCTGATGGTGTCAATGTTCAAAGTCGCGGCCTCTCCTGATCATGTCGCGGCAAGCTAGCATATCGTGGTGGCTCGTCGTGGTCTGACACCTCCCGGCGTGCACAGCTTATGCTTTCACGCCGGCTCCGATGGCTGGCGGCGCATCGGGATCGAGCGGCCAGCGCGGGCGGGCGGGACTGTCGAGCGTGTCGATCAGGCCCAGCGCCAAGCGTTCCGCACCGGCCCAGGCGATCATGGCGCCGTTGTCGCCGCACAAGGCCGGCGGCGGTGCGATGAGGCGGTAGCCGTGGGCGCTCGCGGTATGCGCCAACGCCGCCTTGAGCGCCGCGTTGGCCGCAACCCCGCCCGCGACCACGAAGGGCCGGTCTCGTCCGTCCGGATAGCGATCGCGCACCGCCAACATGGCGAGCCGCACCCGGTCCGCAACGGCGTCCGATACGGCTTGCTGAAAGCTGGCGCAGAGATCATCGACATCGCCATCTGACAAGGGCTCCACCGACTTGGCGGCGTGGCGGACGGCGGTCTTCAATCCGGCAAATGAAAAATGCGGTTCGGCACGGCCGAGCATGGGGCGCGGCAAGGCAAAACGCTTCGGATCGCCGCGCGCCGCCGCCCGTTCGACGTGCGGGCCGCCCGGCATCGGCAGGCCTAGCAACTTTGCCGTCTTGTCGAAGGCTTCGCCCAGCGCATCATCTATCGTTGTTGCCAGCCGCTGATAGCGCCCGACGTCCGCCACCCACAAGAGTTGCGTATGCCCGCCGGACACCAGGAACATCAGATAGGGCGGCTTCAGGCCATCGGTCAGCCCGGCCGTCAGTGCGTGCGCTTCCAGATGATTGATGGCGAGAAACGGCCGCCCCAGCGCAAGGGCCAGCGTTTTGCCGGTCACTGCG
>JBOFCQ010000401.1:0-2354 GCA_051646145.1 Hyphomicrobium sp.
AGCTCCCTACGCTCAGGCTTACAAATTCTATCACGGCAAGATGCTGTCAGAGGGCGTCAAGCGCATCGTGTGGTCCGGCGGCTCGCTGCCGGACGACTTCTACGACGAGTTCGTCGTCAACGCCTTCATTGCCGAAGAACTCAAGCCTGATCAGACGCTCGCTTTCACTGTGACGCAGGATTGCGAAAAGGGTCAGATGACGTGGCATGAGACGGGCGCGCCCGAGCACCAGCATCATCTCAAATGGCCAGCGCCGGTTCTGAAACTTCTGCCGAAGAGCAACGCGCACGACCACTGAAGACTTGCACGGCACAGGCAGTATCAGAAACGACTGCATGATTGAGCTGTGGCGCAAGTCGGCACAGTCAGCGCCCGCTTACTTCAAAATCTCTGCGAGCGCGCTGTGTCCCATGGCCAAGGCGATATCATGCGCGGTTTCGCGCTTCTTGTTGCGCAACCCTTTGCTGGCCCCGGCCGCGATAAGCTGATCGACAACCGCCTGATGACCCTCGCGGGTCGCCATCATCAGCGCCGTGTACCCTTGCGCGTTGCGCAGATCCAGCGACGGCTTCGTCGCGAGAACGGCGCTGACGATCCGCGCGTTGCCGATGCGCGCGGCCAGTATCAGAGCGTTATTGCCGCCCGACGATTGCCGATCGATGTTGCCGCCGACCGGCAGAAGCGCCGCGACGGCCTGATCGACACCACGAGCGATGGCGCGCATCAGGCCCGTTTCACCCGATGTGTCCGCGACCGACGCATCGGCGCCAAGCTTCAGTAATGCGCTAAGCGCGGCAACATTGGCGTGATCTGCGGCATGCCATAGCGCCGTCCGGCCGTTGGCATCCATGGCATTCAGCCCAGCTCGCACAGGCGCTAGAACGGCGATGACGTCACCGTTGCATGCCGATGCGGCGCGCATGAACGTGGTCTCGCCGGTTTCCGTGATGCGCGTCGGCTCGGCTCCAGCCTTCATCACCATCTTGACGATGGCAGCGTTACAATTGCCGACCGCAACATCGATGAGACCGGCACCCATCTTGTTGCGGATGCGCACATCCGCGTTGCGGGCGAGCAAGCGCGCGATGACGGCCGTCTTCTGCTTTGTGACCGCAAGCATGAGGGCGCTGTCACCATTGGCGTTCGTCACATCAGGCTTCGCGCCGGCGCCAAGCAGCGCATCAACCGTTTCCGCATGGCCGCCCATCGCGGACAACATCAGCGGCGTATTTCCGTCGCGATCTGGCGCATCGACGTTTGCGCCGGCTGCGATGGCGGCCGTGATGCTGCGCGTCTGACCGCGCCACGCCGCTTCGTGCAATGCCGCGCGCCCCCCGCGATCCGTGTCCGGCCCGCCAAGTGCTGCAACGACCTTGGGCGGCGCGGCGCTATCTGCATTGCTCGGCGTCTTTTGTGCGGCGGCACGCTTGGTCGCAGCGTCTTTCTTTTCAGGCTTAGCCGGCGCCGCGCGCACATCTAACAGCAGTTTAGTGGCGTCGGCGTTTCCGGCCTCAGACGCCTTCACTAACCACGATATCGCCGCACTGCGATCGGCGGTCGTGCCGCGTCCGGCGAGATACATCTTTGCAAGATTGAACTGCGCCTTGACGTGTCCGCCTTGCGCCGCGGCGCGCATCCATTTGAACGCGGCACTTTCATCGCGCCCTGTTATACGTCCAGACCGATACAGCGCCGCCAACTGATACTGGGCTTCCCCGTCGCCGGCGTTGGCCCGCGCTTCCAGCAGCGTCGCCGCCTTTGCAAAGTTGCCGGATCGAACCGCCGACGACACATCGCGCTCAAACGAACTCTTGTCCGCAGCACAGGCATGACCCGCGACGACGCTAAGAAGCGACAGACACGCCGTGACCGTCAGCGCGCGATGCGCTATCCGCTTAAGCTGTTCCATATTTGGTCTCGATCTCTATGCCCATGCCTTTCAGGAAATCGGTGGGTACGATGCCGCCGGCGCATACAATCACGACGTCATTCGGCAGAACGGCATCTTGCCCCTCATAGCGCATGGCGACGCGATCATGATCGATGCGTGTTACAGCGGATTCGAACATCACGGTGATCCTGCCGGAAGCACGCGCCGCCTCGACACGCTCGCGATTTTTGGCTTTGGCGCGCGCAAAGGCGGCATTGCGATAGGACAGGGTCACCGTTGTGCCGGCTTCGTCGGCGAGGCTTGCCGCCGCTTCCAACGCGCTATCGCCACCGCCGACGACCAGCACATGGCGACCGCGAAACTGTTCCGGATCGACGAGCCGGTACATGACTTTCGGCAACTCTTCTCCCGGCACGTTGAGACGGCGCGGCGTACCGCGACGGCCGATGGCCAACAGAACCGC
>JBOFCQ010000069.1:0-5608 GCA_051646145.1 Hyphomicrobium sp.
TCCGCCACCTGTGATTGCGTCTCCCGCAGGTTCAGTCAGCCGCGCTCGTGCACACGAAGACGATAATATGTTTACGCGATACGACGCACGATGGCACCCGTCACGCATATGGCGACAACACCTGTTGCCGCCCAGAACAACGCTTTAGCGATGGGCGCCGCACTGCCGGCACCGCCCCAGAACCCAAGGATAGCATAGAGCGTCGCGAACACGGCAAAGATCGCGGCGTAGTGGGTTGACTTGCCCATCCAGCACCTCACGGAAAAATAGATTCATTGAATTGTGTCGGCAAACAAACGCTCATCGTCACCGCAAAGTTCCAACGCCGCGCGACGAATGCGCGCAAAGTTGCAACCCTGCGATGGCGTGTTGTGATCCTGGAACGCGTCCAGGAGTGCGCTTAGCGAGAACACTGCACCATACCACGTTTCGCAACTGCGGAACTTTCTTTGTTGCTGTGCGTTATACTCTTGCTACCGCGTCGGAAGCGAGTGCGAATGATTGCGCTCATCAGCGCGCACGTTGACGACGTGTCCGCACCGTTTTGGCGAAACGTTCGCCGCGCGTTTCGGTTCGCCATCGGCAGCGATGACATCGACGGCAGCAGGCGTTGATCGCATCACATAAGGAGTGTTGGTTTGCAGTCGTGGCGGGGGTGGCTTCGGCCAGAGTATCAGTCTGCACCATGGAACTCAGAGGACGCCATTCGCGAGGAAGTCTTTTCGCGTGAGCGTTTCGAGGAACACGCAGAAAGCTTAGCCCGCGCGCAAGATGCCAAACCTGACAGTGCCCTAAAGCCGCCGCATGTCGTCGATTTGCACCGCCGCCTCGCTGACAATGAAGCGGTGCTGCTGTCGGCCCATCGCGTCATTGCAACGGCGATCGCGGACGGAAAAGCCGTATCGCCCGCGGCCGAGTGGCTCGTCAACAGTTCGCACGTTGTCGAAGAACTCTTGCGCGACATCCGCCGCAACCTCCCGCCCGCATTCTATCAAACGTTGCCGAAGCTCATCTCCGGCCCGTTTGCCGGCTATCCGCGTATTCTTGGCGTTGCATGGGCTTTCGTCGCGCATACCGACAGCCGGTTTGATTGCACGCTTCTCGAGGCTTTCGTCACGGCCTATCAGCGTGTCACGCCTCTGACGATTGGCGAACTATGGGCGTTACCGATCACCGTTCGCCTTGTTCTTATCGAGAACCTGCGGCGCGCCGCGCGCCGCATCGTGGTCAGCCGCGAGCAACGGCACGAAGCCGATACCGCGGCTGACGACATCCTGCGCCATCACGATTTCTCGAAACTTCAAGCGCAACCGTCGCCGCTGATCGATGCTGCGACAGGCGCGATCCGCCCGGCATTCGTCGTCCAGATGCTGCATCGACTTGGCGATGCGGGCGATGATGCCAAGCACGCCAGCGACTGGTTGCGCGCAGAACTTGCCCGCCACGATACGCGGCCCGCTGATATTGTGCGGCGCGAGCATCACAGCATTGGCGCGACGAATATCACCGTGCGCCAGATCATTCGCAGCATGCGCGTCATGCCGGATGTGGACTGGGCCGATTTCTTCGAAAGCGTCAGTCATGTCGACAAGGAACTCGGTGCCTATGAGCCCTATCACGCGATGGATTTTCCAACGCGCAATGCCTATCGCACCGTCATCGAAGACTTGGCGCGACGCTCGCCCTTGTCGGAAGTCGAAATTGCACGGCAAGCCGTCACATTAGCGACGTCGTCACCGGCAGGCGCCAAAGGCAGCGACCCCGGCGCCTATCTTCTCGGGAAAGGGCGTCAGCGTCTCGAACATGCCATCGGCTTCAAACGCCAGGCACGCGACTTGCCGGCCATCGTCGCCCAGCGCGGCGGTTTGCCCGGATACGTTGCCAGCATCGTGTTGCTGACCGTCGTCATTTTGAGCCTGCCCATACTGGCACTTGCGGGCCAGGGTGTGTCGCCCGCCATGCTGACGTTGCTGACGTTCGCCGGTCTGTTGCCAGCCATCGATCTGGCGATCGCCGTCGTCAATCAGGCGATCACGCACGAGGTGCGCCCGCAAATCATCCCTGGTCTCCGATTGACGAACGGTGTTCCCGACGACGCGCGCACGCTGGTTGTCATTCCAAGCCTCATCTCGTCGCGAGAGGGCATCGACGAGTTGGTGATGCGCCTTGAAACGCATCACCTCGCAACCCAGCAGGACAACGTTTTCTACGCGCTACTTTCTGACTGGACCGACAGCGCAACGGAAAAGCGCGGCGACGATGACGCGCTGCTCGACTATGCGCGCGCGTCCATCGCAACGCTTAACCGCGCGCACCGTATCGATGGCGGCGACGACGCGCGCTTCTACATCCTGCATCGCCGCCGCTTGTGGAACCCTAGTCAAGACCGATGGATGGGATGGGAACGCAAGCGCGGCAAGCTGAGCGAACTCAATCACCTCCTGCGCGGCGCAACCGACACCAGCTTCATCGCCGACGAACGCGGCAGCATCGCCACCCCACGCGACATCCGCTACGTCATCACGCTCGATGCCGACACGCGCCTGCCGCGCGACGCCGCGCGCCGCATGATCGGCAAAATGCTGCACCCGTTGAACAGACCGGACTTCGACACCGCCAGCGGACGCATTATCGACGGTTACGGACTGCTGCAGCCGCGTGTCAGCGCCAGCCTGCCGGCCGAGCATGATGCATCGCTCTATCAAGCCCTGTTCTCGACCGGCGGCGGCATCGATCCTTATGCGGGCGCCGTGTCCGACGTCTATCAGGATCTGTTCGGAGAAGGTTCGTTCGCCGGCAAGGGCATCTACGACATCGACGCGTTCGAAGCGTCGACCGCCGGGCGCTTTCCGGAAAACGCCGTGCTCAGCCATGATCTTCTGGAAGGCATCTACGTTCGCGCCGGGCTCGCAACCGACATCGAAGTCGTTGAAGAATTTCCCTCGCGCTACGACGTCGCCCGCTCGCGCGACCATCGCTGGGTGCGCGGCGACTGGCAGCTTCTTCCCTGGATCTTGACCGGGCGCGCCGGGCACCCGATGGCGACGCCACGATCGCCGCGCGATCTGCTTTCGCCGCTCGGCCGCTGGAAGCTGCTCGACAATCTGCGCCGCTCCCTGACGCCGATAGCGGTCGTCGTAGCGCTCGCCATCGGCTGGATGCTCGGCCTTCATGCAGCGCTGATCTGGACTGGATTCATCGCCATCACAATCGGCGTGCCGACATTCCTGGCCATCGTCACGGGCCTCGCCAACACCGACAGCGACACCACGCTTGCAAGCCGCGCAGCGGCACTGGTTTCCGACGCGCGCCTCGCCGCCGCGCAATCCACGTTGCATCTCGTTCTGGCGGCCGACCGGGCCTACGCCATGAGCGACGCGATTATCCGCACGCTCTATCGCATGGTCATCAGCCGGAAACATCTGCTCGAGTGGACGACAGCGGCGCAGGCGAAATCCATGGCCGCCGCCTCGACACGCGCGTACGCAACACGCATGGCGGGCAGCATCGTCATCGGGGTGGCAGCGCTCGCCGCGCCCCTCCTCTTTGGTTCAGGCGGCTGGCCGGTGGCGCTTGTCGTTGGCGCGCTGTGGATCTCAGCGCCGGCGATTGCGCGATGGGTCAGCTTCCGCTCGGCCGGGCCGGTGCGAGAGGACTTAAGCGACCGCCATCAGCGCGACCTCAGATTGACGGCGCGGCGCACGTGGCGCTTCTTCGAGACGTTTGTGACGGCGGACGATCATTTTCTGCCCCCTGATAATTTTCAGGAGGAGCCAAATCCCGTCGTCGCGCATCGCACATCGCCGACCAACATCGGGCTATATTTGCTGAGCACCGTTGCGGCGCGCGAGTTCGGTTGGATTTCGGTCCGCGAGGCATCCGACAGGCTCGAGCAAACGCTGCGCGCGCTCGGTCGTCTCGAACGCCACAACGGCCATTTCTACAATTGGTACGATACGCAAACGCGCGCCGTGCTGGAGCCGCGCTATGTGTCATCGGTCGACAGCGGCAATCTGGCGGGGCATCTGATCGCGGTTGCCTGCGCCTGCCGGGCGTGGGCGATGCAGGCCGGATCGTCGAACCTGGCGGCGGACGGCATTCGCGATGCTCTGTCACTGTTGAAAGCGTCGCTCGCCGATGACGATGACCGCGCCACTGGCACCGTCGGCGCGATTGAGACATTGCTCGACGTTGCAGCCGGCCGGCAGGCGCCAGATCAATCCAGCACGGCGCTGCCAGATCTTGCACAGATCAGCCGCCTGGCGTTGGATCTCGCCGAGCACCTCGAGCACACGGCAAGCGCCCCTGACGCCGCCGAGTGGGCGCGCGCGATCGCCCGGTGTGCCGACGATCATCGTCACTTCGCCGCGACCGACGCCGACGGCCGACGCATGTTGCAGCGCCGCCTCGACGCGATTGCCGCCACGGCCGACGCGATGGCCATGGCCATGAACTTCTCGTGCCTCATCGATCCCGATCGCGAGTTGCTGTCCATCGGCTACTCCGTCGATCAGGGCAAGCTGGACGAGAGCTGTTACGACCTCCTCGCCTCCGAGGCGCGCCTCGCCAGCTTCGTCGCCATCGCCAAGGGCGAACTGCGCACGCGCCATTGGTTCCGGCTCGGCCGCACGCTGTTGCCGATCGGCGGCACGACGGTTCTCAGTTCCTGGTCGGGTTCGATGTTCGAATATCTGATGCCCGATCTGGTGACGCTGACGTCGCCGGAAAGCCTGCTCGGCATGACAACGCGCGCCGCCGTTGACGCGCATCGCCGGCATGGCGCGGCCAACGGCGTACCATGGGGTGTTTCGGAATCGGCCTTCAACGCGCGCGACCTCGAATTCACCTATCAGTATTCGAGTTTCGGCGTGGCCGAGCTCGGCCTGAAACGCGGCCTCGCCGAAAGCCTTGTCATCGCGCCCTACGCCACGGCGCTGGCGAGCATGGTGGCGCCGAACGCGGCGGCGGCCAATTTCGAGGCGCTGACAAGCATCGGCGCCCGCGGCCACTACGGCTTTTATGAAGCCATCGACTTCACGCCGACGCGTGTGGCTGATCGCGAGAACAAGACAGTGATCAAAGCCTACATGGCGCACCATCAGGGCATGACGATCGCGGCGCTCGCCAACACGGTGCTCGACAAGGTCATCGCGCGCTATTTCCACGCCGCACCGATGGTGCAGGCAGCCGAACTGCTGCTGCAGGAACGCGCGCCGCGCCTCGTGCCCAAGGAAGCGCCGCGCGCAACGCTGACCAAGGTCCGCGCAGATGATGACGATGTCGAACTTTCGGCCGTACGCCGGATCGTTTCGCCGAGTGGGCCGACACCTGACAGCCACGTCGTCGGTAATGGCCGCCTCAATGTTCTGACGACGGCGGCAGGCTCGGGCGTCATCCGCTGGAAAGGCCTGGCAGTGACGCGCTGGCAAGCCGATCCGACGCTCGATAACCTCGGCTCTTATTTCTACGTACGCGATAAGCAGTCGGGGGCCATGTGGTCGGTCGGGCTACAGCCGGCCGGTCAAGCGCCGACATCCTATGAGGCCGCATTCGCGGAAGACCGCGTGCAGATTTCACGCACCGACGGCACGCTCAAGACGACACTCGA
>JBOFCQ010000037.1:0-2490 GCA_051646145.1 Hyphomicrobium sp.
GCCAGCGCATGCAGTCGGCGATAGAACGCACGCTTGCCCCGCTGCTTTCGGAAGCGCAACGCCCGCTGTTCGACAAGTGGAAGCATGGCCGCGAAACGACGAAGGCCGGCGGGCTCTTCGTGCTCGATGATAAAGGCCAGCTCGATCGCCGCTTCGTGCGGCTCGGCATCTCCGACGATCAATTCACCGAGATTGCGAGCGGACAGCTAAACGAGGGCGAGCGCGTGGTGCTGCGCGTCCGCGACGCCAAGAAATGACGCTCATTGCCGAGACAGCGCCGGCAGCCAGCACCGAGACGGTTGAACGCGCGACGGCCAAGTCGGCTGCGCCGCGGACAGCGTCGGCGCGCGTGTTGTTGCGGGCTGAAGACTTGACCAAAGTCTACACGATGGGCGAACAAACCGTTCGCGCACTCGATGGCGTGTCGCTTGAAATCGCCGAGGGCGAGTTCGTGGCCATCATGGGTGCGTCGGGCTCGGGCAAGTCGACCATGATGAACCTCATTGGCGCCCTGGATGTGCCAACGTCGGGACGACTTCTCATCGACGGCGACGACATCGCGAAGATGTCGACCGACGCGCTCGCTGATCTCAGAAACAGCACCATCGGTTTCGTCTTCCAGCAGTTCAATCTGCTGGCGCGCACGCCGGCGCTGCGCCAGGTGATGCTGCCGCTGCTGTACGCCCACCCGCGCCCCGCAGATGCAGAGGCGCGCGCACGCCAGCGCCTCGAGCAGGTCGGACTTGGCACGCGCCTCGATCATCATCCGCGCCAGCTTTCCGGCGGACAGCAGCAGCGCGTCGCGATTGCGCGCGCGCTCGTCAATAACCCGAAAATCCTGCTCGCCGACGAGCCGACGGGCGCGCTCGACAGCAAGACGTCGGAAGAGATCATGGGTCTTTTCGCGGCGCTGAACGATTCCGGCATCACGGTCATCATCGTGACGCACGAGCCCGACATCGCCGATTGGGCGAGCCGACGCATCGTCTTCCGCGACGGACGCATCGTCGACGACGTGCGCAATGCCACGCCGCGGCGCAGCGCGGGAGGCACGCATGAGCCTTCTTGATTGCTTCGGCGTCGCTCTGACGGCGCTGCGCGCCAACCTTCTGCGCTCGATCCTGACCACGCTTGGCATCATCATCGGCATTGCCTCGGTGATCATTCTGGTCGCGGTCGGATCAGGGGCCCGCAGCGAAGTCGAAAAGCAGATCGCGTCGCTTGGCTCCAACATGCTGGTCGTGTTCTCCGGCTCAAGCCGCGTCATGGGCCGCGCGGCGGGTGCGGGCACGGATCGGCCGCTGTCGGAAAGCGACATGGCGCTGCTGCGCGACAAGGTCTCGGGCGTGGTTGCGGTTTCGGGGCAGTTGAACGGCTCGGGCGCCGTGGTCAACGGCAATGCCAACTGGACGACGACGCTCAGCGGCATCCATGCCGACTACGCGTCCGTGCGCGATTGGCCGATCATTTCCGGTCGTGACATGACGCTTCAGGATGTGCGCTCGACGGCCAAGGTGGCGCTGCTCGGGCAGACCGTGGTCAAGCAGCTCTTTCAGGGCGAGGACCCGGTCGGGGCGACGATACGGGTCAAGAATGCGCCGTTCCAGGTGATCGGTGTTCTCGGATTGAAGGGCCCGTCCAGTTTCGGGCGTGATCAGGACGACGTCGTTCTGCTGCCGATGACGACGGCGCGCAATCAGATCATCGGAAAAAGTCAGACAACGAATGATCAAGTGGGCCAGCTTTATATCAAGTTCGCCTCAGACACCGATTTGAAAGACGCGCAGGAAGAAATCGAAACGCAATTGCGCGCCAAGCGTCGAATTCAACCCGGCGCCGAAGATGATTTCAACGTGCGCAATCTCGCCGAATTCATGAAGGCGCGCACGGAAGTGCTGAGCACGATGAGCTATTTGCTCGGCGCCACGTCGGCGATTTCACTGCTCGTCGGCGGTATCGGCATCATGAACATCATGCTGGTGTCGGTGACGGAGCGTACGCGCGAAATCGGACTGCGCATGGCCGTCGGCGGCCGGCGGCGCGATATCATGCGACAATTTCTCGTTGAAGCCGTGGCGTTGTGTCTGATTGGAGGATTGCTCGGCATCGCGCTTGGTGTCGGTGCGTCGGGCATCATCGCCATTGTCGCCAAATGGCCGGTGGTGATCTCGCCGTCCGTCATCGCCATGGCGATGGGGGCTGCGGCGGCGACGGGCATCTTCTTCGGATTTTTTCCGGCGCGGCGCGCGGCGGGGTTGAACCCGATCGAGGCCTTACGCAGCGAATAGCTGCCATTCAAATTCAGAACTTTAACTTATTTGACCAACAAAGTGACGCGGCGCGATAAAAAGCGGATGCGAGACTGGCTATTGTTGGGTATGTCTACTGGAATTCGTCGCAAGAGGTATATCGCGTGAAAGCAAAATCGAAAAAAGTATCGGCGTTCAATGTCGATAACCTGTCGCTCAAGGAGTTGGTCGAACTCGAAGC
>JBOFCQ010000056.1:0-2384 GCA_051646145.1 Hyphomicrobium sp.
ACTTCGAGATCGAGGTCGCGCAGGATCGACACTTGGCCGGACGAGTTACGGCTTTTCTTGTAGCTGGACAGCGTCAGGAAATCGACCTCAGGGGCAAGACCGGCGCGGTTCAGCGCGCGGATGAGATCGGCGGCGAACACGAATGACCCTTTGAGTATTGGAATAACAAGCAGATTGGTGACTTCGGCGGCGGCAATCTCCTGCGAGAGGCTGTCGAGCCGATGGGCAATGTCTTCGGCGGAGAAAAGAACTTCGATTGGATTTTCTGTGCGAGTGGCGGTCATGGCAATTTCCTGGGATAAGACGCGTTGCCGATGCGACACGTCTGGCGTGGCGGGAATGGGGAGAAACCCGCAAAGTCATGTACACGAGCCCGCCACAATCCTAATCGATTGATCGCAAGGCTCATGTCGTGACTATACCAGCACGTCGGGCCGGGTCAGGTCTCAATCTCTTCTCTCTCATGCGCGGATGACGCTGCAGTGATTCGTTTGAACAATGTCGCCTTGAAGTACGATCGGGGCCCTGAAATTCTCGCCGACGTTAACTTTCATTTGCGGCCCGGCTCGTTCCACTTTTTGCATGGCGAGAGCGGCGCCGGCAAAACGTCGTTGCTGCGTATGCTGTTCATGTCGCTGCACCCGACGCGCGGCCAGGTTTTCATGTTCAACGACGACGTGAGCCGCGTGACACCGCAGAAGCGCGCCGAACTACGCCGCCGCATCGGCATCGTTTTCCAGGATTTCCGCCTTCTCGACCATCTGACGGTTTGGGAAAACGTCGCTCTTCCGCTACAAGTCGTTGGCAAGAAGCCGGCCGACTATCGCGAGGATGTGACGGACCTGTTGCAGTGGGTCGGACTGGGCGACCGCATGTATGCCAACCCTTCCGTGCTCTCGGGCGGAGAAAAGCAGCGCGCGGCCATCGCCCGCGCCGTCATCGGCAAACCGGAAGTGCTTTTGGCCGACGAGCCGACCGGCAACGTCGACCCGCAGATGGCACGCCGGCTGCTGCGTTTGTTCGTTGAACTCAATCGTCTGGGCACGTCGGTCGTCATCGCGACCCACGATCATCAATTGATGCGGCAGTTCAAGGCGCCGCGCATCGAGGTGCACAAGGGCCATGTCCGGATCATCTGACCGATATACCGGACGCCCGCAGATGCCGGCGCCACCGCGCGAATGGGACCCCTACGGCGAACCCGTAACGGGTCCGGTGACAGGGCCTGTCACGGGCGCACCGGGTGGTCCTGGCGGACTTGGTGGCCCAGGCGGTCCTGGCGCCCCCGGCCTTCAAAATCAGCAGCCCATGCCCGGCGGCGCGGATCGCTCCGGCGGCGGCGGCATGCAGTCCAATCCCTATGGCGCGGGCCTTTCGGGCGGCGGCATGGCGCCAAACCCAGCGCAACAGGCGCATCGCAACGCGCCCTACGTCGCGCAGACCGCAAGCGAACCGCCGCGCAATCCATCGGCATCGCTGCAGGGCCCAGCCCTCGAAGACGCGCCGCGTGAGATGTACGCGCCCTCGCGCGACGACAGCGACCGCGGCCGCAAGATGAAGACGACCGCGCCGGTGGTGCCGCCGGGCTCGGTCACGGGCCGGTCTTTGACGCTCGTGATTGCAATCATGTGCTTCCTCGCCTGCCTGACGGCCGGCGCCGTGTGGATGATCAAGCAATCCGCCGATGCGTGGCTGCGCGATATTGCCAGCGAAGTGACGGTGCAGGTCGAGCACGACGGTTCGAAAGACATCGAGCCGGTCGTCAATGAAGTGGCCGCGTTTCTCGAAACGCAGCCCGGCATCAAACGGGCCCGGCCGCTCAATCTGACAGACTCAGCGGCATTGCTCGAGCCGTGGCTCGGATCGTCCGAAGCTTTGAAATCTTTGCCCGTACCGCGTCTCATCGCCATCGAGATCGACCGCAATGCGCCGGCGGATCTCAGTGCCGTCGGCACGGCGCTCAGCGCCAAGTTCAAGGGCGCGACGCTCGACGATCATCGCCGCTGGCAGCAGCAGATCCGCGCCGTCACCGGCTCGTTCGCGCTCGGTGGCATCGCGATCCTGATCCTCGTTGCGGCAGCGACCACGGCCGTCATCGTTTCGGCGACGAAGAGCGCCATGGCGTCGAACCGCGACATCGTCGAAGTGCTGCACTTCGTCGGCGCCACCGACCGCTTCATTGCCCGCGAATTCGAGAAGCATTTCCTGCGACTCGGCATCAAGGCCGGCATCGTCGGCGCAGCGTGCGCCATGCTCGTTTTTCTGACCATGCCTGCGATCATGGAACTGCTCGGCGGCGGCGCGGTCACCACGGTCGAATTGCAGCGCCTGATCGGCAGCGGATGGCTGGACCCTGCCGGCTACGTGTTGCTCGGGCTGGTCGT
>JBOFCQ010000132.1:0-15687 GCA_051646145.1 Hyphomicrobium sp.
CGATGACATCGACGTCAAGCTTTTCCGCGGTGATGGCGCAATCGGGAGACGGCGCCGAAGCCCAGGCGATGGCGAGCGTCATCAGGAAAATCAGCACCATCAGCAGGCCCGACTGCCAGAGGAAAATCGTCTCGGTCAGCGGAATGACGCCGGTGATGGCGAGGATCGATTTCGGCAGGCTGGCCGGATTGGCCTGCAATTGCGCGGCGGATGAACTGATGCCGAGCGCCCAGGTGGCGCCGAGGCCGAGATAGGCGGCGGCGCCTGCCGCGCGATAGTCCATGACCAGATCGCGCCGACGGGCGCAGGCGCGCACCAACAGGCCGCCGAACGTCAAGCTCATGGCCCAGCTCAGCAGCGATACGAGCATCGCAACAGCGGCAATGAAGGCAACGGCGCCGCGCCCGCTCGAGGGAAACGATGCCAGCCAATCGATGAAGCGCGCGACCGGCGGCGACGTCGCCACCACATAGCCGCCGATCACCATCAACGCCATCTGCATGGTGAAGGTGATGAGGGTCCAGTAGCCATCACCGAACGCCTTGGCCACATCGCCAGCCGGCGCGCCGTTCGCCAAGGCGGCGGCGGCAACGATGACCACGGCGATCGCGACAAAGACAAACGCATCGGGGAACCAGCGCTCGGCGAAGTTCGTGAACCGCAATGCGAGGCGCGCAAGCGTGCCTTCGCTCGCGTTGGTCGTGCTCTTTTCGGCCTGCATGGAACCCCTGAATGCGACGTGATGCGAGCGATCTGTATAGCCGGTAATTCCAGTGCTGGCGCGCCGCCATTTGGTGGAGACCGCAAGTTTGCCGTGCCGCCGCTGCGTCGCTCGATCCGGGAAAATTGCTCCGCACCGCAACAAGGCTCAAAGGCTGCCGCGCACCCGGGTGCACGCCAGGCAGCGAGGGCACGCGCGCCACATCATCGCCCGCATCAATCGCCTGTCCCGCCGACGGATTTGCCCCTTCGGCGGCAAGCGGGTAGATTGCGCATCATATTGTGCGCGTGTGCGACCGGGATCGACGAATGCAGCGAGCATCACTGTTTTTATTTGCGATTTTCCTGAGCCTGATGCCCGCCGCAGGTGCCGAAAGCGAATCTGCGGCCGCGCCCGACGCGCAAACGGAAAGCGCTGCGAGCACACCGCCGGCTGTCGTCGCCGACACGCGTCCCGATCCGTTGCTGAGTGCCATCCAGGCGGCCCTCGACAGCCAGCCCGCAAGTCCGCCGAGCGACGACGATACGCGGCATCCCGCCGTCATCGAAGTAGAGGCCAGCGAACGCGCGGCGCTCGACACGTTCTACCGGCAGACCGGCGGCAAGCCGCTGTGGATTGACGGCACGTCACCCAATGGCAAAGCGGAGGCCGCGGTCGCGCTGTTCAAAGCGGCCGGCCGTCATGCGCTGGACCCTGCAGCATTCGCACTTTCAACGCCGGTCGCCGCGACGCTGCAAGCCGCCGATCGCTCGATGGACGATCTCGCCCGCCTCGAAGTGGCGCTGTCGACGAAGGCCCTGCTCTATGCCCGCCACGCGCGCGGCGGCCGCATCATGAAGCCGTCGGAGATGCTCAACTCCAATCTCGACCGGCGCCCGCAGCTCGTCGCACCGGCAGAGGTTCTGGCCGGCCTCGCCAGTGCCAGCGATGTCGGCGCGTATCTTGAAGGATTGAACCCGCAGCATCCGCAATACGTCAAGCTGCGCAATGCATTCGAAACATTGGGCGGGGCTGCCGCCATCGCCAATGGAAAGCCGCTGTCGACGACGGCCAAGCGTCTGCGCACCAACATGGAGCAGTGGCGCTGGATGTCGCCCGACATGGGCGACATGCACGTCCTCAACAACGTGCCGGAGTTCATGCAGTACGTGTACAAGGACGGCCGCATTGTCCGCTCCGAGAAGATCGTGGCCGGCATGCTCGACAAGCAGTCGTCGATTTTCTCGCGGCCCTTGAAGCACGTCGTGCTGCGCCCGCAATGGCGCGTGCCGGAAAGCATCATGGTGCATGAGTTGTGGCCAAGCCTGCGTCGCGGCGGCGGGTTGATGCGCCAGCACGGTCTGTCGCTCGTCACCAAGGAGGGCGGCAAGCCCGTCGATTGGCGGCACCTCGACTGGAGCCGCGAGGACATCCGCAATTACCACGTGTTGCAGCCGCCGGGCGGCGCCAGCGTGCTCGGCGTCGTCAAGTTTTCGTTCCCAAGCCAGCACACGATTTTCATGCACGACACGCCCGACAAGTGGATGTTCCGCTCGACGCAGCGCACGCTGAGCCACGGCTGCCTGCGCGTCAAAAATCCTGTCGAACTGGCCGAAATCGTGCTGATGGAAGACAAGGGCTGGGACAAAGCCAAGGTTGCCGAGTTGATCCGTTCAGGACCGCTGAACAACGAAGTCCAGATCGACAAGCGCATCCCGATCCATCTGACATACTTCACCGCGTGGATCAGCGACGACGGCAAGCAGCGCGCATTCGGCGATATCTACGGACATGAGCGCCGCATCACGCAGGCCCTCGACGGCCAGTGGACGAAGATCAACAAGGGTCGCGATCATCTGGCGCCGCCGCAGCCGCGCTTCAATCCGAAAGCGCCCGTCCCGGTGGCGAACGCGACCGGCGGCAAACCGCGCAAAGCCGAGACGGCGGGCGATTTCCTGAGCGAGGCGCTAGGTCTCAATTTCTAGCGAGCCGACGACTTGGGAACGGTGCCCGGTCAAACGGTACGCTGGTGGCGCACGATCGTTCGGTTGCCGTTACGAGGACGCGTCGGCGTTCGGCGCGGCGCTTGCGACCTGCACACTGGCTGCATCTGAGCACGTCGCACAGCGTCCGCGCAGTTCCAGCGTCATCGACTGAATGTCGAAGCGGCTCTTCTGAGCCCAGCCGACAAGCTGTTGCTCGGCTGGCGCGCAATCGAACTCCGAGACCACGCCGCAATCGTTGCAGATGGCGAAGACGGCCTTGCTCTGATGATGGTGGGGATGGTTGCAGGCGACAAACGCGTTGAGCGATTCCAGCCGATGCGCCAGCCCGTCCTCGATCAGCCGGTTAAGCGCGCGGTAGACTGTCGGCGGCGCGGTCACGCCCTTGTCGCGCAATTGATGGATTAATTCATAGGCGCTCACCGGCCGCCCGACGTCGCGCAGCGCCTTAACCACGATCTTGTCCTGGTCGGCCGCACTGCGCCGCTTCGCCGTCATGGGTAGCCTGCCTTACATGTGAATTGACCCGCAAACGCGCGCCTTGCCGCTCGTGGCGGCGTCAGCCGTCGGAGCGCAAGGTCCGCGCGGGGCCAACGGGCGCGTCTCGCAGGCAATCTTATCGCGCCCTGGCTGAAGGGCCTAGCGCCATTTCGCATCCCGCCATGCTCAAATGCGCTCATAAATGTTGAAATGATTGACGAATACCGGCGTTCGAGCGCATCAACACGCCACGGCGAGGCCATACTGCCGGCGGCGCGCGTCAGTTGCAGATATTGCAGCGCCACGGTATAAGCCCGCCATCTCATGAACACTTATGAGACGCCGCCCGGCACCCTTGGAGGCCGGCTAGCGGCTTTTTTGGTTGTCCGGACCTCGTCCGGCAACCCCAAAACACGGAGAACTGCCATGTCTGGGCTTGCATCGCTCAAGGCTTCGGCGCGTCCTCGTGCAGGCAAGGGGGCCGCACGTCAGACCCGTCGCGAAGGAAATGTGCCCGCCGTCATTTACGGCGACAATCAGACCCCCGAAACGATCGCCATCGAATACAACGCGCTGTGGAAGCAGTACCTCAAGGGTCACTTCACATCGACGGCATTCGAACTCGATGTCGATGGCAAGAAGCACATCGTGCTTGCGCGCGATCTGCAGCTCGATCCCGTGCGCGATACGCCGGTGCATGTCGACTTCCAGCGCGTCGGCAAGGATGGCATCATCCGCGTTGCTGTCGCTGTGCGCTTCGTCAACGAAACGCTGTCTCCGGGCCTCAAGCGCGGCGGCGTTCTCAACATCGTGCGCCACGACGTTGAAGTGTACTGCCCGTACAATCAGATCCCGGCATTCTTCGAAGCCAACCTCGAAGGCCTCGAAATCGGCCGCGCGATCCACATCTCGGCAATTCCGCTGCCGGAAGGCGTCAGCCCGGTCATCAAGGGCCGCGACTTCACCATCGCGACCATTGCCGGCGCTCTCAAGGGCGATAGCGATGACAGCGCAACGGCAGCCGCCGGCGACGCTGCTGCCGCTCCCGCTGCTGCCGCTGGCAAGGCCGCTCCGGCCGCTGCTGCCGGCAAGGCCGCTCCCGCCGCTGCTGCTGGCAAGGGCGCACCTGCCGCCGCTGCCGGCAAGGGCGCGCCGGCGAAGCCCGCTGGCAAGAAGTAAGGCACGATCACACGAACTGGCGCGAGCTAACGGGCTCGCGCCAGTTTTATCTTCCCGTTACGCGCATCAAAAACGTGCGTCAGCCGCAGCCCACGAGGCGCCCGCGCCATGAAACTGTTCGCAGGTCTCGGCAATCCCGGCGCGAAGTATCAAGCCAATCGCCACAACATCGGCTTCATGGCGCTGGACGTCATCGCAGCCCATCATGGCTTCAGCCCGTGGCGCAAGAAATTCCAAGGCCTCGTTTGTGATGGAACGCTCGACGGCGCGCGCGTGACGCTGCTTAAGCCCGAGACGTTCATGAACGAGAGCGGCCGTTCCGTCGGCGAAGCGCTCCGCTTTCTGAAACTCACAGCCGCCGATCTCGTGGTGTTTCACGATGAACTCGATCTGGCGCCGGGCAAGGTCAAGGTCAAGATCGGCGGCGGCAATGCCGGCCACAACGGCCTGCGCTCGATCACGGCGCACGTCACAAACGACTATACGCGCGTCCGGCTCGGCATCGGCCATCCAGGCGACAAGGATGCCGTGACCCATCACGTGCTCAACGATTTCGCCAAGTCGGAACGCGCCTGGCTGACGGCGCTGCTCGATGCCGTCGCCCGCGCCGTGCCGTATCTGGCCGCTGGCGACGAGGCGCGGTTTCTGACCGATGTCGCCCGTTTTACGGCCTCAGACAATGAGGCGCCCGATCCGGCGCCGCGTCGGGCGAGAAGCGCGACAGTGCCTGAGCCCACCGAACGCCCGGATGTCGCAAAAAAAGCGCAGGGCAGCGCTAACACGCGCCACCCCAGTGGCGAACGGGCAAATAAACGGCAATCTGCGCTGGCAGAGAACTTGAAAAAGTGGCTGGGCTCGAGAAAATCGGATTGACGCCGGCGGCCCGCCAACGAGCGCAAGCCGGCCGGCCGACGAGCGTAATTTGTGCAGGGAAGTGAGACCAAGCATGGCTGAGGTTGACCACGACTACGCGGATGGCGGCAAGCGTCGCTCTCTTCTCGCGGACGGCGAGCGGCTGCACAGCCGCAGCGGATGGTTCGACTGGCTCTATCGGCTGTTTGGATCGCGCGGCGAAGTGATCATCGGTTCGCTGGCAACACTGCTTGCCGTCGGCGTGTTCGGCTTCGTCGTCAAGGATGCCATCCTGTCCAAGTACAAGGACAAGAGTGGGCTGACGACCGTCTCGGTTCTGCGCTGGAATGACCGCACGCTGGTGTTCCCCATCGAAGGTACCGATCGCCAGGGTCGGCGGGCGCTGTTCGATGTCGTGGTGCTGACCAAGAATTACGGCTGGGTGCGCGGGTCGACAACGGAACTCGAGCGCGATGAAACGCGGCTGACGCCGGAAGATATTCAGAACGAAGTTCTGGCACCGCAACTGCGCGAAGGACTCGGCCGCGCGCGCGAACTGATCGCCGTCGGCCTTGCCAGCCAGGAAGGCGAGATCGAGCGCGAAATTCAACGCGGCGGTCTCCGCGCCAAGCGCATCGGCGATTGGGTGCGCGAAGTGATCGACGAAAAAATCCCGATGTGGACGCTGAACCTCGGCCGCTATCTCGAACCGTGCGCTGAGTGCGAGAACGCCGATACGAGCTGGCAGCGCCCGTTCATCGTCATCGCCGTCAAACAGGCCGACGATGGCACCAACATCGGCGAAGCCTTGAACGTCGCCATGTCCGACAAGACCAACCTGCCGAGCCCGTCGCGCTATTCGAGCTTTGCCTTGTCGCGCTACGTCAAATAACCCTGCAAACAGCCTTGTAAAGGGTGGCCTTCAGCGACGTTCGCCCGTGCCGCGGCATCCCGCGAAAGGGCCGCATGGGCCGGCCCTCCGAACCGCTTCACAAAGCGCGCCCCGTGGCTTAGTCACGGGGCTTCTTTCTATTCCAGCCCCTCATTCCGGATCATATCGCCATGGGCTTCAAATGCGGCATCGTCGGCCTGCCGAACGTCGGCAAATCGACCCTGTTCAATGCGCTGACGCAGACGGCTGCGGCGGAAGCCGCCAACTATCCGTTCTGCACCATTGAGCCGAACGTTGGCGAAGTCGGCGTGCCCGATCCGCGGCTCGACAAGCTCGCGGCCATTGCCGGCAGCAAGGAAATCAATCCAACGCGCCTGACCTTCGTCGACATCGCCGGCCTCGTGCGCGGCGCTTCGAAAGGCGAGGGCCTCGGCAACAAATTCCTGTCGCACATCCGCGAAGTCGATGCCGTCGCCTACGTGCTGCGCTGCTTTGAAGACGATGACATCACGCACGTCGAGAACCGCATCGATCCGCTTGCCGATGCCGATACGGTGGAAACCGAATTGATGCTCGCCGATCTCGAGAGCCTTGAAAAGCGCGCGGCACAAACCGAGAAAAAGGCGAAGACCGGCGACAAGGAGGCCAAGGGCCAGTTCGCCGTCATGGAAAAGATCCTGCCGCTCCTGCGCGAAGGAAAGCCGGCGCGCATGGCCGACATCGCGCCCGACGAAATGGCGACGTTCCGAGCGCTGCAACTTCTGACATCGAAGCCCGTCGTCTACGTGTGCAACGTCGATGAAGCGTCCGCCAGCGAAGGCAACGCCTATTCGCGCCACGTGCAAGAGCGCGCCAAGGCGGAAGGCGCCGTTTCGGTGGTCATCTCGGCCAAGATCGAAAGCGAATTCGCAGGTCTCGCGCCCGATGACCGCGACGCATTCCTCGCCGAAATGGGATTGGAAGAGGCGGGCCTTAACCGCTTGATACGCGCCGGCTACGAATTGCTCGACCTCGTGACCTACTTCACGGTTGGTCCGAAAGAAGCGCGCGCCTGGACCATCACGCGCGGCACGAAGGCGCCGCAAGCGGCGGGCGTCATCCATACCGACTTTGAAAAGGGCTTCATTCGCGCCGAAACCATTGCCTACGACGACTACGTGGCGGGCGGCGGCGAAAACGGCGCAAAAGACGCCGGCAAGATGCGCCTTGAAGGCAAGGAATACGTCGTCAAGGACGGCGACGTCATGCACTTCCGCTTTGCGAACTAGGCGCAACCCAGACGCCCAGGTTTGATAGAGCGCTGCCGATTGTCGTCGCCGCGAAGAAGGCCTAGTCTGACGCGCACGATCATCGCGCCGACAGACGGATGCGTGCTGTCGCGCTTCAATCGAGGAGATTCCCATGCGCGCTCAAACCTCCATTGCAACGGCGTTTTTTGTCAGCCTGCTCCTCACATCGACATCGGCGGCCGCCATGTGCGGCGGTGGCGCCGCGGCGTCGCCAGCGCAAGGCGCGGGTGCGCCGGCCGGCGGCATGCAGTGCGGCATGGGCGGCATGAAGGGTATGAGCGGCATGAAAGGCATGTCCGGCATGGGAGATATGGCCGGCAAGACGCCCGCTCCGGCAGATGCGAACGCCGCAGCCGATCCGCATGCCAATATGGATATGGGTAAAGGCGCGCCGGCGGCCGGATCAGCAGCAGCGCCGATGGAGATGAAGATGGCCGGCTGCTGCTGCGGCTGTTGCGGTGCCGGTAAAGCTGGCGGCTCGAGTGGCATGTGCGGCGGCGGACGCGCCGAGGCCAATCCGGCTGATGGATCGAAAGATCCGCTGCTCAACGATCCGATGTGGAACAAAAAGCCCGCGACGCCGAACCAGAGCTTTGCGCCGCCAGCACCTTAAGATCGCAAGCACGCTCATCTCGCAACATAACGCGCGGCTGCACCACGGCAACGCAGCGGCGCGCTGCCCGCGCGCCAAGCGTCATGGCAACGCGGCAGCGTTTACGCGTTGCCGCCAGCGCGCTGACCATACGTTTTGAATTTTTCGACCACGACAGCCATTTCGGCGGCGTCGATCAGATGCACGGCGCCAAGCGCAAGCACCTTACAATACTGCTCGGCGAGCACCTCGACCTCGTGCGCGAGGTCAAGCGCACCTTCGAGCGTGCGCGCGATGGCGATCTGTCCGTGATTGGCCATCAGACAGGCGTTGCGATCAGTAAGCCCGGCCGCAACATGCCGGGCGAGTTCCGGTGTGCCGAATGTGGCGTAGGGCACGCACGGAATGTCCGCGCCGCCAGCCACGGCCACCATGTAGTGGAAGGCCGGAATGGGCTTGTGCGCGCACGCCAATACCGTCGCGTGCATGGAATGGGTATGCACGATGGCCTGGCAATCGGGCCGCGCGGCGTAGGCCGCCAAGTGGAAATGCCATTCGCTGGACGGTCGGCGAGGCTGTGCGGGCACGCTACCGTCGTTTGCGACGAAGGCGATATCGTCTGCCGTCATCGACGCGTAGGCGAGGCCCGTCGGCGTGATCAGCATACCGCCTGCGCAGCGCGCCGAAACGTTGCCAGACCGGCCTGACGAAAGACCGCTCGTGCTCATGGCGCGCGCCGTCGCGACGACATCAGCGCGCAAAGTCACATCATGCGGCGGCACCGCTGTCGTCATGCCGCGGCCTCAACGCGCTCTGGAAAAAGGGCGGCGAGCCCGTCGCGGGATGCGGGCGCGATGCCGCGCTCGGTCATGAACCCGGTGACGAGGCGTGCCGGCGTCACGTCAAAGCCGGGATTGCGTGCCCGCGTACCCTTGGCGGCAATGGCCACCGATGCAATCGCGCCGCTTTCAAGCTGTCCTGAGATGCGCAGAACTTCCTCCTCGGAACGCTCCTCGATCGGAATGTCGCGGCCCTCGGCAAGCGACCAGTCGATGGTCGACGATGGCAGCGCGACATAGAACGGCACGGCGTTGTCGTGCGCGGCGAGCGCTTTCAGATACGTCCCAATCTTATTTGCGACGTCGCCGTTGGCGGACACGCGGTCTGTGCCAACGATGCAAAGATCGATTTCGCCCCGCTGCATGAAGTGTCCGCCCGCGTTGTCGACGATCAGTGTGTGGGGCACACGATGCTGACCGAGTTCGAACGCCGTCAGGGACGCACCCTGATTGCGCGGCCGCGTCTCATCGACGAAGACATGAAGCGGAATGCCGGCATCGTGCGCCTGATAGATCGGCGATGTCGCCGTGCCCCAGTCGACGCATGCCAGCCAGCCTGCGTTGCAGTGGGTGAGGATATTGACCGGCCGCCCCGCCTTGCGCGCGGCAATGTCGCGAATGACCGACAGTCCATGCGCGCCGATGCGGCGGCACGTTTCGACATCGTCATCGGCCATGCGCGCGGCTTTGGCATAGGCAGCGGTGGCGCGCTCGTCCGGCGACAGCGGTTGCAGTGCGCGGCACATTTCAGCCAACGCCCAGCGCAGATTGACGGCGGTCGGGCGCTGTTCGGCGAGGAACGCTGCCGTCTGGATCATGGCCGCGTCCGATGCGTCGGCGCGCATGGCGAGCGCCATCCCATAAGCAGCCGTGACGCCGATCAACGGCGCGCCGCGCACCAGCATGGCTTGGATCGCATAGGCGGCATCGTCGGCGGTCTTCAGCACAACGGTTTCCAGGCGATGCGGCAAGCGCGTCTGATCGATGATCTCGACGGACCAGCCATCGGGCCGGACCCAGATCGTTCGCATCGCTTTGCCGTTGAGCTTCATCTGTCCTCGCGGTTTGACGTGTGACGACAGGGCGTGACCGCCCGTGCCTATCCCGAGTATTAATCCAGTTGACCGACGACGGGCGGGCCGAGCGGCACGCTCACCATAGCATCAAGACCGCACGCACTGCATTTGATGGCGTACCATTCGGTGTAGGGGCGCGCGGAATGGTCTGAGATGACGACGCCCAAGGTCTCGCACGCCGGGCAGGCATGTTCGGCATCGGGCGATGACAGCCATGCCGCAATCCGCGACATGGCGATGGCCATGCGTTCAGCGTCGAGTTGCGGCGCCGTCACGCTCATGGCTCAGTGCCCTTCGAAGGCGACGAGCGTGTGGCTGGCGATGCCGTGCTCCTGCAAGCGCTTCACGCCGCCGAGGTCCGGCAGATCGATGAGGAACGTCGCGCCGACGACAACCCCGCCGGTGCGCTTGACGAGCTTGATCGCAGCCTCTGCCGTGCCGCCGGTTGCAATCAGGTCGTCGACGATCAGAATGCGCGCGCCCTCCTTGATCGCATCCTCGTGGACCTCGATCACGTCGATGCCGTATTCAAGCGTGTATTCCTGACCAATGGTCTTGGCCGGCAGCTTGCCTTTTTTGCGGATGGGGATGAAGCCGCATTCTAAGCGATCGGCAATGGCGCCGCCGAGGATGAAACCGCGCGCTTCGATACCGGCCACCGCGTCGATCTCCTCGTCGTCAAAAGGCTTGGCCATGGCCTTGATCGCCTTGCGGAAGCCGCGGGCATCCGACAGCAGTGTGGTGACATCGCGGAACATGATGCCGGGCTTGGGATAATCCGGAATCGTCCGGATCAGCTTCTTGAAGTCTTTCATGGGCTTCCTTCCGTCAAATTCGCGGCGCAAAATAGCAATATCCAAGAGCGCCCGGTACAGGGCATAGCATTCTTGCACCTACACACTGATTCGGCAGATGACACCGCTAACAGGGTCATTTGCATTGTCTGGAGGCCCAATGGTGATGTCAGAACCCAATTTTGGGCCGCTTGGCGACGACCCGGCCGATGACCTGCCGCGCACGTTCCGGCGCGAAAAAGAAGCCCGCGAGCGCCAGGCGCGCGAAAATGCAGCCCGCGAACGGGCCGCCGCCCCGTCGCTGTCAACGCCCGCCCCGAAGTCGGCCGCGCCGGCCAGCGTTTCCGGATCGATGGCGGGCGCTCCGTCTCCGAAGCTCTCCGCCGACCTCGGCTCAACGGCGCCCACATCCGCTGCCAGCGAGGAAACGCTGGTCTATGACGTGCCCTACCCGGCCGTCGTGCGGCGCTTCGACGTGCCGTTCTTCCACCTGATGGGGTTCTTCCTCAAGGCTGTGCTGGCCGCCATTCCGGCACTGATCCTGCTGACGGCCGTTCTGTGGATCTTCGGCGCGCTGCTGCAGAGCCTGTTCCCTGAACTCATCAAACTGAAAATCCTGATCGGTTTTCAGGGCTGATTGAGACCAACCGAGCGCGGAGCCTGCCCCATGTCGACGACGGCCAAGCCGCCAGCCGGATTTCAAGGCGTGATCGATTTCGCTGCCGCGTCCACGCCCGGCGAAACCTACTCCCCGCCGGCCGATCGCATTCTGTCCGGCAATCCCGTGCAGACCGCGCGCAATCTGTTTCAAAGCACCGACGGGCGCTTCAATTCCGGCATCTGGGAATGCCAGCCCGGCAAATGGCGCGTCGTCTTCACGGAAAGTGAATTCTGCCAGTTGCTGGCCGGCGTTCTCGTCGTCACGGGAGATGACGGCTCGGTCAGAACCTTCAAGGCTGGCGATGCCTTCGTCTCGCCCGCGGGTTTCACCGGCACCTGGGACGTTCAGGAGCCGGCCAAGAAGGTCTACGCCTTCTACGAATAGTGCCCGCCGTTGCCTGACACCCTCACCCTATATTCAGCCGTTGCATCACCGCATCGAGCTTGGCCATCAACGCTGGATCGCGCGCGTCCTGCGGCGTGATGATCGACACTTCGAGCGCACGGTCAGATCCGATCGGGCATAGCGGATGCTCACGGGGGAAATCGCGCGCCAAACGCATGACCAGCCGCTGCGCCTTTTCCGTGTTGGCTTTCATCACCGCCAGGATCGACGCCACATCGACGGCGGCATGATCGTCATGCCAGCAATCGTAGTCGGTCACCATGGCGACGGTCGCGTAGCAGATCTCGGCTTCGCGCGCGAGTTTCGCCTCCGGCATGTTGGTCATGCCAATGACGTCGCAGCCCCATGAGCGATAGAGCTCGCTTTCAGCCCGCGTTGAGAACTGCGGGCCTTCCATGACGAGATACGTGCCGCCCGTGTGGTGCTCGATCTTCTCGCCTTTGGCGGCTTTCTCGATGGCTTTGACCAGCAGCGGGCTCACCGGATCGGCAACGGATACGTGCGCGACGCACCCTTCGCCGAAGAACGATTTCTCACGCGCGAACGTGCGGTCGATGAACTGATCGACGATGACGAAATGGCCGGGCACGTATTTCTTCTTCAGCGATCCGCAGGCCGACACCGAGATCAGATCCGTCACGCCCGCCCGCTTCAGGCAGTCGATGTTGGCGCGGTAGTTGATGTGCGACGGCGAGATTTTGTGGCCCCGGCCATGCCGCGGCAGAAAGCGCAGCGGCAAACCGTCAAGCTCCGCAAACAGGATTTCGTCCGACGCGTCTCCCCATGGGCTCGCGACACGCTCCCAGCGTGCACCCTCCAACCCGGGAAGATGATAGACGCCGCTGCCGCCGATGACGCCGAGAACTGTCTTGGTCATGCCTGATCCTTGCCGCTTTGCCCGTCGGCGCGCCGCGCCGGTGTGGACTGGAATTGAATGGTCGATCGATGGAGCGAAACCGGCCTATAGCCGCACGCTTTTGCCGGCCCTCGCACGTTTCGGCCGCCCGCAACGCCAGTGTGCATTTGATGATCCCCAGCGCAACTGAATTGCGATTTGCGACACTAATCCGACAATGTACGGCTGCACTTTGAACGCTCATTATGCAGACCGAGTTCACCTCCGCCGCGCGATCCGGCAGCGCGCTCATCCTGGCTCTTCAGCCGCGACGCTCATCGAAAGGCAATCAGCATCATGAACCTCGTTTCCATGGCCATGCAGTATCTCGGCCCCGTCATCATCAGCCGCATCGCATCGAGCCTCGGCGTCAATCAGGGCCTCGTTGGCAAAGCGATCACGGCGGCCCTGCCCGCGATCCTGGCCGCGCTTGCCGGCAGCGCCTCGCGCGCGGGCGGCGCCAGCACGCTTTCGAATGTACTTGCCAAGCAGGACCCTGGCCTGCTCGGCAACCTCGGCAATCTCATCGGAGGCGCCGGCCAAAAAGGCCTCGTCGACGGCGGCATGGGCGCGCTTGGTTCGCTGCTCGGCGGCGGTCAGACATCGGCCATTGCCAACGCCGTCGGCAAGTTTGCGGGCATCGATGGCGCGAAGGGATCATCGCTCATTGGAATGCTGGCGCCCGTCGTGCTCGGCACGCTCGCCGGTCAGCAAAAGGTATCCGGCCTCGACGCGGGCGGCCTCGCCAATCTGCTCGCGAGCCAGAAGAACAACATCGCCGCCGCCATGCCCGCGGGCTTTTCCGATCTGCTTGCTGGAACGGGCGTCCTCGACAGCATCGGCAGCGCCGCCAAGGCCGCAGCGCCCGTCAGTGCGGCCGCGCCGTCATCCGGTGGCGGCTTGCCGCGCTGGCTGTTACCGGCACTGATCGGTATTGGCATCGCCTATCTGGCGACATCCTACGGCTGCAATCCGAATACGACGGTCGAGAAAACGTCGGCGCCCGCAGCGCCGCCGGCCGCCAGCACAGCAGCGCCCGAGGCACCGGTCGCCAATCCTGCGGCGGCGTTGACGGGCGACGTCACCAAGATGCTCTCGGGCCTGACAGCAGCGCTCGGCACCATCAAAGATGAAGTCTCGGCGAAATCGGCGGTCCCTGACATGGAGGCGTTGGCCAAGCAGCTCCAGGGCGCAGCGTCTGTAGCCGGCACGCTGCCGGCGGATGGCAAGGCCTCCCTTGCAACGCTCGTCGGCGGTATGATGCCGGGCCTTAGCGGCGCCATTGAGCGCGTGCTTGCCATTCCGGGCGTCGAACCGCTGTTGCGCCCGGTGCTCGACAAGGTCATGGCGCACCTCGACACGCTGTCAAAAGCGTAGGGCTCTAGCCGCGCGAACGAGTGTTCAAAACACAAAATGAAAAAGGCCCCGCGAGGGGCCTTTTTTGATCTGCATTGTTGTTTGTCGGATGGACGTCGCTCAGCGAGAGATCAATGCTTGATGCTGCTCCACACGCGCTTCTTGGCGAAGTACAGCAGCAGCGTGGTGATCATCAGATACAGCATGACCTGCCAGCCGATGCGCTTGCGCTGATCGTGCGTCGGGTCCGCCGCCCAGGCGAGAAACGCCGTCACGTCGCGCGCGTAGTTTTCAAGCTTCTTCGGCGTGCCGTCCTGATAGGGCACGACATCGTCCGACAGCGGCGGCGGCATCGCCAACTGATGACCAGGGAATGCCGCGTTGTAACTCATGCCGTCTGCAAGCTTCATTTCGGCCGGCGGATCGACGTAGCCGGTCAGCAGCGCGTAGAGATAATCCGAGCCGCCTTCCTGGTAGGTGTTCAGAATGTCGCCGAGCATTAGGAAGGGGTGCACGACCCAGTTCACGTTACGCTCGACGCCGCGCGCCTTGGCGATGATCGACAGATCCGGCGGCAATGCGCCGTTCTGCCCAGCGCGCGCCTGCGCATCGTTGGCATAGGGCCCGAGGATCGGGTCTGAAAGCTTGGCCGGGCGCTTGACGTACTCGAAACCCGAAACCTTGCCGTCCTTGTCCTTGATCGTGCGCGCTGCTTCGCCGGCATCGTTCAATTCAAAGATCTGGTTCGGCCACTTCGCGGCCAGTTCTTTCACGGCCTCTTCTGGAAACTCAGGCCCGCCGGGCTGTACGAGATTGCGGAAGTTGACGCGCTTCAAGCCGTGGCACTGCGAACAGACTTCTTTGTAGACCTGGAAACCACGTTGCAACTGCGCCTTGTCGTGCTGACCTTTGAAGCCTGAATAGGCCCAGGTCTGGCGCACGATTTCAGGTCCGTGGCCGGTCGCGGCAAACAGCGGCGTCGCTGAGATTGCAGCGAGCGTTGCGGCAGCGAGTGAGGCTTTGATGCGATTGTTCATGACTGTCACCTCAAGCCTTTGCCGTTGCGGCCACAGGGGCGTCCGTGCCGAGCACGGCTTCGGTAATCGAATTCGGCAGGCGCTTCGGCGTTTCCATCAGGCCGACGACCGGCATGACCACCAGGAAGTGCGCAAAGTAGTAGAGAGTGAAGATCTGCGCCCAGAACACGTAGATGCCTTCAGCCGGCTTGGAGCCGAGATAGCCGAGGGCGACGCACGTGAAGGCGAACAGCCAGAAGAACCAGCGATAGATCGGGCGGTACTTCGTCGAGCGGACGCGGCTGGTATCGAGCCAGGGCGCGAAGGCCAGCACGAGGATCGATGCGAACATCGCCAGCACGCCGAGCAGCTTGGCATAGGCGCCAAGCGGAATGCCGAGGAACGAGCCGGTGAACGCACGCAGGATGGCGTAGAACGGCAGGAAGTACCATTCCGGCACGATGTGCGGCGGCGTCACGAGCGGGTTGGCTTCGTTGTAGTTGTCGGCGTGCCCCAGATAATCCGGCAGGAAGAACGCGAACCACGCGAACAGGATCAGGAAGGCGAACATGCCAACGATGTCCTTTGACGTGGCGTAGGGATGCATCGGCACGGTTTCCGACGGCTGCTTGATGTCGAGGCCGGTCGGATTGTTCTG
>JBOFCQ010000148.1:0-8948 GCA_051646145.1 Hyphomicrobium sp.
AGCAGGCGGCCGTCGTCGGTCAGGCGTGCTTCACGCCGGGCATGGTCAAATCGACCTACGGCACCGGCTGCTTCGCGCTGCTCAACACGGGTGAGACGCCGGTCTTTTCAAAGAACCGTCTGCTGACCACCGTCGCCTATGTCATCGATGGTAAGATGTCGTATGCGCTCGAAGGTTCGATCTTCATCGCCGGCGCGGCCGTGCAATGGCTGCGCGATGGCCTCGGTCTCATCAACAGCGCATCGCAATCGGGCGCGCTCGCGCACGAAGCCGATCCGGCGCAGAACGTCTATCTTGTGCCGGCGTTCGTCGGTCTCGGCGCGCCCTACTGGGACGCGGAGTGTCGCGGTGCCATGTTCGGGCTCACGCGCGGGACAGGCCCGAAGGAAATCGCGCGCGCCGCTCTCGAAGCGGTGTGCTATCAGACGCGCGATCTCGTCGACGCCATGCGCGCCGACTGGGGTGCTGCGCGTGAAACGGTGCTGCGCGTCGATGGCGGCATGGTCGCGTCCGATTGGACCATGCAATGCCTGGCCGATCTTCTGGCGAGCCCCGTCGACCGGCCGAAAGTCCTTGAGACGACGGCGCTCGGCGCGGCATATCTCGCCGGATACCGCGCCGGATTTTATCCGGCGCCGGCCGAATTCGCCAAAAGCTGGTCGCTCGATCGTCGCTTCCAGCCAAGCATGGCGGAAGCCGAGCGCGCCCGCAAATACGCGGGCTGGCGCGATGCCGTCGCGCGGACGCTGAGCCACACGCGCTAGTCTTTTGACGTGCCGTCGCGCGACGCGCGTTACGCGCGCGGGGCGGCGACACCCTGCATCGGTCGCGAAGTTGCGGCACGCGCGCGGCGATCGGTCGGGTACGTCACCCAGACGTTGGGTTCCTCGTAACGGCCGATCCGGCGCTCAACGTCGATCTGCACCGGCACGAGTGCGCCCGACACCTCGTAGGCGCCAGATTGTAGGAAACGCTGGTTCGACCACGTCTCCCAAAATCCGAGCGGCTCTTCCACCACCATCGATCGCTCGCACGGCTTCACGATGCGCCCGCCGGCCGCGAGATGGCTGCGCAGCCATGGATCGTAAGACCGGCCATGATCGTCGGTCCACGTGACATACGTCGCGATCGGCACATGCAGATGGCGCGCCTTTGCTGACGGCCGCACGGGCGCGATCAGGCGGTCGAGGCCTTTTTCTGCGACGAGATCAAGCAGCGCCGCGATCATCATGCGCGCATACCCTTTGGCGCGGTGCAACTTCGGCACGGAGATGGCGAGCGCGCCGAGCGTATTGTGACGCGGCGCGGCACGACTGCGCGCCGCCTGCTCAACCACCCAGTCCCAGCCTTCCGCCGGCAGATCGACATCACCGTCAAGCCATAGCGGCACGCAGTTGGCAACGGCAACAGGATAGCCGGTCGCCTGATCGACGAGGCACAACTGGTAGTCGCCATAGAGGTCGAGCAGTTCAGCATAGAGCTCGTAGTGCGCGCGCGTGTAACCGAGGTAGCCCAGATCGTTCCAAGCTGATTGCTCAATGGCAACCGCTGCCTTCTTCAACTCTGCGCTGTCGGCGCGCGTGCGAATGACAAGCTCGGTCATGGGGCTCTCTCGCTGATGCGGGTTGATGGCCAGCACGCCGCACAGACCCCACCAGCCGTGCGCCGTACTACACGTAAAGGTTGCTAAACTATTAAGTTTAGTGCATCAACAAAAAATACAATTTACGCGTGCATCCATAGCGGAGGCGGTATCGAGCATGAGATTTATATGTTTTATTTCAGATACTTATGCAGTCATCGCGCTGCCCGCTGCGTGAATTGAGTATGGCAACCAGCTCTCTAGATCAACGAATCATCCAGCATCGTAGCAATCTTCGCGTGTGCCAAAAGTTCACCTATTTCGAAGGATCTGATCATGTGGCCTTCCGCTATCCGCACGGCCTCAGGCGTCCAAGCCGACGATCTCCCGCGGCTGTCGCGGCTCTCCGGCGCCGGCATTTCGCTCGCCGGCATTGTTCTCCTCGGCGTGATCGCCTTCGCCGGCATGACATCCAACAACAGCGCCACCGAGCGCGAACGCTTGCTGCTGCAGAACGCGTTGAACCTCGGCATCGCGCGGGCGCTCAACGAACAAAAGAGCGTCGCGTGGTGGGACGAGTCCGTCGTCAAAATATCCGACACCGCTGTCGACCTGGATTTCGCCGACAGCAACTTCGGTATCTTCCTGACCGAAACCTACGGCCACGACGAGGTGTATATTCTCAACGGCAGCGACAAGCCGCTGTATGCCTTCGCCGGCGGCGCGCGCGCACCGTTGTCGAGCTATGCCGAGCGACAGCCTGCCCTACAGCCCATCGTCGCCGAAGTGCGCACCGGCAAAACGACTGTTCTTGCACCGCGCCCTGACGCTTTCGGCGCCGATCAAACGAACTACAAGACGCTTGGCGGTCCCGTGCAGATCGGCCGCTGGGCCGGGCACATCATCGCCATCGACGGCCGCTTTGTTGTTGCAGCGGCGATGACCATTACGCCGAACGTCGACATGTCTCTTGCGGAAGCCGCACCCAAAGTGCTCATGACGCTGACGTACATCGACGACGCGTACGTCAACGTCATCGGCCGCTCGCTGATCCTCAACGACCTGGCGCTCACCCGCATCCCATCGGAAGCAGCCGGTGTCGTCTCCGAGCCCTTCATCGGTGACGACGGCACGGCCGGCGGCTATCTGACGTGGACGACCGAGCGGCCGGGACAGGTGCTCTTGAACGTCATCCTGCCGCTCGTCGGCCTTGGCGTGCTCGCGGTTGCGATCCTCGCCGGCGGCATGCTGCATCGTCTGCGCCGAACATCCAACGATCTTGCCGAACGCGAGGCGCTCGCCCGCCACGCCGCACGCCATGACGCGCTGTCTGGCCTCGCCAACCGCAGTCACTTTGCCGATCATCTGGCGCGCGTCCTGACGGAACTCTCACCCGACGGCGAGGCGCGCGTCGTCGTGGCCTATATCGACATCGATCGCTTCAAGGACGTCAACGACACGCTCGGACATCAGGCCGGCGATGAATTGATCAGCGCCGTCGCTCGTCGTCTGCAGGCCCGCATGCGCAGCGGCGATTTCCTGGCCCGCTACGGCGGCGATGAATTCGCCGTGCTCTGGGTCGTGCCGAACCTGGCCACCAGCGAGACGTTGGCTCAGCGCATCGCGGCCGCATTCCTGCAGCCGTTCGACGTCCACGGCCACCGCCTCATCGCAACCGCCTCCGCCGGCATCGCCATCGCGCCCGAGCATGGCTGCAACGCCGACGAATTGATGCGCCACGCCGACATCGCGCTCTATGACGCCAAGAGCCGCGGGCGAAACCGCGCCGCCTTCTTTTCCGCCGACATGGGGCGCCAGGTCGAAGAGCGACGGCAGATCGAACTCGATCTTCGCGACGCCATGGCGGCCGGCCAACTGCGGCTGAACTATCAGCCGATCATCTCGAGTCGTACAGGCGCCATCGTCGGTGTCGAGGCATTGCTGCGCTGGCGCCATGCCGACAAGGGCGAGATTTCACCCGCCGTCTTCATTCCGATCGCCGAGCAGGCCGGTCTCATGCCGACACTCGGCGAGTGGGTGCTTGCGCGCGCCATGCAGGATTGGCATCGCTGGCCGCAATTGCAGGTGTCGGTCAATCTGTCGCCGATCCAGTTCCGGCAAGCCGAACTCGAACCGACGCTGCGCCGACTGGTCGCCGAGCACGCCGTCAATCCCTGTCAATTCGTCCTCGAGATCACCGAAGGCGTTCTGATGGAATCCTCAGAGCGCACGACGGAAATCCTCGACGGCATCCACCGCATGGGCTTCCTGACCGCACTCGACGATTTCGGCACTGGCTATTCGAGCCTCGCCTATCTCTGCAATTTCCGCTTCAACAAGATCAAGATCGACCGCGCGTTCGTTGCCGGCATGTCGAAATCGGAGAAGTTCCGCAAGATCGTGCTGTCGGTCATTGCACTCGGCAAGGGCCTCGGCATGGACATCGTCGCCGAGGGCGTCGAGACGGAAGAGGAAGCCACCACGATCACCGCGTTCGGCTGCAGCGAACTGCAAGGCTATTATTTCTCACGCCCGATCGAGGTCGATCAACTCGTTCTGCTGCTGCAAACGTATGTGCCAACATTTCCGAAGGCTGCGGTTCGCGCCACCACCGGCGGCACGGCGGACACAATCAGCACCGACGTGGATCACAAACGCGGCGCCGAGGACGCGGCATGACGTCAAAGCCGGATCAGGTATCGCTGCACGCGCCATTGCAAGACACATCGAACGCGGCGTTTCCATGGGCCGCATTCGATAGCGAAGCCTATTTCCAGCATTACTACGGCACGCCGCATCGCGACGACGAGCGCGTCATCGCCTCCGCCGTCCGCGCGTTTGCCGCGCTGACGGCACCCGCAGACGGTCTCGATTGCCTCGATGTCGGCACCGGCCCCAATCTCATTCCGCTGCTCGCCGCCTTGCCGCGTGCGCGACGGCTGACGGCGTGGGAATTTTCCGAGAGCAACGTCGCGTGGTTGAACGCCGAACTGGCGCGGCCGCAGTTGCGACCGCAGTGGCAGCACTTCTGGCGCGTCGTGCGCGCGAGCTATGACACGCCCGCGTCGTCGGTATCGGACGCGGACGTGACGGCGGCGGACGCGCCGATCGCGACACCAATGCCAAACACGTGCGCCGACCCGCTGCCGGATCTCCGCCGACGCACACGCATCGTGCAGGGATCGATCTTCGATCTCCCGCGCGGGCGATGGGATGCGGCGACGATGTTCTTCTGCGCGGAATCGATGACCGCCTGCCACGACGAATTCGAGCGCGCGGTTGCGGCCTTCGCGGGCGCGGCGAAGCCCGGCGGTCTGCTGGCCGCGGCGTTCCTCGTGCGCTCCGGCGGCTACGAGGTGTCAGGCCGACGCTTTCCCGTGTTGCCCGTCTCAATCGACGACGTGACGGATGTGCTCGCGCGCTACGCCGACAGCGTGACCGCCGAACCCATCGGCATCGTGCCGCAGCAAATCCGCAGCGGCTATGCCGGCTTCGTCTTCGTCACCGCGATGGCGAGGTAGAGGAGTAGGAAAGACGAGCGCGCTCGTTGCCAGGGCCCGCGGACATGCGTGCGCCGAGCGTCGCCAAAAGCACGCCGCCGGCAGAACTCAACGATAAAAGAAAATTGGTCGGAGCGAGAGGATTTGAACCTCCGACCCCCAGTCCCCCAGACTGGTGCGCTAACCAGGCTGCGCTACGCTCCGAATCCAATAAATACAATGGGCTAGGGGTTCCCAATGCCGAGTTTTTAACCCGGAAAGCGGTCAGCAACCGATAACGCGAAAAATAGCCGTCGCGGACTGAAGCCGTGGTGTGCCCTACAGCTCGGGGCCCGTCAAGCAGGCTTCTTCAATTTAGCACTCACCCTCCCCGATTGCCAATATACGACTGACTGTCTATTAATCGATCGTCAGTCTCGCGTCATTTCCCAGGGAATCCGGACGATAAAATTTCAGCATTCTGGTGAGCCACGGAGATTATCGCTAGGCGTGAGCGACGAACTGAAGGCCAAAGGCCAAGATTTTGCGAAATACATCGCTGCGCTGACGCCGGAACAACTGGCAGACGGCAATCGGCGCCAGGTCAAACATGCCCAGGCCGAATACGACCAATTCCTAAAAAGGTTTCAGTCTGGCGATTGTTATCTTTGCATTCAACCACTCAAGTACTTCGATCGCGCGACGCCGTGTTTGCACTGGTTGCTCAAACCGGACGGGTTTAGAAAATCCGATCTGCCAGCGCTAGCTGAAAAATTTGGCTTCTTTCAATTCCAGAGCTTCCTTCGCTGGGTTGCGAACACCGCAGCCTTTGCGCGAAACATCAACGATCTGCCGGAAGAGGGTTCAGGCAACAAGTTGTTCGAGGCAACTATTCGCTACAAAGAGACCGAGTGGTCATTTTCGTGCGGCGAGTCTGACTACGCGGGCCATCCGAATTCCAGAAGCGGTCGGCTTCCGCACTATCATCTCCAAATGCGGATAAACAGAAGACCATTCATAAACTTTAACGATTACCACCTGCCATTTAGCGACATGGACGTCGTACACATCGAGGCCACTCGAGCCGTGCCGGATTTTGCGAAGCATCAAGTTCTGTTTGGCGAGGGCCTCAAGGACGTACTGAATGAAGACACGTTGCGCAAGATCGTACCGGCAAGTGTACCAGCCACGGATCCCGACAATGCAGATTATCACATTCAATCATTCGTCCAATCTGATCCGGGAACCGCTATTAGCGGCGACGAAATTTATGCGCTCCAACTCGAAGCTCGATCGAAGAATGTTCAGTTAGCAAGTCTGCTCCACAAGCTGAAACATGTTCAAATATCGATAGCAGTCATGCCGGGACCTGCGACTGTGGAACAGGCGACGCGCACCGGTCGCAAGCGAGACAAGGAAGAACCGACATGAAAATAGTGGATGCGGAACGAGAAATTTTAAACGCGTGGCGAACTTGGCGAACAGAGGCTCTATCGCCTGATCGCCAACCTTCCGGAAGTGACGCGTTATTATTCTACGGCCATTTGCAATCAGAGAAGCCGCACTTGCTGAACTTCGCCTGCCGTGGCGACAAATGGCAGAGAGTGCATGGGTGGTTGTTGAGCAATGAGCAGGTCAGCGACTAGCGGCCTACCGCATTTCACGCATCGCGATGCGCCATCGTCCACGGCGTCAGCGTGAGAACGGGCGGCATGCGCGATGCGGCCACGGCCGCAACATAGCCGCGCGGCACTGTCACGTCGCGCACGACAAGCGCGGCATCGTCGGCTGAGCCCGCGGCACGATCCAACGCCAGCCCATCGCCGCCGCGCCGCGCCGCTTCGAGCACGCGGCCAATCCCGCGGCCGTCCGCTTTGGCAAATGCTTCGAGACGCGTCCAGGCTTGCGCGAACCGCACATCGGCATCGGCATCGCCATCCGGCAAAGCCGCGCCTTCGGCCAAGCGCACCGCAAGATTGATGAGCGCCTGCCGCCGATCGGCGCTGACGCGTACCGGGCGCACGGCCTCGGCATCGACGCCGACATGCGCCGCCGTCGCAACCGCGACCAGCGCCATCGTTCCTGAATGCGTCAGGCTGAATGCCGGACCGCCGTCTGCCAGTTGCGGCCGTCCTCGCTCTGAGATTGCGAACGGCACGGCCAACGCGCGCGCGCCGATCCAGCGCTCCAGAATGAAGCGCAGCGCGATGTGCGCTCCGGCCCAGGCCTGCCGGGCATCGTGTTCGATGATCGCCGCCGCCCGCGCGCGCTCGCCCTCGGACATCACATCGGAAAATTGCGCCATGAGGCCCAGCGCCGGCGCACCGGGCGCGAGATCGATGGACCACAGTTCGAAACGGTGCCCATCGTCGTGCGGCGGCGTGATCTCATCAGCCGATGACGGCATTACACAGCGCCGTCGGCACGCGAACGGCGGCGCGCGCCAGCGTCGGCTGCAACACCCCGCTGCGGCGCGCCAAGCGACACCGACGCCTTCGCAGCCGGCACGCTCGCGGCACTGAGGCACCCCTTCAGGAGATCGCGACACGCTTCGAGTTCGCGCACGAGCGCGGCGATCGACTGCGGTTGCGCGCCGCTGCCGTCACCCCGCTTCGCCCGCGCGCGTGATGCCGACGGCGGCCCGGCCAGTGCCGGGCCGCCCGCTATGCTGTTGGTGTTGGCTGGCACGGAGCGCGTGCCGTCAACGGCCGCCGCGCCGTCAGTGGCGCTCCGCAACGTGCCGGGCGCAGCCTTTGCGCCCGATGCAGCAACACTGTTGGCGGCGCCTGACGCTATCGCCGCGCGCGGACGGCGCTTGCCGTCGGCACGCGTGGCGGCGGCTGCCGCGGACGCAGTTTTGACCGCGTCGATGCCGTTGGTCCGCAGAATTTTCTGCACACCCTTGATGGTGTAGCCCTCAGCGTGAAGCAGATGGCGTATGCCGCGCAGCAGCTCCATATCCTCAGGGCGATAATAGCGCCGGCCACCGCCGCGCTTCATCGGGCGGATCTGCGGAAACTTTCCTTCCCAGAACCGCAACACATGTTTTGGTACGTCGAGTTCGTCCGCAACCTCGCCAATGGTGCGGAATGCCTCTGTCGCCTTGTTCATCAAAAGCCTCGCCCTCTGAATTGAGGCCTGTCATTCACACTGCACCCGATATCTTCGGGGCCGAAACAACTCCCGTACGCAACGCAAATCACTGAAGCGGGATTCGAGTTTACAATTTCAGGGCCGTGCTGTCGCGCCAAGATGCATTAAAAATGTTGGCGCCCGCCAGACGTAAAGAAGGCCAAGCCCAGATGGCAACATAACGTAGTCACTATCGAAAACGGTCACGTCTGTCATCGCAGCGTCATGACGGCGTCGCGACTGAACAGTGTCGACATGCGCGGCGCCAGTTTTGTCCGCCGCAACGGCGGTGCCGCAGTCTCGAATCCGGCGTCGTTGCTGCGAGCCGCGCTAAAGCGCGCCCTGTCTCGGCGCCTCTGGTGGCGATCAATCGTCGGTGCGCTTGCCCTGACCCTTGTTGATGCGGTCTTTCATGATGTTCGACGGGCGAAACACCAGCACGCGCCGCGGCGTGATCGGTACTTCCTTGCCGGTCTTGGGGTTACGGCCGATGCGCTGGCCTTTCTGGCGGATGCCGAACGATCCGAACGACGACAGCTTCACCGCCTCGCCCTCGGCGAGCGTGCCGGAAATTTCGTCAAGCACGCGCTCCACCAGATCCTGGCTCTCGTTGCGCGGCAACCCGACTTTCTCAACCACCGCCTCCGCCAAATCGGCGCGCGTGAGCGTCTTGCCTCCCATGAATTTCGATCTCCCCGACAGAGCTTTTGATTTTTGTCGGGCGATGGTAGCGAGCCAAAGTGACGCGGTCAATC
>JBOFCQ010000149.1:0-3946 GCA_051646145.1 Hyphomicrobium sp.
GATCCAGACCTATCTGGCGCCGCTGGCGGCCGGGTATCCGGGCGCGTTCGGGCTTGCCGACGATGCGGCGCTGATCACCGTGCCGGCCGGCCACGATCTCGTGGCGTCCACCGATCCCATCATTGCCGGCGTGCACTTCTTTCCGACCGATCGCGCCGACGACATCGCCTGGAAGGCGCTGGCGGTGAACGTTTCCGATCTCATCGCCAAAGGCGCCGAGCCGAAGATCTACACCATGGCGCTGGCCTTTCCGGACGCCCCCGAGCGCGGCTGGATGGCGTCGTTCGCGCACGGCCTTGGCGAAGCGCAGCGCGCGTTCGGCTGTACGCTCATCGGCGGCGATACCGACCGCACGCGCGGGCCGCTGTCGATCTCGATCACAGCGCTCGGCACCGTGCCGCGTGGCGCCTTCATCCGGCGGGGTGCCGTGCAAGCCGGCGATCATGCGTATGTGTCGGGCACGCTTGGCGATGCGGCCATGGGGCTGGCGCTGCATCGCGATCACACGCTCTTGGCGCATGATCTTGCGAGCGGCGACCGCGCATTTCTCGTCGGCCGGTATCTGCGGCCCAACCCGCGCGTCGCACTCGTGGCGCTGCTGCGCCGGTTTGCCGTCGCGGCGATGGATGTCTCCGATGGACTTGGCAAAGACCTGAGGCGCCTCGCAGGGACGGCATCCATCGACATCGCGTTCGCCGATCTGCCGCTGTCGCCGCCTGCCCGGCACGTCATCGCGGCCGATGCCGCGTTCGTCAGTGCCGTCGTTGCCGGCGGCGATGACTACGAAGTGCTGTTCGCCGTTGCCGACGCCGAGCTTGCCGCGTTCGAGGAGGCTGTGAGGGCGATGGCGGCGCCCGTACGCCGAATCGGCCGCTTCGTCGAAGGCCAGGGCGTCACTATCCGCGATGGCGCGGGTCGGCCCATCGACCTGGGGCTCGGCGGCTATGACCATATGTCGCCGCGCCCACGGTAGGCTGTACGGCGCGCCATCACCCGCGATGCACGCGCATCCTTGCTGCCCGGCTTTATGACATGCGCGCCCAAGTGCAACACAACTGCAACACTGGCCTGCAAATGCTGACGTGGTGCGGCATCGGCGCGACTGCTAATTGGACACCGTTTGGCCATAACCCTCGTGAGATGTAGGACTTAGCGAACACGTGCGTCGGACGCAGCGCTTGAAACGATGCGGGCCGCGCTTACGTTATTGTTCGAGATGCGGAAATGAGCTGGGCTGATTGAATGATGAATTCGTGCGGTCGTGACGATGGCTCCCTGCTGGCTTTGGGCCGGTGGGGTGGAGCCGTCCTGCTTGTTCTCGTAACGTGGATTTCCGCCGTTACCGCTCTCCCCTCGCACGCAGGGGCGCAGGGTGCGTGGTGGGAAGGCGTGCTCAACGGGCAGCCTGGTCAGGACAGCACCGAGGTCAAACCCGAGCGCAAGGTCGAAGCGCTGCAGGATATCCGTCCCGATGCCACGCCCTGGCGTAGCGACGTCATGCTGGACGCCATCTCCGCCGCCATCGAGCGCTATGAAAAGATCGTCGCCAATGGCGGGTGGCCGATGGTGCCCGTCGGCAAGATGATCCGTTCGGGCGATGAAGATCCGCGCGTGCCGCTGCTGCGCAAGCGGCTACGTATTTCAGGCGATATGCCGTCAAAGGGCCAGTACTACGACAGCGAAACATTCGACAGCGAACTGGAAGCCGGTCTGCGCCGCTTCCAGTTGCGCAATGGCATCAGGCCGACGGGCCGCGTCGAGCGCTCGGTTTATCCGGTGCTCAATATCACCGCCGCCGAACGCCTCGATCAGTTGAAGCTCAATTACGATCGCCTGCGCGCGCTGATGAACGGCGGCATCGAAGATCGCTACGTCTTCGTCAACGTGCCCGCATTCCAGCTCGAGGCGGTTGAACGCCACGAGGTGGTGCTCCGTCATCGCGTCATCGTCGGCCGTCCGGAGCGCCAGACGCCGGATGTGCGCGCCACCATCAAGGCGCTGAACTTCTTCCCCTACTGGCGCGTGCCCGACAGCGTCGCCATGCTTGATCTAGTGCCGCGCCTGCAGAAAGAGCCGGAATACCTGGAAAACGAGCTCATCCGCGTTTTCAACGGCTACAACGGGCCCGAACTCGACCGCCAGCAGATCGATTGGCATTCGCCGCAGGTTGCGAGCTACAAGTTCAAGCAGGACCCCGGCGATAAGAACGCCCTTGGCCTCGTCCGTCTCGATATGGCCAACGAGCATGGCGTCTACATGCACGACACGCCGATGAAGAAGCTGTTCGAGCAGCGCAGCCGGCCGTTCAGCGCCGGGTGCGTGCGCGTACAGGAAGTCTTCCAGCTCGCCGAGTGGATTGCGCGCTATGAAACCGGCTGGGAACAGCCGGGCCGGGTGCAGCAAGTGCTCGAATCAGGGCAAGCTCTCGATCTCAATCTGACGCGGCCGTTGCCCGTGTATTTCGCCTACATCACGGCTTGGGCCGAACCCTCGACCGGTCACGTCGAATTTCGTCCCGACATTTACGGCCGCGATGGACGCCAGGGCGGCACTGCCGTTGAAGGCGATATCGAGGACCGGCCGCCGGCCGCCGCCGCCAATGCGCTGGCGCCTTAAGGTGCCGTTGGCGCGTCACGTGTCGCGTTCCGCTTAGCCTTCAGTCGTCTCCCCTAGTCGCGTTGTAAGCGTCGCATTGCCCCTGCATGTGTTTCTGTAGCTGATCGCCACGCCCGTGGCGGTTACGGCATCTGGCCGCCGACCGGCCTCCGCGCGTTCCCGTCTGTTGCGTCATGTTGCGTCCAGCACGCGGCCCGCCCACTCCGGCGGTGCCGATGCATCTTTTTAACCTTTGGTTAACCAAACACTCGCTAGGCCTGATTTCGCTCTGAGCGGTGTTCTGTCGAACAGCGATGGCGCGCCGATCTCCTGGGAAAGGTTGCACAATGTTCCGATATGCGCGGATCGCGGTCTCGCTGAAGGTCGCTCTTGTCGTGGCCTGTGCGCTGGCGGGCGGTGCGCGCAATCTGATGGCCGCCGACACGCCCGCTGCGAAGCCGGGACCTGCGTACTCGGTCGTCAGCGTCGATGGCGCGGCCGGTCAGCAGCGCATCAGCATCCGCATCCCGAAACGGCTCGACGACGCACACTTGCAGGCGCTGGCAGACACCGTCGCCGCGCGCCAGAAGGCCGGCGCTCAATCGGTGCAGGCCGTGCTGATGTATTTGCCGACCATGGGGCTCAGCGAAAAGCCGTGGGCCGTGGTGACGCTGCAAGCGCCAACGAGCATCGCTGTCTTTGGCTTGACGGCGGCGGACGTCGAAGGGTTCCGCGCCCATGCGCTTGCTGACCGCCGCGATCTCATCGGCGTCTGGCTGACAAGCCCGCCCGCGTTGACCGGCCGTCTCACAATCCTGCGCGACAAGCGCCGCGTCTTCGCGGAATGGCAACTGCGCAGCGGCGAAAAGACCGTCGATGAAGTGCTGCCCTCGCGCGGGGGCAATGGCCGCCGCTTCGAGATCGTCGGATCGGCGGGCGGCTATTACATGATCGCGCGCGACGGGTCGTTGCAGCTTGGCGAGAACGCAAACGTTATAGCGGTTGCCGAAGCGCTCGATATCGGGCCGGCACCGGCAAAGACGCCAGCCGTCGCTGCCGTGCCGCCGCCTTCTGCCGGCAAAGGCCACGCGAACGCGGCAAGCGGTGCGTCCACGCAAGTGGCGGTGCCTGCGGCGACAGCAGTTGCCGCGACAGCGGGTGCGGTTGGCGCTATGCCATCTGGGTCCACAGCGGCATCGACGGCCAAGCCGTCGAATGCGGGGGACGCGACTGCCGCTGCCGCCACTGCTGCGGTGGCACTCGATGCTAATGGCAAGCCCGTGGCGACGGTTGTGCCGCGCAAGTCAACTGCACGTTCGAACGCACGGTCCGCCCGCGCCAAGGCCGCGCG
>JBOFCQ010000160.1:0-6984 GCA_051646145.1 Hyphomicrobium sp.
AAGCATCTGCGTCCAGCGCCTCACCGAAGGCCGAGGTAAAGCCACAGCCCGCACCTCAGCCGGCACCGCAACCAGCGCCGCAGGCGCCGCCCGCCGCGCCCGTCACGCAAAAGCCGGTCGCGCCACCGCCGCCAGCGCCGAGCCCCGCGCCGGTGGCTGCGACGCCGGCTGCCAAGCCTGTCGCCGCAGCGCCGCCTGCTGCATCGCCACCAGCGGCTTCATCCAGCCCGGCCTCAGCAACGCCAACAGATGCTCCGACTCCTGTCAAATCGTCCGGACCGCAACGGTCTGTGTCTGAACTGGCTGCTGCAGCCGCCGCGGCGATTGCTGCCGCCTCGGCCAGCGTCACGCGCGGCATCCGTCCGATTGAGCCGATCTCGCCGATGTCGCGCGCCGATCCGAACATCTCGCGCCCGGCGCGCCTCTCGGATGCCATCAAGGAAAAGGGCAACAAGCTCTCCGACCGCATCGTCACGGGGCGTGCGCGGCAGTCGTCGGGTGCCGCCAGCAGCGGACCGAGCGACGACCTGAAGCGCATTCGCGGCGTCGGCGTGCTGATCGAGAAGCGGCTCAACGCCGCCGGCGTTTCGACCTACGAGCAGATCGCCAACTGGACGAGCAGTGACATCGACCGCATCAGCCAGACGCTCGACTTCAAGGGCCGCATCGAGCGCGAGAACTGGGTTGAGCAGGCGCGCATTCTGTCGAGCGGCGGGCAGACGGAATTCTCGCGCCGCGTCGATCGTGGCGACGTGGAAACGAGCCGCGACAGCTAATTGGCTTCGCCGCCAGTTTGCCTGACGCGGCTCGGCCGAGGCGCACTTGGCGCGCCCCGTGTCGGGCAAGCGCGTTTGCAGCGCTGATAGTACTTTTGAAGTCGGTGTGCCTACGCGGCGCGCGCGCCCGCGTGTCGCCGGTCATGATCCGTGCCGGCGAAAAACGCAGCGATGGCGGCGACTGTCGCGCTATCCCACAGCAGCGGCGCATGGCCTTCGCCCGGCACCAGATGGCGCGTGAAGCGCGGGTGGCGGCGCTGCATCTCGTCGATGGTTTTGTCCGACAAGAGATCGGAATTGCTGCCCCTGATGACCATTACCGGAACGCGTTTCAGGCAGTCGAACTGCGGCCATAGCGCGGGGATCGGCCCATCGAGCACGGACAGGCACTTCGAGAGCTTGGCGTCGTAGCCAGCGATGGGTTTGCCGTTCTTCTCGTTGAAAAGCTGGCGTGCAAGCGCTTCTGCGCCGGCTTCGCCGAGGGCCGGAAAATCGCGCCGTGTCAGTTCAAGAACGGTGCGCGCGGCGTCGCCCCAGGATTTCGGCGCGGGCACGCGGCCAACATATCCGGCAATGCGCAGCAGACCGTCGCTCTCGATGACGGGTCCGATATCATTCAGCACCACGGGTCCGAGGCGGCCCGGCTGTGCCGCCGCCATCACCATGGTGATGAGGCCGCCGCGCGAGGTGCCGATGATGCCGGCATCGCCGAGTTCGGCCATGGTCATGAAATCGAGCACATCCTGCATCTCGACAGGGATTGCATAGTTGCGCCAGTCGCGGTCGTGTTCGGAAAAGCCGCGGCCGCGCATGTCGACGGTTAAAACCTCACGCGGGGCGCGTGCATCGGAACTGAGTGCGCGCGCGACGATATCGAAGTCGCGGCTGTTGCGCGTCAGGCCGGCGAGGCACAGCACGGGGCGCAAGCCCATGTTGACGCGTGCCGGATAGCGCCGCGCATAAAGCCGCAATCCGTCGCGGGTCGTGAACTTGAATTCCTTAAACCCCGCCGGCGCCCGCGCCACGTCGTCAACCGCCATTGCCCGCCCTCGAAAGCTCACATCGTCGCCGATCCGCTGGTCGCCCCGCATGAGGGCGCGCGTCACATGGTTGGTGCCCTGCTTCGGCCGCTGTTGCAAGGCCGGGGAATGATCACCCGTTGCCGCTGCTCCGGCCGCCGTCCTTGCCGCCATCGGACTTGTCGTTATCGGTCTTTTCGCCAGCCGGCGCGTCGTCGCCGCCCGTCGTGCCGGTTTCGTCCTTGTCGGCATCGGCGGCTGGGACTTTGAAGTTGCCGCGCGCGCGCTTCAGATCGTCTTCGATGCGCAGCGCCGCGTCCTCGCCGAGACGCGCCCGATAGACCTGAATGTTCGACAGCACCTTGGCCACGTACTCGCGCGTTTCGGTGATCGGAATGCGTTCGATCCAATCGATGGGATCGATCTTGGGATCGCGCGGATCGCCGAATTCGCGGATCCATTGCCGCGCGCGCCCCGGACCGGCGTTGTAGCCGGCGAGGCCAAGCACGTAGGAGCCGCCGAACTCGTCCATGCGATCGGCGATGTAAGCCGACGCGATGCGCGCGTTGTACGACGTGTCGGTCATCAGGCGCGGGATATCGCATTTGATCTTGTGGTCGCGGCAGACGTGGTTGGCGGTGATCGTCATCACCTGCATCAGGCCTTTGGCTCCCGCGCCCGAAATCGTCTTCGGTTCGAACTCCGTTTCCTGGCGCGTGATGCCGAGCAGAAACGCCGTTTCTGGCGGCTTGCGCAGTGGCGTATAGGACGGGAACGGATGCACGGGATAGCCGTAGGTCAGCAGGTTCTGACCGCGCGCAATCGCAGATTTCGCAACCCGCAACGCCATCTGCGTGTCACCGATCATCTCGCCGAGATGGGCGATGAGGCCCGCTTCGGCTTCGCTCGGCAGGCCAATGCGCAGTGAGGTCAGGAAGGGTCGCGTGTAATCGCGCGAGAGACCAGCCTTGCGCGCGATGACCACGGCCTTCACCGCATCGGCAGCGAGGAAATTCTCAACCTGCGCCGCCGTCGGATCGGCAGGCGGCGCGATATCGAAGCGCGAGCGGCCGGGTTCGAGCTTCTGCATGGCAAGCTGACCATGGAAGGTATCCACTTCCTTGGCGGCGTTGGTGTAGTGCTGGCGCGCGCCCGCGTCATCCGACTTCGCTTCCGCGACCCGGCCCAGCCAATAGGCGGCCTTGGCCCGGCTCAACGGCCCGTCTGCGGCCTTCGCCAGATCCTTGAAATGGCGCTCGGCGGCATCGGTGTCCTTGAGATTGCGCAGCGCAATCCAGCCGGCCATGAATGTCTGCTCTTTGAGCGGATTGACCGACAGGGCGCCGGCGTCCTTGGCGAGTTCGTAGGCTAGTTTCGGTCTGCCGGCCTTGAGCGCGCCATAGGCGAGTTCGCGCCGCTCGGCCCACCACTCGTCGAGTTGCGCGATTTTTTCGGCGTCGCGCGGTTGCGCCATGACGATCTTGGCGGCTTCCTCGACGCGCCCTGCCTTGCGCAACACCTGCGCGCGATGGAACTGCAGGCCGTAATCGGTTTCATTGCCCGCGGTTGGAATGGCGTCCATCAGCGCCTTGGCGTTGCCGGCCTTGTTGAAGACAGCGAGGCGCGCCTGCGCCTTCTTCTGCTCCGCGGCACTCAGCAACGGGATGAGGCGGCGCGCCACGGTGGCGCGATCCTTGCGATTTCCGGCCCAACGCACATCGTCGGTTGTCATGCGATCGAAGCGCCACTTGTGGTCGGCTTCCGTCAGCAGATCGCCGAAACGCTTGAGGAAGCCGGTTTCGAGCAGCGTCGGTATGGAATAGCTGCGCCACGCCGTAACGGCGTTCTTGCGCGCTTCGTCCTTGTTTTCCTCGGCGAGATAGGCAGAGGCCAGCGCGGCATAGCCAAGCCCCGTCTGCGGCGTTGCGGTCTTGAAATGCTCTTTGATCGATTGCGCGCTGCCGCCTTGCGTGAACAGCGCCTCTTCAAGACGCTGAACCATCATGCTGCGTTCAGGCCAGAGCGGATTGGCGTCGAGAAAGGCGCGATATTCGGCGGCCGTGCCATAGCCGCTGCGCAAGCGGACCCACTCGACGAGCTTCTGCGCGACGGGATCGGTGATCTCAGTCTTCAGGGTTGAAAAGCGCGCCATGTTGGCCGTGCGCACGGCTTCAACCGCCTCACGAATGCGGCGCGCATCGTCCTCGCTCGGTTTCAACTCTTGCAGGGGCGCCAGCAACGCGTCGATTTTGGCGATATGCGCGCTTTCCATGCGGATCGGCGCCGGTACCGGTTTGTCGGCCGGTTCGGCGCCTGCGGGAGCGCCGATCAGCAAGACCAAAGCGAGCGGCATGGCCACCGCGCGCGCCCGCTTGAAGCATGGGGCCGTCATTAACGCGCGAGGGATCAACGCGCGATTCGGCGCGGAGCGCGGCGCACGTCTGTCGAAGGTCGAAAAATCCATGCGCGGTCCATTTCCTGCGGTCGGTGCCAGAGGCCGGATTTAGCCGTCAGATATTGAGCCGGTTGCGGCGCAAAGGGTGTCATCTTGCAGGCCAGCGCCGTCCAGCCTAATATCCTGACGCGCTGCTCGGTTCCGGCCCATTGCTCGTGCCTCTATTAAGGGGTGCGTCGGCGGTTGGTGCAAGCCTATTGGCCCTCCGGCTCGCATGCTCATGCGGCAACAGCAAGGCTTGCTGTGTCGGCCGCACGCGCTCAGGTGATATGTGCAACACAACGTGCGGGCCTTGGCGGGCAACGCGAAAAACGGCAAGGCGTCCCGATGTTCAAAGGTTCCATCACGGCTCTCGTTACGCCGTTTCGCAATGGCGCCGTCGATGAGGCCGCCCTGGCGCGGTTTGTCGACTGGCAGATCACGGAAGGCACGCACGGTCTCGTGCCCGTCGGCACCACCGGCGAAAGCCCGACCCTGGATTTCGACGAACATAAGCGCGTGATCGAGGTGACGATCGACGCCGCCAAGAAGCGCGTGCCGGTCATTGCGGGCACCGGCTCCAATTCGACGGACGAAGCGATCGAGCTGTCTCAGTTCGCCGAACAGGCCGGCGCAGACGGCGTGCTGATCGTCACGCCGTATTATAACAAGCCGATGCAGGAAGGGCTGTTCCAGCATTTCAAGGCCATCAACGACGCGATCAACATTCCGATCGTGATCTACAACATTCCGGGCCGATCGATCGTCGATATGTCGGTTGCGACGATGGCGCGCTGCTTCAAGGACTTGAAGAACGTCGTCGGCGTCAAGGACGCGACCGCCAATCTGGCGCGGCCATCGCAGCAGCGCGCGGCGATGGGCGCCGATTTCTGCCAGCTCTCCGGCGAGGATGCGACCGCGCTCGGTTTCATGGCCCACGGCGGTCGCGGCTGCATTTCGGTGGCCTCGAATGTCGCCCCGCGCTTGTGCGCCGATCTGCAGAACGCCTGCCTCGCTGGCGACTTCAAGACCGCGCTGAAGCTGCAAGACCGTCTGATGCCGCTGTTCGACGTGATGTTCGTCGAGACCAATCCGGCGCCGGCGAAATACGGCGCCTCGCGCCTCGGGTTCATGACCGAGGATATGCGACTGCCGATGGTTCCGATCTCGCGCGACAGCCGCGAAAAGATCGACGCCGTGCTGTTCGGGCTCGAATTGATCGGCGCCAAGGCGGCCGAGTGATCGCATCCGCACCACCCCCTCGTTCGAAAGGCGCTTGAGCGATGGCGGCAACGCGTGACGACGGCAGCAAACTCATTGCCGAAAATCGCAAGGCCCGGCACGAGTATTTCATCACCGATTCCTGGGAGGCCGGCATCGCGCTCCTCGGATCGGAAGTGAAATCCCTGCGCGTTGGCCAGACGAACATCGCGGAAAGCTATGCCTCCGTCGAAGATGGCGGCATCTGGCTGATCAATAGTTATATTGCGGAATACAAGGGCGCGTCGCTGTTTCAGCATGAGCCGCGCCGCAAGCGCCGGCTGCTGCTGCACGCGAGCGAGATCAACAAGCTGAAGCTCGCCATTGAGCGCAAGGGCATGACAATCGTGCCGCTTGAAATGTACTTCAACGCCAAAGGGCGCGCCAAGATCAAGATCGGGCTCGCGGAAGGCAAGAAGCTGCACGACAAGCGCGAGGATGCGGCCAAGCGCGACTGGAACCGCCAGAAGGCGCGACTGATGCGCGACAAGGGCTGAGAGCGGACGTGGCGATCGGGCACCCAAGCGCTCAGGCGCTCGGGCAATCGGGTACTCGAGCGCCGGGGTGACGGAAGGATCAACGATGACGACCGCGCCGCAACTCATCGCCGTCGATTGGTCGACACTGCCGCAGCCTGTCGACGACGGCGGTGCGGCGCATCTCATGGGCCGCAACATGCCGACGACCCGGCTGACGGCGACGGACGGCGGTGTTGTCGATCTCGCGGCGCAGAGCGGCCGCACTGTCGTGTTCATCTATCCGATGACGGCGACGCCCGGGGTCGCGCTTCCCGACGGCTGGGATGCGATGCCCGGCGCGCGCGGGTGCACGCCGCAAAGCTGCGCCTTTCGCGACACCTACACCATGTTGACGGCCGCTGGCGCCGATCACGTCTTCGGCCTGTCCGCGCAATCGACGGCCGATCAGCGTGAGGCCGCCGCGAGACTGCATTTGCCGTTTCCGCTGCTGTCGGATGCGGACGGCGCTTTGGCCGGCGCGCTCGCCCTGCCGACATTTGAAATTGCCGGCAAGACCTTGTTGAAGCGTGTGACGTTGATCATCGACACGGCGCGCATTGTCGCCGTTTTCTATCCCGTTTTTCCGCCCGATCGTAACGCCGCCGACGTGCTCGCGTGGTTGAACGGCGCGGGCGCCGCTGAAGGACAGACCGCATGACAACCTGGCCCTGGCCGCAACCGATCGACGATGGCGCGGCGCGCCATATCCTTCCCGGTACGCGGCTTCCCGACGTGGCGCTGGCGGCAACGCGGGGCGCAGCCGTCAACCTCGCGCGCTTTCAGGAGCGGGCTGTCGTGTTCGTCTATCCCTTTGCGGGCACGCCGGGCGTACCCAATCCACCGAACTGGGATACGATTGCAGGCGCGCACGGATCGACGCCCGAAGCCGAGGGGTTTCGCGATCTCCACGACGCGTTTCAGATTGCGGGATATGAAGTCTTTGGCGTCAGCGGGCAGACCACGTCCGCGCAGCAGGC
>JBOFCQ010000190.1:0-5567 GCA_051646145.1 Hyphomicrobium sp.
CGCCGCCAACATCAGCACGCGTGAAATTCGCGCCAGCGATGTTGGCATCGGAGAAATCGGCGCCACCGGCCCGCGCGGCGCTGAGGTTGGCATTGGTCAGATTGGCGCCGACAAATTTGACTGTCTCCAGCCGATTGCCTGTGAAGCTGGCGCCGGACAGATTGGCGCCGGTAAAGTCGGACGCGTCGAGCACCATCATCGGCGTGATCAAGCCTTCCTCGCGCGGGTCGCGCGGTCCAAACAGCGCGTCCGTCAGGTCCGCGCCACGAAAATCCGCACGCGCGAAATTGCCATGCAGATTGGCGCCAATGAGCCGCGCATGTCGAAATGCAACCGGCGCGTCCGACGCCGCCGGCGACAAGGCGCTGTGCAAGTTTGGCCGCAGAATACGGGCATGGCTGAGATCGGCATCCGAAAAATCGGCGCCAATGAGGGTGGCGCGATCGAGCCGCGCGCCGCTCAGGTTGACGCCGCGCAAGATCGCGCCCGTCAGATCGGCGCCAAACAGGTTGACGCCCGAGAGATTGGCCCCGGTGAAATCCAGGCCCGCGAGATCGAGACCCGAAAGGTCGCGGCCGGAGAAATCGCGCGCCGCGTGATCGGCGGTGCGGCCCCGCGCCTCGAACAGCTTGAGCGTGATTTCGCGCGCCGTGAAATCCGCCGCTGACAGACGAGACGGCGTGGCCGCCGCGAACGCGCCCGCCAGCATCACCGCGCTTGAAAAGCGGCAAACCATGCGCGACGTCGCTCTCGGCCAAAATTTAGGCATCGGTTCTCATGGATCGCGGTGTCACAACTCAACAACGGTTTTCTGGGACGGCACGCCTGGACAGCTCTGTTGCGGCGTGTGCGGCGCTTTTACACTTGGGCGGCCGCGAGTGCGCCCAGATGCAATCGCATCAGGATATCAGCCTTTCCTGGGCACGATAGAAAAATGGCGTCGATGAAGTGGCTTGGAAAGGCCCTGAGATGACATAATGGTGAGCAATTGATCGAATCAGATTGTGTTGAGCGCGCGCCCTGACGCGCTGATCGAGGCACCCGACATGGCATCGCAACGCCCACCTGGACCGCCGCCGCATGGCCGACCGCCAAATGCGCCGCCGCTCGCCACCTACAGGCCTGGCTCAGAGCAGCGCGCGGGCTCCGGCATGCCGCGCAAGGGACCGCCGCCGCCGATGCGCGCGCAGGGCGGCGAACCACCACGCCGGCGGCGCGGAGGATTTTTGACGGGCCTGCTGTCGTTCGTCTTCTTCCTCGCCATCGTGGCCGCGGCAGGCGTTGGCTATCTGCTGCTCAATCCGCCGAGCGACTTCATCCGCACGACACTCATCGATCAGGTGAAAGCCAAGACCGGCCGAGATCTCGTCATCGCGGGACCGACATCGTTCAGCGTCTATCCGGCGCTCGGCGTCAGCATGAAGGATGTTTCGCTGTCGGCTGCACCTGGAATGGCCGGCGGCCCGCTCGTCACCATTGCCGATCTCGATATCAGCGTGAAGGCATTGCCGCTGCTCCAGCGCCAGATCGCCGTAGATCGCCTCATCCTGCGCAAACCGGTATTCGATTTCCGTATCGACAAGAGCGGCAAGAAGAGCTGGGATTTTGCCGCCATGGCACCGCTCGTGCGCGTGGCGCAGGCGGCGCCCGCCGCGCCAAACGCGGGCGGCACGGCAACCGATGCGCCGCAGGCTGGCGCGCTGCCGAAAATGCCGACAAAGATTTCTGACCTGCAAAACCTCGCACTCGACGACGTGCGCATCGAGGACGGCCGCGTTCTCTACCGCGACGAGCGCGTCGGCGTGGCGCAGGACGTGAAAGGCTTGAACGTCAAAATCTCGCTGCCGTCGCTGACCAGCCCGATCAACACCTCGGGCGATGTCGTGTGGCAGGGTGAGAAGACGGACTTCAAGAGCCAGATCACCAATACCCGAACGATCATCGATCAGAAGGCGGCGAAGCTGTCGTTCAACGCCAGCAACCGCCACCTTGCATCGACGTATGACGGGCAGGTGGCCTTCGCCGACGGTCTTGAACTCAACGGTCAGATCAGCGCCAAGGCGCCGTCGGTCAAAGCTCTGGCCAAATGGCTCGGCACGGACTTGCCGCCCGTCAAAGGCTTCGGCCCGATGACGCTCTCGGGCGCGCTCAAATCGTCCGGCAATGTGACGACGCTATCTAACGCCAATGTCGGCCTCGATGGCGCAACGGCCACCGGCACCGTGTCGTCGACCAAGGGTGGCGTTCGGCCATACGTGACGGCCAATCTCAAACTGTCGGAACTCGACCTCAACAAGTACATGACGAACGCTGGCAGCGCTGCGTCACCCGCCGCGCCCGAGCCGGCCCGTTCGCCCGCGACGAAGCCCGCAACACCCGCCCAGCGCGGAACCGAGAAGCCGGTCGACGGCATCGAAGAGCTGCTGCAGAAGCCGGCCACCAAAGTCTACGGCTATACGGGCCGCGCGGGCTGGTCGAGCGAACCGATCAATCTCGCCTTGCTCGGTGTCGCCGACGTCGACGCCAAGCTGCAGGTTGGCCGGCTGCTGTTTCAGGACATCAAGGTTGGCCAATCGGCGCTGACCGTCGCCCTCAAGAACAAGGTGATGAAAACCAGCTTCGACGAGGTGCAGCTTTATGAAGGCAAAGGCCGCGGCGTGCTCAATGTCGATGGCACCGGCAAAGCCGCCAACATCGGCGCCAACTTTGCGCTCGACGGCATGTCGGCGCTGCCCTTCCTGAAGGATGCCGCCGACATGGAATGGCTGGCCGGCAAGGCGCGGCTCAATTTGCAGCTCGCGGCGCAGGGCGGCTCGCAGATGCAGCTTGTCGAAGCGCTGAACGGCAAGGCGGACTTCGCCTTCTCCAACGGCGCCATCGTTGGCTACAATCTGGCGGGCGCCATTCGCGGGCTGCAGCAGGGCAAGATTTCAGGGCTCAAGAAGGCGCCGACGGAAAAAACCGATTTCAGCGAGCTTTCGGCATCGTTCCAGATCACCAACGGCGTGGCTCAGAACAGCGATCTCAAGATGACGAGCCCGCTGTTGCGCGTTTCAGGCGCGGGCGCGGTGCAAATGCCGCCGCGAACACTCGACTACACCGTGAAGCCGAAAATCGTCGCCAGCCTTGAAGGGCAGCAGGGCGCCGGCAATCTCGCCGGGCTCGAAATCCCGGTGCGAATCTCCGGTCCGTGGCAGAAGCCGAACATCGAACCGGACATCAAAGGCGTGCTCTCCGATCCCAACAAGGCGATCGAAGCGGTGAAGGATCTGTCGAAGAAGCTGAAGGGCCGCAACGCCAAGGAGATCGTCAACGAACTGCTCGGCAAGTCAGCGGGCGACTCTCAAACGGGCACGACAGCAAAAGACAGCACCAAGGAAAAAGCCAAGGAACTGCTGAAAAACCTGCTTAAACCGCAGCCTCAACAGTGAGGCGCGCCTTAGCGCAGAACGCCTCGCGGCAGGTTCGCCGCGCGTCAGCTTGGCGCAAGCTTGGGTGCTTCCGGCGCGTCGTGACAAGACGCTGTTAAGCCAGCGTAAACACGCGAACAAAAAAATTTGCCCCAAGGCCAAAAAAAATCTTGCATGGGGGGGGCGTTAGCCTCATATGCACCCTCTCTCGTCTGTCCACCTGCCACCATGGTCGAGGTTTTCCAGAACCAATGAGGTAAGGAGCGGGCGAGTCAAACTGTCTGCTGGTTGGGGAGGGTCACATGGCCTTTAATGACGCCCTCTTCCAATTGGGGATGGACTTGACTCGTTCAAGCACCGCCCAAAAGGAAGATCACTCTGTTGTAGCGTCCGTTCTCGAACGCAACGTCCGCGAGGACAAAGCTGAGGAACGGAATGTCGTCAGGTTCGCTGGACATCACCTGATTATCGATCTTATCGGCGCCGAGCGCCTCGATGACACCAAGTTCATCGAGCGCACGCTGAAGCTCGTCTCGGGTGCTGCTGGTGGTAAAGTGGAACGCGTGCACCTCTACCGTAGCGCCCAAGGCGGCGTTGCCGGTTTTGCGGTGCTTGCCGAGGGCCACATCTCGGTTCAGACGCGTCCCGACACCGGCTTTGCCGCGTTCGACGTGCTGATGACAGGTGAGGGCAAACCTCAGCGTACCGTTGAAGACCTCAGGGAAGCGTTTTCGGCTCGCGACGTCTCGGTTCGTATCGTGACGCGTGGCTCGGAAGCGCAGCCGGCCTGGAAAGGCCGCGCCGCGTCCCTCGGTCTTAAGGCGCTGAAGGGCGGAAAAAAGGCGAAGGCCGCCTGACGCGATCGTTCGCGCGCGACCTGAAATCCAAGCCCCAGTTCTGACAGCCAAGGCCGCCCGCCGGAGACATCCGGCGGGCGGCACTTCTTTTGGCGTTTGCAGAATGCTGCGCCGATTACGCACGACAGACGTGTCTAGGGCGTGCCGATGTGCGCTTCCGACGCTTCCGTGCCTTCCTTGCTGACGGTCGTCTCGCGCTGTGGCGTGGTCGCGAGCAGTGATCCGCCGGCGTCATGCGGCAAGCGCGCGAAGACGAGCGCCGACACGGCCATGATGGCCGCAATGAGCAGAAACACCGGCGGAAAGTGGCTGGCGTCCGTCATCGTACCGCCGGCCATGCGCATCATCGCTTCACGGCCAAGCGCCGCAATCGACACTCCGACCGCGCCCGACAGTTCCTGCCCGACAGCCGTGAAGCTCGTCGCCCGGCTCAGTTTCTCAGTCGGTATGTCGGCATACCCAATCGTGTTGATGCTGGTGAACTGCAAAGAGCGCGACAGCCCGCCGATGAAAAAGATCGCCGTCATCAGCAGGGCCGGGCTGCTGGTCGTGAACAACGCCGGGATGCTCGAGAAAATCGCCGACAGAATGGCGTTGTACATCAGGATTTTGCGGAAGCCGAACTGGCGCAGGATGGGCGCTGCCTGCGTTTTCATGAACATGGCGGCAAAGCCCGTCGCGAACGTCAGCAGGCCCGATTGGAACGGCGTCATGCCAAACCCGGTCTGCAGCAACAACGGCAGCAGGAACGGCGCGGCGCCGACACCGACGCGGAACAGAAAGCCGCCGAGCACGGCAGCGCGAAACGTCGGCACGGCAAGAAGCTTCAGATCGATCAGCGGCGCGTCATCGCGCAAGGCGTGCGGCACGTAAATCGTCATCAGCACGGCACCGGCGGCGAGCAGCGATGCCACCATCCAACCGGGCACGAGATCGAGACCGACGAGCGTCGCCCCCGTCAGGAACATCGACAGACCCGGCCCGACCAGCAGGAAGCCGATCATGTCGAAGGGCTCCGGTGAGCCGTTGCGCACGTCGGGGATGAAGCGCGTCACGAGCGCTACGCCGAGTGCCGCGACAGGCACATTGATCCAGAAGATCCAGCGCCAATCGAAATAGGTCGAGATGAAGCCGCCGAGCAGCGGACCGAGGACCGGTCCGAGCAGCGCTGGAATTGTAAGCCACGCGAGCGCGTCGATCATGCCGGCTTTAGGAATGGTGCGCAGGACGATCAAGCGGCCGACCGGCATCATCATGGCGCCGCCGAGACCTTGCACGACGCGCGCCGCGACGAGCGACG
>JBOFCQ010000216.1:0-9111 GCA_051646145.1 Hyphomicrobium sp.
TCTGTCATTCCGTTTCTATCGCAGCGTTCTTGAGGTGTGTTGTAACGTCGTGCGGCGGCGTTGGATTGCAGAGCTTTGCGCAACCCGCGACGGCACGGCGGCGCATCATGGCCGGCCTGCGTCGTCCCCACGCCGGCGCCGACGGCGACCAGGCCGCCAAACGCCGTCCTCCAACATCAAATTGGTCAATATGCCTTCGCGCAGTCCGCGATCGGCAACCCGCAGACGCTGCGCCGGCCACAACCGCAGCACCGCTTCGAGGATGGCGCACCCTGCAAGAACCAGATCGGCACGCTCGCGACCAATGCACGGCTCCGCAACGCGGTCTTCGTAGCTGCTGGCCAGCAGGCGGCCCGTTATCGTGGTGATGTCTGGAACGCTGAGCCAGCAGCCGTCCACTTTGTTGCGGTCGTAGCGCTGCAGGCCGAGCATGATGCCGGCAATCGTCGTCACGGTTCCCGATGTGCCAAGCAGGTGCACCGATCGGCCGGCCAGACGGTCCTTGAAGCGGTGGCGCGCTTCGAAGGGCACCAGCATATCGTGCACCGTACTGACCATGGCTTCGAAACTCTCGGCCGTCACGTTGCGGCCATCGAAGCGTTCGGCGAGCGTCACGACGCCGAGCGGGAGCGATGTCCACGCCGCGATGGCGTCACGCGTTGCAATGCGGCCGCCCGGGCCGCGCCGCCGCGCACCAGGCCGCGTCAGATCGAGCCAGATGATTTCCGACGAGCCGCCGCCGATGTCGAAGACCAGCACATACTCGGCGTTGGGATCGACGAGCGACGAACACCCCGCCACCGCGAGGTGGGCCTCGATCTCGGGGTCGAGGATTTCGATGTCGAGACCGATGCGGTTGCGGACGTCGGCGATGAAGGCTTCGCCGTTCTCGGCAACGCGGCACGCTTCCGTCGCAACGAAGCGCGCGCGGCGCACGCCGTGACGGTCGAGCTTGCCGGCGCACACGCGCAGCGCGTCGATCGTGCGCGCCATGGCGGCATCAGACAGGCGGCCCGATTGGCTGACGCCTTCTCCAAGCCGGATAATGCGCGAAAAAGCGTCGACGACGCGAAAGCCACGGCGCGAGGGACGGGCGAGCAACAAACGGCAGTTGTTGGTTCCAAGATCGAGTGCGCCATAAACGGCGCTGTCATCAACCGCATTCGCATCGTCGCGGTCGTGCGCCGAACTGCGGGCGACGGCGTGCCCAAAACCAGATTGCGGCGTGCGCGCGTGTGACGGGCCTGAGGATCGCGCAGGATTTGCGGAGGGCGTCGCCGGCGCTGCGTGAGATGCACCCGAAGGCGGCGGCTCCGCCTGCGCATTCCCTGACGTCATACCACCTGCTGGCGCGGGCTCGGTCGCGTGGGGTTCGAGGTCTTGTGCGCCTGCCACCGGCGCGGGTGGCTCTTGGCCCTGTTCGATAGGCTTCACGATCATACCCCAGGACCTGGTCTGCCCTTCGGCCACGCAGACACGTGGCTTTGTGCTCATCAGGCCGTCATCTGGACCAAACTTAACGAACACCTTATCAGGTCATACTTCGACGTAAAGCTTTCCTGTTCTGGCGGAGACCCCATGAAGCCCATCGCGCACCGACGTCTCAACCCGCCTGCCGTGTGCGCCGCCGCGATGGCGCTGATCGCGCTCGCTGCTTCGGCGTTCGCTGCCGACAGCGACGAAGATGGTAAACGCGCGCGTCTCATGGCGGCCTACCCCGATCACATCAAGGCCATCGAGGGCAACGAGGTCGTGTTCAAGGATGATACGCGGCTGCCCTACGACGATCGCAAGGGCGTCAAACCTTACGAGCAATGGGTCGAGACGCCCGACATCGAAGACATGACGACGATCACCTATCGCCCTGGTGGGCCGGCGGCCGTTCCAGCGATCAACGACGACCCGGGCCGGGCACGCAATGCAGACTTCTTCGCCAAGATCTATGGCGATTGCCGCAAGGGCGAAACCGACAAGAACATGACGGACGTCGTATGGTTGCCAAAGAAGAGCGGGCGGAAGCTCAAGGCGACGAGCGTCAATCGCGTTGCTGAACGCCTGCAAGCGGTCTCCAACGAACTCGATTTGTTGCCGGATAGCTTCAACGTCGACCTGATGCCGCCCGCCGGCACGTATACGTGCCGGCAAGTCGCCGGAACATCATCGATGTCGGCGCACAGCTACGGTATCGCCATCGATATTGCGTTGAAGAATTCACACTACTGGCGATGGGATCAAACGGCCGCCACCAAGGCGCCCGTCTACAAGAACGCCATCCCCCTCGAGATCGTGACGATATTCGAGAAGCACGGATTCATTTGGGGCGGAAAATGGTATCACTACGACACCATGCATTTCGAGTATCGCCCCGAACTTCTGCCGCCCGCGCCGTAAGGGCGCGACTTGGCGCGCACGACGCGTCGCGGGCCAAATGTGGCACGCAACACGGCGCGCGGACAAGCAATGGCGAACGTCGCCTGCTGTCAGCTTTTCTGAAAGGCCGTCACATGGGATGTCGGCGACGCACCGACCGCCGTCGGTAAAACGATCTCGTGTGCATGCACGGCTGCGCAGCGGCATTTGAGAACCTTGCGCACCAGATCGCGCTGCTCGGCTGTCGACCGCGCGGTGATGACCACGACGACCGATCCGTTGGCGATGGCGCGGTCGAAGGCCGCGACCATATCGGTGCGCCACATGCCCTGCCAAAGCTCGCCACCCTTCGGCATCCGCGCCAGCGAGGCGCTGAGCATGGCGATGAAATCGCTATCGACATCTTGCGCTTCAGCAGCAATCGAAAGCCCGCCTTCAGGCGCCTCGACAAGCATGGCGCGGTCGAGCCACGCACCGGTCGATGCTGCGGCGATCCAAAGCTTTGCAAGCGCCTGCCCGCCACCGATGATGCGGACGGTCTTGGCGTCATGGCCGCCGCTCGACAGCGTGCCGAGCAACGTTGCGCAACATTCAGGCGATCCGAAATACGCCACGACAAGCCGCAGCTTCGACGCGCGCCCAAGGCCGAGTGGCGGACGTGCCGCGACGGCTTCAGCGTCATCGCCGCGTACGGACGACACCACGGCCGAATGGCTATCGATGTGCGGAAGCTCCGCTTGCGGAGGCATGGCCCCAGTCCCTCGACCGTTATTCCGCCAGATCGCCAGATGCCATCCGTTCCAGGCTCGCCCGGTCGCGCACGATCACGATGGCGCTCTGCGGCAGATCGATCAGGCCGCGACGCTTGAGGCGGGTGAACGTGCGGCTGACGGTTTCAACGGTGAGGCTCAGGAAGTCGGCGATATCGGAGCGCAGCATGGGCAGAACGACCCGGTTGGCCGACAACCCACCGCGGTCGTTGCGGCGCAAGAGAGCGACGAGGAAGGCTGCAACACGCTCGGTCGCGCTGCGCGTGCCGACGGTCGCAAGCAGGTCGCGCGCCGCGGCGAGTTCGCCGGAGAGCGCTTCATAGAGACGGAAGGCGACGACCGGATCGCGCGCTGCAATCTGGCGGATGGTGGCGGAGGGCACGCACTTGAGGCGGGTCGGGCCGATGGCCTGCCCGCTCAGCGCATGGCGGTCACTGATGCCAAGGCCGATAAAGTCGCCCGGATAGGCGAAATCCATGATTTGGCGGTGTCCGTCGGGCATTGACTTGTACAGGCAGACGGCGCCCTGTTCGACCTGATAGATGTAAAGCTTGGGTTCGCCTTCGCGGCAGACGTGCTCGCGGGCTTCCAGGCGCTTGATCGTCGCCGGGTAAGCGCGATCTTCGAGCAGCCCCAGGCGATCTTGCGTGCCGTCGGCGGGCTCGGCGCCGGTGTTTAGGGCCGCGCCACCCGCAACCGGGTCGCGGCGGCTGGCTGAAGTTGGCGCGCGCTGTGTATAATGATGCTCGTCAGCGGCTGTTGAAAGGGCAAGCATGCGGCGCGCTCCAGTAGCTCAGCGCATTCGTTCCTGAATGCGAGGCCACTAGAGCCGAGCCGTGCAATAGGCGTATTCTAGCCACGTGACGAAGTGTGACCGATTGTAACAAGCGTCATTCGACCTGCTGCCGGGCGCATCGGTGGCTCTGTATAGCGAGGCTTGAACTAGGCGAGATACACGAGTTCCTTCAACTGTCTTCCTGAAACCGGCGCCAATAGCACATGTCTCCTGCCCGCAAACGCATTCTAGTTGTCGATGACGAGGCCGAAGTGCGCGCCATCCTGCGTTCGGCGTTCGAGATCGAGGGCTATAGCGTGTTCGAGGCCGGCGACAGCGCGGCGCTTGCCGACATCCTCGACGCCCATGCGGTTGACCTCATCACGCTGGACTTGAACCTTGGGGCCGAAGACGGTCTGAACGTCGCGCGCACTATCCGCGCCAAGCGCAACATTCCGATTGTGATGATCTCCGGCAAGGGCGACACGATTGATCGCGTCGTCGGCCTGGAACTCGGTGCCGACGACTACATCACAAAGCCATTTCACATGCGCGAAGTTCTGGCGCGCGTGCGCGCCGTGCTGAGACGCTATGAGGCCGGTCAAGGAGCGCCGACGGTCGATGCGGCGGCGGCCGCGATGCCGGCGCGCATCACGTTCGACGGTTGGACCATCGATCCGCCGCGTCGCGAAGTCCGCACGCCGGACGGCGGCCCCTGCGACCTGACGACGGCCGAATTCAATCTTCTGCTGCTGTTTATCGAGAGGCCCGGCCGCGTGCTGTCGCGCGACGAGATCATGGATCTGCTGAAAGGCCACGACTGGACACCCCTCGATCGTTCGATCGATGCGCTCGTCGCGCGCTTGCGCAAAAAAATCGAACCGGAAAGCGATCGTCCGCAACTGATCAAGACCGTGCGCGGCGTCGGGTATGCTTTTGCCGGCACCGTGCTGCGCGCCTAAGGGGCCCTGAAGGCGTACCCAGGGTGAGCCCGAAGTGCGCCGAGCCCGCCGCGCGCTCAGTCACCACTCAAGGCGTCATGAATGGCGCGCGCCAGATGCAAGCGGCTGTAAGGCTTCGGCAGGATCGGTGTCGGACGATCGCCGTGCTCAGTGCTGCCGATCGCCTCAGCGGAAAAGCCGGTCGTCAAAAGCACTTTGATGTGCGGCGAATGCTCCTTGATCCAACGCTCGAGATCGAGCCCGGACATGCCGCCCGCCATCACGACATCGCTGAACACGAGTGCGATTTCGGGATCGCCTTTCAGCACCGCGATGGCTTCAGCGCCGCTGCTCGCCTCGCGCACGACGTAGCCCAGCGCCTCGATGCGCTGGAGTGTGACCTCGCGCACTTCGGGATTGTCCTCAACCACGAGCACCGTTTCATTGTTCTCCGACAACGGCACCGTGGCAGATCCGGCGATATCGCGGTCTCCTTCAACGCCGCCATCGCGCGGCAGATACAGGCTGACGGTGGTGCCCTTGCCGAGTTCGCTATAGAGCGTCACTTGACCGCCCGATTGCTGCGCGAAACCGTAGATCGTGCTGAGGCCAAGCCCCGTGCTCTTGCCCGTCGGCTTGGTGGTAAAGAACGGCTCGAAGGCGCGCTTGACGATCTCGGGCGCCATGCCGGCCCCTGTGTCCGTGACGGAGACCACGACATATTGCCCGGCCGTCAGGCCCGAGACCGCGCCTTCGTCGTGCGCATCAAATTCGGTGTTCCGCGTTTCGATGATGAGTTTGCCGCCGTCGGGCATCGCGTCACGCGCATTGATGGCGAGGTTGAGCACCGCATTCTCGATTTCACTCGGATCGGCGCGCGTTGCCCACAGGTTCGGATCGAGAATGGTCGACAGCGTGATCGGCACGCCGATGACGCGCTCGAAGAGTTCGGCCATGCCGAGGACAAGCTCGTTGATATCGACGCGGCGCGGCTCGAGGTGGCGCCGGCGCGCGAACGTCAAGAGCCGCGAGGTCAGACGCGCACCCATTTCGGCGGCATCGATGGCGCGGCGCACATAGTTGTGAGACTTGCTGTCGTCGAGCGACGAATCGAGAATTTCCAGATTGCCGGTGATGATCGTCAGCAGGTTGTTGAAATCGTGCGCGACGCCGCCGGTCAACTGCCCGAAAGCTTCCATGCGTTGCGATTGCACGAGTTGCGCTTGCGCTTCTTCGCGCGCCTTTATTTCAAGCTCGAGGGCCAGGGTGCGTTCGCGCACGCGCATTTCAAGTTCGTCGGCGTGGGCTGAGAGCAGGCGCTCGGTCCGTTTGCGTTCCGAGACGTCGCGCAGCACGGCGAGGAAGGTGCGCTCGCCCTTCGAGCCGACCATGGCGATGGACGCTTCGGCTGGAAATTCGCTGCCGTCCTTGCGGCGCGCAAAGATTTCCTGGCGCTCGCCCATGCGGCGCGCGGCGCGCGGCCCGGCTTCCAGTTCCGTCAGATGGCGATCGTGGACGTTGTGGAAGCGCTGCGGGATGATGGCGTTCAGCGGCTGGCCGAGAATTTCGGCCTGCTTGTAGCCGAAGATGATCTCGGCGCCCTCGTTGAACACGGTGATGCGATGCGCCGCGTCGATGGCGATGATGGCATCGGCGGCAATCGACAGCAGCGCCGTGATGCGCGACTGCATCTCGTCGAGTTGCTGATGGTTGTCGTCGGCCGTGTCCACGCCGTGCAAATCCGGTCCAATTGCGCCCGGAGCACTTTAGGCATTGTCGGAGTGCTTTGTCTAACGTGCACGGAAACGGCTGGCGCGTCGGCCGGCACGCTCCCGAGCGCGCCGGCAAACGCCGAATAGAGCCGGCTCGATCAGCAGGCCGCCGGTTCGCACGCCCTGATTTCGAACTTCAGGTGCGGCTTTGGCTGTTCGAAATCGAACTCGCGGCCATCGATGCAGCGCACCCGACCCGAATAGGTTGTGCCTTCCGGCGTCGGCATCTCGCGGATGTAATAGGTGGCCTCGATATCGCAGCGCTTCTCCGCCTTGATTTGCGCACTAAGCAACATCTCCCAGGTTTCAGCGGCGCTTTCGTCGGCGGCCCGCGCGAAGGGCGCGGCGGCAATGCAGGAAACGCCTAATACAAGGGCGCATAGTCGAACTGCTCTTAAATCAATCGTGCGTGCCGGCATGGTCTTGTCCTTTGCTGTCACAATGCAATGCCGCTAAGGTCTGCCCTTTGCCGCGCCACAGCGTTGATGACGGTCAATTGATCGGTGCAGTGCAGTTCTTCGCCCGTCGCATCCAGTTTGCTTCAGATCAATGTTACAGCGTCCCGCCTGCACCATATACATTGCTAATATTCTGCACTCGCCGTCCCTGCCTGCACATGCGTCGCGGCAGACGGCCGCCATCCGCTCTGACTGTTGACGCGTCAAGCGAAGGAACCAAGCCATGGCCTACAAAACCGTGCTTCTGCACGTCAACGATATCCGCCGTGCCCCGCGTCTCATTGCCTACGCGGCCGAATTCGCGGAAGCGCAAGGCGCGCATTTGATAGGGCTCTTCGTCGTGCCGCTACCCATCGTGCTCAATGAATGGCCTGACATCGCCATCGTCGAAATGATCGAGGCGCAGCGCAAGGCCTACCGCGACGAGGGTCGTGCCATCGAAGCCATCTTCCGCGACAAAACAAAACGCATGAGCCGGCCCGCCGAATGGGCGATGATCGAGAGTCAATTCTCAACGGCCAGCAACACGCTGATCGATCATGCCCGCTCCGCCGATGTCGTCATCGCTCCGCAGCCTGACGAACAATGGCATTTGACGAGCGTGCTCGATTGCTGCGAAACGGCGATGATTGAGGGCGGCCGACCTGTTCTCGTGGTGCCGAACGCGGGCGACGTCCAACCGGCGCCGAAGAAGGTGACGCTCGCCTGGAACGCCCGACGTGAAGCAACACGCGCCGCGTTCGATGCCATGCCCGTACTTGCGGCCGCAAAATCCGTCGATGTCGTGTGGATCAATCCCCGCGTTGGCAGTGCTGCAGCAGGCGATGTGCCAGGTGCGGAACTCGCATCAGCGTTGGCGCGCCATGGCGTCTCCGCAGAGACCGTCGCCGTTTCCGCGACCGAGCTGACAGCCGCTGGCGCCATTCTGCAGTCCGCCCGCGAACGCGGCTCTGACCTCATTGTGATGGGTGCTTACGGACACTCGCGGTTCCGCGAATTCGTACTCGGCGGCGCCACGCGTGAAATTCTGAGAACGATGACGTTACCCGTCATGTTTTCGCATTGACGAACAACCACACGACCGACACTGCGCTCCCCCGCGCTCGGACTTTGCATATGGAGACATCTACCGATGGTGCTGAAACGCATCCGCCTCAATCTCGCGAGAGATCACGACTTTCCCAATGGCAGCTCCGAACACGGCTACGAATTCATCGCGCCGATTGACGACGCCGGGCACTTGCAGGCCGGCGAATGGCGCGAGGCACGCGCGCGCTGCCGCGTGCGCCGGTTCTGGGCTGGCAAGAAAGATGAGATCGGCCTGCTGAAGCATCGCCCCGGTGGCTCGTGGGCATTCGACTACGATCCCAATTCCAAAGACGATGACGAGGCGGGCTTCAAGCTCGACAAACACAAGTTCACGCCGGGCGAATACGTGTCGTTCAAGGACCACGACGGCCACTTGCGCACCTACATCGTGGCGTCAGTCGGCGAGTTTGAATAACGCGTGCACGCGGGAGCCCATAAATTTGATGGCACGGCGGGACGTCGTGTACCGTCGCCATGCCAATACACACACGACACCTCGCGTGCCTGGAACATTTCTAAAACATAGCGCTTGCGGATTGTTGTCGCCGCGGTATTCACTACAAAAACGGTAATGAATACGCATCCGAACCTGGGGCCTTGAACCCCGGTGCATTGGAGACACCGCTGATGTCCAGGATTGAGCGCCGCTCGCGGCGCGCATCGCTGCAATTTTCGCGCGATACCCTCTGCGCAGTATGTCCGCCCGCTTCAATCGGCGCGCCCACATTTTTGGCGCGAGGCTCGCGCGCGGCGCTCAGCCATTCGTCGCAATCCTCTAAACTTCAAACATTTGCGTTCGGTGTGTCCGATTTGGACCACGTGCTCGGCGACTTTGCCGCCGGACAGCCTCGCGCAGGCGATGCATCGCAATCCAAGATCGTAAGTGCAATCGGCACTTGGGAAATTCGCACCAACGCGCTCAGCCGCGCGGGCGCA
>JBOFCQ010000218.1:0-7124 GCA_051646145.1 Hyphomicrobium sp.
TCTACAGCCACATCATCGGCATCGATATCGTCAGGACGGGCGAGAACGATTTCCTCGTTCTCGAAGACAACACGCGCACACCCTCGGGCGTCTCCTACATGCTGGAGAACCGCGAGACGATGATGCACATGTTCCCGGATCTGTTCAGCAGCAATCGCGTACAGCCGGTTGAGAACTATCCGGACAACTTGCTGAAGACGCTGGAAAGCGTCGCGCCATCGAACCTCGACAGCGATCCGACCATCGCACTGCTCACGCCCGGCATCTATAACAGCGCCTACTTCGAGCACTCCTTCCTCGCCGATCAGATGGGCATCGAACTCGTCGAAGGCCAGGATCTCGTGGTCATCGACGGCACGCTGAATATGAAGACGACGCAGGGCCTGAAGCGCGTCGATGTCGTCTATCGCCGTCTCGACGACGACTTCCTCGATCCGCTGGTGTTCAACCCGGATTCGATGCTGGGCGTGCCCGGCATCTTCGACGTCTATCGCGCGGGCCGCGTGTCGATCGTCAACGCGCCGGGCGGCGGTATCGCCGACGACAAGGCGATCTACAGCTACATTCCGGAGATCATCGAGTTCTACACCGGCCGCGCGCCCATTCTGCAGAACGTGCAGACATTCAACTGCCGCAAGCCGGATGATCTCGCCTACGTGCTGGAAAATTTGGCGAAGCTCGTGGTCAAGGAAGTGCACGGCTCTGGCGGCTACGGCATGCTCGTTGGACCGACATCGAGCACGGCGGAGATCGAAGCCTTCCGCGCCAAGCTGAAATCCAATCCGACGAACTACATCGCGCAGCCGACGCTCGCGCTCTCGACATGTCCGACGCTCAGCGCCGACGGTATCGGCGCGCGGCATCTCGATTTGCGACCGTTCGTGCTTGTCGGCGACGAGGTGCGTCTCGTGCCGGGCGGCTTGACGCGCGTGGCGTTGAAGAAGGGGTCGCTGGTGGTCAATTCGAGCCAGGGCGGCGGCACCAAGGACACCTGGGTCTTGCAGGACTAGCACTGAGGCTGCGGAATGCTCGGACGAACGGCAAACGATCTGTACTGGCTCTCACGCTACGTCGAGCGCGCGGAGAACATGGCGCGGCTGATCGAGGTCGGCTATCGCATCGTGCTGCTGCCGCGCGAGGGCGAAGGCTTTCACGAGGAGTGGCGCTCGACGCTCGAAAGCGCCGGATGCCTTGACGGGTATGCGCGCAAGTTCGGACCGCTGCAGACCAAGAACGTCATCGACTATATGCTGTTCGACACCGACAACCCGTCGAGTGTCGCAAGCTGCCTCGCGCTTGCCCGCCACAACGGCCGCGCGCAGCGCACCGCCCTCACGCACGACATGTGGCAAAGCCTCAACGGCTCGTGGCTGGAATTCTCAGCCATCCGGCCGGCGTCGGTGACATCGAACGCGCTGCCGGCGCTGCTCGATTGGGTCAGGGCGCGCTCGGCGCTCTATCGCGGCGCACTGTTGAACAACATCCTGCGCAACGACACGTTCTACTTCAGCCAGCTCGGCACCTTCCTTGAACGCGCCGACAGCACGGCACGCATTCTCGACGTCAAGTACTACCATCTGCTGCCGTCGAGCGAGATGGTTGGCAGCGGCAAGGATAACTTCCAGTGGGCCGCGATCCTGCGTTCGGTATCGGCGCATCGCAGTTATCGCTGGGTGTATAAAGACACCTACCGGCCGTGGAACATCGCCGAGTATCTGATCCTGAATAAGCAGATGCCGCGTTCGCTGAGATCGTCCTACGATGAACTGGTGGATGCGCTCTCCGACCTCGGCGGCTACTATGGCGAGCGGCACGGCTGCCACAAAACAGCGGAAGCGACGCGCGATATTCTGATCGAATGCGATATCGACAAGATCTTCAAGCTCGGCCTGCATGAGACGGTGCAGACGTTTATCGCCCGCAACAACACACTCGGTTTCGAGATCTCCGAGGCCTATCACTTCGGTTGAGGATGCTGAACACTCCATGCTGATTTCAATCGGTCATGTCACGCGCTACACGTATGCCGATCCGGCGCGCTACACCATTCAGACGCTCAGATTGACGCCACCGTCGTTTGCCGGACAGCGCGTGATCGATTGGAACATCACGGCGCCGGGCATGGAGCGCACGACGAAATTTCGCGATGGGTTCGGCAATATGGTCGATCTCGTCACGTACACGGCGGAACACACCGACATCGTGCTGATTGCGCGCGGTCTCGTTGAAACAGAAGACCGCAGCGGGCTGGTCCGAGGGCTCGTGGAACCGGCGCCTGTTCGCGTATACCTGCGCGTGACCGACCGCACGATCGCCGACGACGCCATCAAGGATATCGCGGCGAGCGCCGCGACGGGCAGCGATGTCGACCGGCTTCATCGCTTGATGCACGCGGTGCGCGACGCCGTCGACTACAAGATTGGCGCGACGAGCGAACACACCAATGCCGCCGAGGCGGTCCGCGACGGCAAGGGCGTCTGTCAGGATCACGCGCACGTCTTCATTGCCGCCGCGCGCACGCTCGGTTTTCCGTCGCGCTACGTCAACGGCTACATGCTGCCCGACGACGAGGGCCCGTCGGAAGCGCACCACGCCTGGGCTGAGGCCTACGTCAACGGCCTGGGCTGGGTCGGGTTCGATCCGGCGAACCGCCTCTGCCCCACCGACCACTACGTTCGGCTCGCCTGTGGATTGGACGCGGCCACGGCAGCCCCAATTCGCGGCACGCGGCGCGGGGGCGAAAAGGAAACCCTTGACGTAATCGTCGAAGTTCAGCAGGCAAACAGCCAGCAGTAACTTCGCCGACAGGGGACCCTGATGACCTATTGCGTCGCGATGCGGCTTGACCGCGGACTCGTGTTCGCAGCCGACACGCGCACCAATGCCGGTGTCGACAACATCGCGCAATACCGCAAGTTGCAGTTCTGGCGCCAGCCGGGCGATCGCGTGCTCGTGCTGTTGACGGCGGGCAACCTCGCGGTGACGCAGGCGGTCATCAGCCTGTTGAACGAACAGCTTGCCGGCGTCAGCCCCGCGCAAGTCGCGCAGAGTAGTGCGGCGCCAGCGGCGACCGCGAACTGCGAGGCGATCAATCTCTTCAACGCGCCCAACATGTTTCGCGCCGCGCGCGTCGTCGGCGACGCCATTCGCGAAGTGCGGCGTGTCGACGGCACGGCGCTCGAAATCGCCAAGGCCGGATTCAATGCGTCGTTCATTCTCGGCGGGCAGATCGGCACCGAACGTCCACGGCTGTTTCAGATCTATTCGGAAGGCAACTTCATCGAAGCGACCGACGATACGCCCTTCCTGCAGATCGGTGAGCACAAGTACGGCAAGCCGATCCTCGACCGCGTGGCGCGCGCTGAGATGCGGCTTGGCGAGGCGGCGAAGCTGATGCTGCTGTCGTTCGATTCGACGCTGCGCTCGAACCTGTCGGTCGGCATGCCGATCGACATTCTGATCTACGAGCGCGACACGCTGGACGTTCGCCGCGAGAAGCGTATCTCGGCCGACGACGAGTATTTCAAGAAGCTGTCGACGGCGTGGTCGGACGCGCTGCGTCAGGCCTTCGCCAAAATCGAAGAGTTCAAAGTCTAATCGCGTTCCGAGCGTCCCATAGATCCATCGCGCGCAACGCACATTGCCGCGGGATCGCTCGGTCCATCCGCTCCAGTCTCTGAGGAGATCGCCACGTGAAGATTTGCATGATCGGCGCCGGATATGTCGGCCTCGTCTCGGCAGCCTGCTTTTCGGAATTCGGCTGGCATGTCGTGTGCGTCGACAAGGATGAGCGGCGTCTCGCCGATCTCAACGCCGGGCGCTCACCGATCTATGAGCCGGGCCTCGACGATCTGATGCAACGGAACATGAAGGCGGGACGCTTGGAGTTCACGCGCGAACTGGCGCCGGCGGTCAAGGGCGCCGATGTGGTCTTCCTCGCCGTCGGCACGCCGATGCGGCGCGGCGATGGCTATGCCGATCTCTCCTACGTCTATGGCGCGGTGGAAGAGGTGGCAGCACATCTCGACGGCTTCACCGTCATCACCACGAAGTCGACGGTGCCGGTCGGCACCAGCCGCGAGATCGAGGCGCGCGTGCGCCAGGCGCGTCCCGATGCCGAATTCGCTGTGTGCTCTAACCCCGAATTCTTGCGCGAAGGCTCGGCCATCCAGGATTTCACGCATCCCGACCGTGTGCTCGTTGGCACCGACAGTGCACAAGCGCGCGAGTACATGGATCGCCTCTACAAGCCGCTGGCACTGCGTGGTTCGCCCGTCATGTTCGTGTCGCGCGAGAGTGCGGAATTGGCGAAGTACGCGGCAAACGCGTTCCTCGCGCTGAAGATCAGCTTCATCAACGAAATCGCCGATCTTTGCGAAAGCGTCGGCGCGGACGTGCAGGAAGTCGCGACCGCCATCGGCAAGGACCGCCGCATCGGCGACAAGTTTCTGCATCCGGGCCCAGGCTACGGCGGCTCGTGTTTTCCAAAGGACGTGTCGGCGCTGATCCGCACGGCGCGCGAGAACAAATCGCCAGTATCGATCGTGGAGCAGGTGGAGCGCGTCAATCACGAGCGCAAGATCGCGATGGTGGGACGCATCGAGCACGCGCTCGGCGGCGGCGTCAGAGGCAAGACGATCGGCGTGCTCGGCGTGACGTTCAAGCCGAACACCGACGACATGCGCGACGCGCCGAGCCTCGTCATCGTGCCGATGCTGCTCGAACGCGGTGCGCGGGTGAAGGTGTTCGATCCGCAGGGCCGCGCGCAGGCCGAGCCGCTGCTGGCGGGCGTGACGTGGTGCGAGAACGCGATGGATGTGACGGATGCCGCCGATGCGGTTGCGGTTCTGACGGAATGGAACGAGTTCCGCGCGCTGGATCTTGCGGCGGTCCGACGCCGTATGGCCGGCGATGCGCTGATCGATCTGCGCAACGTGTTTGCGCCGGCGGCGGCGGCCGCTGCCGGGCTGCGCTACAAGGGCATCGGCCGGTGAGTGACGGATGCCTTTGTGAGGTTGCGCAAAGGCGTGCGCTTCGCGATCAGCGTTCTTTGAAGGCCTTGGCGAACTGATCTTCGAGCGGCTTGATCAGATACGACAGCGCGGTGCGCGCGTTGGTCACAATCTGCACGTCGGCCGGCATGCCGGGAACTAGGCGGAGGCCGATCAGCTTCTTCATTTCCTCGTCGGAAATCTCGATGCGGGCGACGAAGTAGGAAATGCGGTTCTGCTGATCTTCCGTGACGTCGGCGGCCACATTGACGACCTTGCCGGTGAGGCTCGGCGTCGTGCGCTGATTGAATGCCGGGAAGCGGATCGTCGCTTCTTCGTGCGTGCGGGCCTGGTCGATGTCGTGCGGCGCGATCTTGGCTTCGATGACGAGTTTGTCGTCCTGCGGCACGATCAGCATCAACGGTTCGGCGGTATTGATGACGCCGCCGACGGTGTGCACGGATAACTGATGCACCACGCCATCGACCGGGCTCTTCAAATCGATGCGGCGCAACTGATCTTCCGCCGCCGTACGCCGCTCGCTCAACTCGGCGATCTTGCCTTCGGTCTCGCGCAGCTCCTTCATGACTTCGCTTTTGGATTCGTCGTCGATATTCAGTCGCTGAAGTTCGATCTCGGCGATCTTGCCCTTGCTCGAACTGGCCGCCGCCTGAAGCTGCGCCTTCTCGCCGTCAAGCCGCGCGCCTTCGCGGCGCAGCGCCATCATCTTGGTGGTGGTGACGAGCTGCTTGGCTTCGAGCGTTTCGAGGCCTTCGAGTTCCTTGCCGATGAGTTCGATCTCGCGTGACTTGGCCGCGGCCTGCGAGGTCAACCCGGCGATCTCCTCTTCCATCGCCAAGATGCGTTCGCCAAGCTGGCTCTTCTGGCCTTCGCGGGTTCTCACGCGCGTCTCAAACAGCGTGCGTTCACCCGACACGATTTGCGCGACGGAGGGCTCGCTGGCGCGCTGCAGCAGTTCATCTGCGAACGCGATCGAGCGTGCGTCGTCACGTTCGGCGCGGAGCCGAGCCTGACGTCCGAGCAACTCGTCGATTTGCTTGGTAACGAGTTGCAGGCTGGCGCGGGTGACGGTCTCATCGAGGCGGACGAGCATGTCGCCGGCTTTCACCTTGTCGCCGTTCTTGACGAAGATCTGTCCAACGACGCCACCCGAGGGATGCTGGATTTTCTTGACGCTGCCGGCAACGACGACGGTGCCGGGCGCGAGGACTGCGCCGGCGAGATCGGTCGTGGCCGCCCATCCGCCGATGCCGCCGATCAGCAGGAAGCAGGTGACGAAGCCCGCCGTCATGTAGCGGCGCACCGACGTCAGCTTATGATCGAGCTTGACGGGTTTGGCCGGCGCCTGGAAGCCGGACGACGCGACAGGAAGAGACTGGCTCATGCGCTATCCTTGGCGGACTGGAAATCAGTGGCGGTATCGATGCGCTGCGTTGCGCCCTGGCCGGCCGCCGCCTGACCGTCGGGGAGCGCAGTGCCTTGCGGCACGGTTTGCAGGATGTTGCGTAACACTTCGTCCTTGGGACCGAAGGCGCGCGTCTGGCCGTTGTTGAGCACCAGCACCTTATTGACGGCGGCGAGCGCCGACGGGCGGTGTGCAATAACGATGGCAATGCCGCCGCGGCGGCGGACGGCGAGGATCGCCTCGGTGAGCGCGGCATCGCCGGCGGCGTCGAGACTGGCGTTCGGCTCGTCGAGGATGACGAGGAACGGATTGCCGAACATGGCGCGGGCCAGCGCAACACGCTGGCGTTCGCCGCCGGAGAGCGAACGGCCGCTTTCGCCGATGCGCGTCTGATAGCCGTTGGACAAGCGGACGATGAGATCGTGGGCACCGGCGGCCTTGGCGGCGGAGACCACCATTTCGCTGGTGGCTTCAGGGTCGAAGCGCGCGATGTTTTCAGCAACCGTGCCTTCGAACAATTCGACGTCCTGCGGCATGTAGCCGATATGACGGCCGAGCTTTTCCGGCTGCCACTGATCGAGCGCTGCGCCATCGAGGCGCACGGAACTGGCCGGGTTCATCGGCAGCCAGACGCCGACGAGACCGCGCGCCAGCGTCGATTTGCCGGACCCGCTCGGGCCGATCACGCCGAGTGCGTCGCCGCGGTC
>JBOFCQ010000221.1:0-8766 GCA_051646145.1 Hyphomicrobium sp.
GAAATAGAGCGACGAGATCGCCCACGCCGCGGTTGCCGTCACCACCAGCGCCAATGCGTAAAGCAGAATGCGCACACCCTGCCCCGCCTCGCTGAAGCGCACGCTCTGCAGGCCCATCACACGCGATAGCAGATAGATGAGCGACCAGTATCCGAGCGGCCCCTGCGTCAGTACGTCGAGCACAAGGCCCGACAGAAACGCCAGCCATTCGATGGCGAGATCATCGCGGCGCACGCTCCAATAGTGGATGGCGACCGCCGGCAGCAGCGGCAGGAAAAAGCGATAATCGGACGGCAGCCCCCACGGCAGCGCCGCGATCAGCGTCAGCAGCGCGATGGTGACCAGCGGCGCGCCATAGCGAAGAACCGACATTACACCCGCTCCTGCTGCGCCTGCACGCCTCGGCGTCCGCCGGAGATGGCGCGGCGGTCATCGCTCATGGCGTGCCGGCCTTGTCGCCGCGCGCTGACGGCGAGCGCACAGGTGCGATCTGAGCGCGCGGCGATCCGGCGCCTTGATCGCTCAGGTAATCGAGCGTTGGGCTTTCGAAGAACAGCACGCTCAGATATTCGAGCTCATCGAGGCGCGCGAGCAGCTTCACACGCGGTTCGACGCCGCCGCCGGCAACCGCGCCGATGCGCAGGCCACGCGGAAAGAGGCCGCCCGTTCCCGATGTCGCGACTTCATCGCCGGGTTTGATGACGGCGCCCGCCGGCACATAGATGAGCCGCGGTTCCGGCCCGTTGTCGCCGGCCAGGATCGCGCGCACACCACTCGCGCCAACGACCACCGGGATGCGGCTATTGAGATCGGTCGAGAGCAGAACGCGCGACGACGATTTGCCAATTTCGACGACACGGCCAACGAGACCATCAGCGCTGATGACCGGATAGCCGGCGCGCACCGACTGTTCGTTGCCGACATCGATCATGACATTGCGGACGAAGGCGCCGCTTGAATCGGCAATCACGCGGCCTGTTATGAAGTCGATGTTCGGCTGCGCGACGACCCTGTTCAACTGCTCGAGGTTTTCGAGCTTGCGTTCGAGTTCGCGCGCCCGCCATTCCCAATTCGACAGCTTCTGGTTGGCATCGCGCAAGCGCTGCAGTTCGTCGGCCATATCGACTTGCGCCGCAATCTGCCGGCCGAGATGACGCACCGGCGCCAGCGGCACCATGGCCGCCTGCAAGACGGGGCTCATCCATTGCGCCACGTGCCAGCGCGCATCGCTGATGGCCGAGTGATTGAGCCGGCTCAGCACCATGAGCCCGATCGATACGAACACCAGCGCTGGCAGCACGGCACGCATACGGCCGCGGTCGGAGCGCACTTCGCCACGCCGCGTGAGATTGACCGTATCGTCCCGAAGTCGTGCCATTACGTGGTCCGCCCGATGTTGCCGCTTATGGCTTGATGAGGAGGTGTTCACGGTCCTTCAGATTTGCGAGTATCGCAGCAGAGCCGGCAATGACGCAATTTTGCGGCTTTTCCGGCACCAGGCATGGAATGCCGATGCGCCGTTCGAGTTCCGCATCGAGATCGGCGAGGTTGGCGCCGCCGCCCGACAGAATGATGCCGCGATCGCAGATGTCGGTCGACACCTCGGCCGGCAGATCCTCGATGGCGCGCTGCACGAACTCGGCGATTTTTTCGATCGGCTCGTCGAGCGCCTCGGCGATGTCGTGGGGGCCAAGTACGACGGTCTTGGCTTTGCCGGCGCGCAGGTCGCGGCCGCGAATATAGATTTCGGCCTGTTCGCCCTGCGCGAGGGCTGAGGCCGATCCGGCCTCGATCTTGATGCGTTCGGCATTGCTCTCGCCGATCAGCAGGTGATGCTTGCGGCGGATGAAGCGCACGATGGCTTCGTCCATGGCGTTGCCGGCGCAGCGCAACGAGCGCGCCTGCACGACGCCGCCGAGCGACAGCACGGCGATGTCGGTGGTGCCACCGCCGATATCGACCACCATCGACCCCTTCGGCTCGTCGATGGCAAGCCCAGCGCCGATGGCCGCCGCGACAGGCTCTTCGATGAGGAACACTTTGCGCGCGCCGGCCGAAAGCGCCGTCTCATAGACCGCGCGGCGCTCGACGGGCGTGGCGCCGGCTGGCACGCAGATCAGAATGCGCGGGCGCATGAATTCGAATGCTGATTTCGTACGCCGGATGAAGTGGCGCAGCATTTCCTCGGTGGCGATGAAGTCGGCGATCACGCCGTCGCGCATCGGGCGAATGGTTTCGATGGACTCAGGCGTGCGGCCGACCATCTGCTTGGCTTTCTGACCGACCGCCATGACGTCACGCACACCGCCGCGCGAGCGGATCGCGACAACCGACGGCTCGTCGAGAACGATGCCTTTGCCCGCAACATGCACCAGCGTATTTGCTGTGCCGAGATCGATGGCAATATCGTCTGACAGAACGCTACTGACCGCGAAACGCATCATAACCGACAAACGATACCTCTTGGCGTAACCGTGCCCGCTCTCATGGTTAGCAAAGTCTGAACGACCATGCCCCAAGCCGAGTAAGCAAAGCCCGTGCCGCAGCCCCCAACGCCCGCGGGCGAGGCCGCGTCAGCGTAAAGGCGTCCCAACATGTCCCCTCAGACCGGAGGCGATCATATCGCGCGACGCGTGCGGAGCATAGGGCCGTTGGCCGCTATCTGCCGTTCTCGAACTGCGGCAAACACACGGCCTTCGCCGCAGCGCGACGCCCTGCATAAGGGCCGCGCTACAGCGCCCGTGCGCCACGATGAATGTTGTTCCAAATCCGCCATAAGCCGTCAGACGGCGTGCTGGGCCTGTGCCGATTTCTGACGCTTGACCACAAGCTTACTCAGCGCCGCGACGTAGGCCCGGGCGGAGGCCACCATGGTATCGGGATCAGCCGCCCGCCCCGTCACCATGCGCCCCTCTTCCTCGAGCCGCACGGACACCTCGGCCTGCGCATCGGTGCCTTCTGTTACCGCGTGCACCTGATAGAGATCGAGCCGCGCTTCATGGGGCACGATCTGCTTGATGGCGTTGAACGTCGCATCGACCGGCCCGTTGCCGATGCTCTGCACCGTCTTCGACTGGCCTTCGATGTCGAGCGTCAGCGTTGCCGTCTGCGGACCCATGGTGCCGGCAATGACGGTCAGCGCCACGACTTTCATGCTGTCGTTCATGTGCGCCACGCCGTCATCGACGAGGGCTTCGATGTCCTCGTCGTAAACATGCTTCTTGCGGTCAGCGAGTGCCTTGAACCGGTTGAAGGCGTCCTCGAGCGCGTTCTCGCCGAGCTCATAGCCGAGCTCTTTCAGTTTCGAACGAAACGCCGCGCGGCCCGAATGCTTGCCCATGACGAGCGACGACTTGCCAACCCCGACGCTCTCCGGCGTCATGATCTCGTAGGTCTCGGTGTGTTTCAGCACGCCGTCCTGATGGATGCCGCTCTCATGCGCGAACGCGTTGCGGCCGACGATCGCCTTGTTGTACTGCACGGGGAAATTGGTCACCGCCGAAACGAGCTTCGACGCGCGCGACAGCATCTCCGACTTGATGCCGGTGCGATAGGGCAGCAGATCGTGGCGCGTGCGGATCGCCATCACGACTTCTTCGAGCGCGGCATTGCCGGCGCGCTCACCGAGACCGTTGATGGTGCATTCGATCTGGCGTGCGCCAGCCCTCAGTCCGGCCAATGAATTGGCGACCGCGAGGCCGAGATCGTCGTGGCAATGGGTCGAGATCACCACCTTGTCGATATTGGTCACGCGGTTGCGCAGCATGGTGATGAGGTCGAAGTATTCCTCGGGCGTCGCATAGCCGACGGTGTCGGGGATGTTGATCGTCGTCGCGCCCGCCTTGATGGCGGCATCGACGACGCGACAGAGATAATCATGTTCGGTGCGCGTTGCGTCCATCGCGCTCCACTCAACGTCGTCGGTATAGCTGCGCGCCCGCGTCACGGACGAGACGACGCGCTCGTAGACCTGCTCCTGATCGAGTTGCAGCTGGTACTGGCGATGCAGCGGCGAAGTACCGATGAACGTGTGGATGCGGCCGCGGCGTGCCGGGCGAATGGCCTCGCCCGCGCGGTCGATGTCGTTCGGGTTGGCGCGCGCCAGACCGCAAATGACGGAGTGCTGCGCCATCTTCGCGATTTCGTTGACGGCCTCGAAGTCGCCGTCGGAGGCAATCGGAAAACCGGCCTCGATGATGTCGACGCCCATGGCATCGAGCAGCTCGGCGACCTGCAGCTTTTCCTCGAACGTCATGGTGGCGCCGGGGCATTGCTCGCCATCGCGCAGCGTCGTGTCGAAGATGACGACTTGCGGCGTATCGGTTTTGTGATTGTCGGGGGTATTCTGGCTCATTGCTCTATGTCCTCGGCCGGGCCGGAAACCATCGCTTCCAACGCGCGGCACCTAAAGATTGCGTGATCCGTTGGTCCGTCGATCCCCTGAACACCGCCCGGCTTCGTGCCGGAGCCGCCTGCTCAGGGGCCGGTAAGGAGCAGCGCAAAAAGGCCGGACGACCGGCAAAAGGCGTTCGGCGCGCGGAACGCGGCACAATCGAACCTTTTGATTTCACGAGACATCGTCTGAAAGCCTGCACGTTGAACGGTCGCGGCCAAGCCCGGCCGCGGCGCTGATTGCGCGATACTAAGCCTAACGCCCCTAACAAAAGCAAGCCGCGAGTGCGGAAGGGCGCGCATTTGTCCGCCTCGTCGCCGGGGGGCTGTAGGCTGCGCGGAGCACCCCGCCCAAGCGCACCGTGCGCCCTGCCGCAGCGCGCGTCCGGGTAAATCCGCAACGGTCAGCCTTTCGGATGGGGGTGCGCTGCTGACGCGTCCCGCCATGCCGTCAGCCGGAGATCGGCGGCTGGTTGTCTGCTGCGCTGACGGCGCCACGGCCTGAAGTCTGATCTTCCGCAGACGCACAGCGGCCATGCGACGGATTTTGCCCCCTCCGCCGTTTCGTTTCCATGACCACCTCGCGCATCGGTGGCGCGTATTCGGGGCGTGGCTGACAGGGCGGTTTTTCCCGACCGCAGGGTTGGCTCTACGCTGCTGGTTCCAGTCGTCATCGCGGTCACGGTGCGGGCCGGAATAGCGGCATGCGGGTCAGTCATGGCGTTGTCAGTTTCGGTTGGGTACACCGAGACCGTCATCGCCGCTCGAACGCTGCAACAAGCTGCCCCACCGGGCCGCTGCCCACCGCACCACAGTTGCCGTGCGTATCACAACAGGGCCATCGCCCACTCAAGTGAACGCGGCACCAGCCCGCACGAAAGGATGCAGACCATGACCACTCCAACGCCGAGCGCACGCTATTCGCCCCGCTTCATCGCTCTGCATTGGCTGATGGCGGCGCTGATGCTCACCGTTTACGTGACCATGGAATTCCGCCACGTCTTCGAGAAGGGGTCCGTTCCGCGCGAAGCCATGAAGTACGTGCACTTTGTGGTTGGGCTGACCATTCTCGCGCTCATCGTCGTGCGCATCGTTGCGCGCTTCAAGGAAACGGCGCCCGCTCCAGACGCGATGTCGCCACGCTGGCAGACGCTCGCCGCCAGCGCCGCGCATTTCGCGCTCTACGTCCTGATGCTCGTCATGCCGATCCTCGGCTGGTTTCTTGTCAGCGCCAAGGGTGGCACCGTGTCGATTCTGGGACTGACGCTACCGGCGCTCGTGGAGAAGAACGAGCAACTGGCCGAGACGTTCAAGGCGCTGCATTACACCATCAGCGATATCGGTCTGATCGTGATTGCGGTCCACATCGGCGGAGCGCTCGTGCACCATGTCGTCTACAAGGACCGCACACTGGCGCGGATGATGCCGGCACCCTCGGCCGAGGCCCCGCGCGTCACAACCTGACGGCTGATGGTCAAACGCGAATGGGCCTTAAATGAGCAGCGTGCCGGTTGCCACGCGTACGGTGTGGCCGCCGATGCGCACGCTCTCCAGGCGGCCGCGCGCAACGGTCATCACCAGACCGATGGTGCTCGGCCGGCCCATTTCCATGCCCTGCTCGATGGCGCGCTTGTGCGTGCCGTCGGGCAATCTGTCGAAGGCGTGGACGAGGCTCGCAAAGCCGATGGCCGCCGAGCCTGTCGCTGGATCTTCCGGGATGCCTAGATCGGGCGCAAACATGCGCGCATGAAACGCTGAGTTGGCACGCACGCACTGGCGTGCATACACGTAGACGCCCTCGATCCCGCGATCGCTGAACGCGCGCGGCCAATAGGCTGACATCGCCCTGACGCGCGCCATGGTTTCGAGATTCGAAACCGGCACGTAAGCAAACGTCACCGAGCTTTGCAGCCGCATGGGCTTGTGATTTTCAAAGCCGATTTCGCTCGGGATCAGGCCGAGTGCCGCTGCCACATCCTCCACTTGTCCCAGTTCCTGGGTCTCGGCCGGGTTCTTCAGTGCGTCGAATTCCGCGAACGCCGGTCCGCCGGCTCTGAGCCTGACACCGACGCGCACGCTGCCGACCTGCTCTTCGAGCGCGATGATGGCGTCCTGCTCACCGTTGATGACCGGCATGCGCAGTTCGGCCAGCAACGAGGCCGTGCCGATCGTTGGATGGCCGGCGAAGGCCACTTCGCGGCTCGGCGTGAAAATGCGCAGCCGCGCCGTATGCCCGGGGCTCTGCGCCGTCTGCACGAACACGGTTTCCGAGAGGTTGAACTCGCGCGCGATGGCCTGCATGTCACGATCGGAGACGTGATCGGCATCGAGCACGACTGCCAGCGGATTGCCGCCAAAGCGCTCTTCCGTGAAGACATCCAGAATGTGATACGTCAGCGCCATGCCCAATCCGTTCCCACCAGGCCGTCGCGCAACGGACCTAAGCCTCACCCCGCCTAAAAGGCGCCGCACCATGGGGCAAGGCGCCGCCGAGGCCAAGCGTTATTTTTAACGGATTTCACAGCCGTGCCCGATGCATGCAATGCGTTTGGCGCGTCGCGCGTCACGCCTGGCCAAGAAGGTGCGGGAGGAGGACGCGCGCATAGTGCGGCATGGCGAGGTCAGCGAGATCGCCGGGCGTGCGGACCGCCAAAACGTCGATCAGTTCCGAGGCTGGGTCCTTGGCTATATGCGCCGTCACGGCTGCGAGCAGCGCCGCCGCCGACTGATGCGCGCGAAAGCGGACGCCGAACGACACCTGCACACCGGCCCGCGTGACGATGACATCGGGATCAATCGTGAAGCTCCCGGCATCAAGACCCGTTTCCTCGACGACCTCGCGGGCAATCGACGCGGCGATGTCGATTTCGCCGTTCGCCAGCACGTCGCGCGGATCGATGAAGCCGCCCGGCAGGTAGGCGAGGCCGGCGTTGATGTTGCCGGCGCGCTGCCGGCCGAGAATGATCGCGCCATCGGCCGATGTGATGATCGCCGATCCGAAGCCGTCGAAGACACCGCCTTCAGCCGGAAACCCCTCGTCGCGCCAATACAGAAAATTGCGGAATTCGGTGGCGATGAGTTTGGCTCGGACAGCGCCGTCCGCGATGTCGAGTTCGCGGATCAAATGCACCGTGCCGTTGAAGAAGGCTGGATTGGCCGCGTGCGCGATTTGCCAATGGGCGGCGATCGCCTCGCGGTGGTTTTCGGCATACCCCCATCCGCCCGGCGCTGCACGCAGATCGCACGCCGCGACACGCCGCACGAACGTTTCGCCGCTTGTCACGTCCTGCTTCATGCGCTTCGCCTCCCGCGACGTCTCAAGCGTCGTCCGCATCGTTCGACCGCGCGGATACTACGCCGCCCATGCGTGCTGCCGTCGTTGATTTTGGTGACGGCCATCATCTCGTCGCGATGCCGCCACAGCCGTTTCAAAAACCCATTTCCCGATCAAATACTCAATCGGCGAATAAAGGCAGATATTTCAAAGCTGAAAAAAGTGGAAAACGAACTTGCTAAAATTCCACCGCTATTCGGCCTTGAGCCGGTCACGTTTCACCCGTCTATTTCACACATCGACGCGTCGCCAAAGAAGCACAGTCAAGCTTCAACGCGATTGAAAAACCGGAAGCGGTTTTGATGTCGTCAATACGCACCACGGGGGCACACGCGTCCCCGGCGTGCAGAAATTAGAGATGCACGACCGCGACGTGCGCACGGCGCACTGAGGGTCAGACACCCGCATCTCTCTACCGTTTTCGGTGACGCCGTTCTGCGGTGTCAATCGAAGGCGGGCGGCGGAGGTCCCCGCTCCTCTGCCGCCCGCGTTAGCAATCCCTAGAAGCCCGTCACAGTCGGGTTTGACCGGGGTGGCTGGCTGGACTGCTCGCGCTGTCGCACATCAACCCTCCCCAATCGTGACCGTGCGAGCGCTCCAGCCGCCTATTCCCGCAGCTCATGCGCACTGCGCGTGCTCAAGGTGAGTGCAAAGCCGCTATTCCAGCGCGACGCGCATCCGAGCGACGCTCATGCCCACGGCGCAATGCACCAGCGGCGCAAACATGCAGCGCCAGCGGAAGCGCGATCATCCCGCACAGAATTCAGCGACTGAGCCGTTCGATTTCGCCGGTTACAGACAGCCGGTGATCGTCGAGCCGCATTTCACGTAATTAATCGCATCCCATGCGCAGCAAGGTTCTTCCTTCTTGCACACCCAGGCGCGCTTCTCGCCGGTCGGGAATTTGTAGCGGCAGACTTTTTCGCCCTTGCCCGCCTGAGCCGCCGGCCATGCCGTGGACTTCGCCGGCGCCTTTTCGGCCGCGAACGCCGCCAGCGGCAGAGCCAGAATGGCTGCGGCTAGTCCAACCGCGGCTGCGG
>JBOFCQ010000243.1:0-1748 GCA_051646145.1 Hyphomicrobium sp.
TACGACAAACGACTTTCAGATCACCGGGGGGCCCGCGCGGCCACCCCTCAATCCCCGCCCCTCAATCCCATGGGTGAAGCTATGACAACCATTACCGCGAGCCTCGTGAAGGAGCTGCGTGATAAGACCGGCGCCGGCATGATGGACTGCAAGACCGCGCTGACCGAAACGAACGGCGACATCGAAGCCGCCGTCGACTGGCTGCGCAAGAAGGGCTTGTCGAAAGCCGCCAAGAAGTCGGGCCGCATCGCCGCCGATGGCCTCATCGGCATCATTGCCAAGGGCAAGTCGGGCGCCGTCGTCGAAGTCAATTCGGAAACGGATTTCGTCGCCCGCAACGACCAGTTCCAGGGCCTCGTGCGCGATATCGCCAATCTGGCGCCCGCCGCCAACGGCGATCTCGCAAAGCTGCTCGCCGCGACCTATCCTGGCACGTCGAATACCGTTGAAACGCATGTCAAGGAGATGGTGGCAACCATCGGCGAGAACATGAGCGTGCGCCGCACCGCGTCGCTGTCAGTTACCGATGGCGTCGTCGCCGACTATGTACACAGCCGCGTCGCCGACGGTCTCGGCAAGATCGGCGTCCTCGTTGCGCTCGAAAGCGCAGGCGATAAGCCGTCGCTGTTTGAATTCGGCCGCATGGTTGCGATGCACGTCGCCGCTGCAAGCCCTGTCGCACTCGACATCGCCAGCGTGCCGGCCGATGTGCTCGCTCGCGAAAAGGCGATCCTCGAAGAGAAGAACCAGGGCAAGAAGCCCGAGATGATGGAAAAGATCGTCGCTGGCGGTCTCAAGGCTTACGGCAAGGAAAATTGCTTGCTCGAACAGGCCTATATCCACGATTCGACGAAGACCGTGGCGCAGGCCGTCAAGGACGCTGAAGCCAAGGCCGGCGCGGCCATCAAGCTCGTCGGTTTCGTGCGCTATGCGCTCGGCGAGGGCATCGAGAAGAAAGAAGAAGACTTCGCCGCTGAAGTCGCCAAGGCCGTTGGCGGCAGCCGCTGAGGCGCGTCGCGCTGCAGCTAGGCGGAATCACGCGATTACGCTAATCATGGGCCGGCCGGTGGCATGCTACCGGCCGGTTTCTATTGTAGGCGGCGCTATTGCCGTCGCGCGGGCGGGGCGCGCCGGAGCGTAGACGTGCCGCGCGGTACGAGGCGTCCGAACCGCAAGGCCATCCGCAGCTCGCGGGTGCGCGGCGAACAACGGGACAAGATCATGACGACTGCGGGCGTTGACCTCAAATACAAGCGGCTGCTCATCAAGTTATCGGGCGAGGCGCTGATGGGGCGCAACGCCTACGGCATCGATATGGAGGTTTGCGATCGGCTTGCGCGCGACATCGCGGAAGCCGTTGCCAGTGGCGCCGAAATCGCAGTCGTGGTCGGCGGCGGCAACATCTTCCGCGGTCTGACGGGGGCCGCCAAGGGCATGGACCGCGCGACCGCCGATTACATGGGTATGCTGGCGACGGTGATGAACGCCCTCGCATTCCAGAACGCGCTTGAAAAGCAGTCGGTGCCGGCCCGCGTGCTCTCGGCCATCCCCATGCCGACCGTGTGCGAAAGCTTCGTACGCCCAAAGGCGCTGAGCTATCTCGCCAAAGGCCACGTCGTCGTCTTTGCCGCCGGAACTGGCAACCCGTTCTTCACCACCGACACCGCGGCGACGCTGCGCGCGATTGAGATGAACTGCGCCGCCGTCGCCAAGGCCACCCAGGTCGACGGCGTCTATTCCGCCGATCC
>JBOFCQ010000264.1:0-1817 GCA_051646145.1 Hyphomicrobium sp.
GAACTGGCGGATGCCGACCGGGTCGAACAGCGAGCCGCACTTGGACGCATCGGCGGAGACTTCCACCTTCACGGTGTCGAGCGCCTTGGCGTAGTTCGGGTTGGCCGTTTCCGCGATCATCTTGAACAGCGGGAAGAAGGTCAGCGCGGCGATGAGGCAACCGCCGAGAATGATCGGCTTGCGGCCGACCTTGTCCGACAGCGCGCCGAAGACGAGAAAGCCGCCGGTGCCGAGAATGAGCGACCAGGCGATCAGCACGTTGGCCGTCAGCAGGTCAATCTTCAGAATGCTCTGCAGGAAGAACAGCGCATAGAACTGGCCGGTGTACCACACCACCGCCTGGCCGATGACAAGACCGACAAGCGCGATGATGACGATCTTCATGTTCTTCCACTGGCCGAAAGCTTCCGACAGCGGCGCTTTCGACTGCGTGCCTTCTTCCTTCATCTTTTTGAAGGCCGGGGATTCCTGCATCTGCAAGCGGATCCAGACCGAAATGCCGAGCAGGAAGATCGAGCCGAGGAACGGAATGCGCCAGCCCCAGTCAGCGAAAGCGGCTTCGCCCATCCACAGACGCAGGCCGACGATCACGAACAGCGAGAGCAGCAGGCCGAGCGTCGCTGTTGTCTGAATGAACGACGTGTAGAACCCGCGACGGCCAACCGGCGCATGTTCGGCGACATACACCGCCGCACCGCCATATTCACCTCCAAGCGCGAGGCCCTGCGCCATGCGCAGCAGGATCAGGATGACCGGAGCCGGCCAGCCGATGGTGGCATAGTCAGGCAGCAGGCCGACCAGAAAGGTCGATACGCCCATGATCAGAATGGTGATCAGGAAGGTGTGCTTGCGGCCGATCAGATCGCCGAGCCGGCCGAACACCAGCGCGCCGAACGGGCGCACGAGGAAGCCGGCGGCGAAGGCGAGCAGCGCGAAGATGCTGCGCGTGTTGACATCGAAGGCCGAGAAGAATTTCGCGCCGATGATCGCCGCGAGCGAACCGTAGAGGTAGAAATCGTACCATTCGAAGATGGTGCCGAGCGAAGAAGCGAGAATGACCTTCTTCTCCTCCCTCGACATCGGGCGCGGCGCGGCGCGGCCGGTTGCGGTAGCTGTTGACATAGCTTGGGACCCTTCCCTTGACCTCTGTTAACGGTCCTATGGCGTTGCCGTTGTTTGAAACCGCAATGCCGTTTGGACCATCGTTGATGCGGCACGCCTTGGAGGCGGCCTTGCAAAGCACAGATCAGCCGGTCCGGAGACAAACTGCCTTGCGCCATGGCACCACTATGCGCGCACAGCCCTCGCGGGAAAGCCCGGGAATGGTAGAGAATTGGTCTATGCGCCCAAAGTCTTAAATGCGGCGCAATATAAAATAACCGTTGTGGCGCAATGGCTTCTTGCATCTACCGCAGCAACGCCGTGCAGGAAATGCTGCATTGCAATAGAACGGCGCGCCGAAAGTTGCGGTAATACGCCGGTCACTCCTCCAGAAATTTTTCACACGCCATTTTTGCGAAATTGGCCGCTGAGCGCGAAAAGCGAAATCGCGGCGGCATTGGAAACATTCAAACTCTTGATCGCGCCGGGCATGTCGAGCCGGGCGAGCACGTCGCAATTGTCCCGGGTGCGCTGGCGCAGGCCCTTGCCTTCCGCGCCCAGAACCAGGGCGAGCGGTCGGCGCACGGCCACGTCCTGCATCGGTACGGCGCCTTCCGAATCGAGGCCGACGCGCAGCACGTTCTGGCGGCCCAGCAACTCCAGCGCATCGCCGAGATTCTTGACGGTGATGATCGGCACATGCTCCAGCCCGCCGG
>JBOFCQ010000274.1:0-18159 GCA_051646145.1 Hyphomicrobium sp.
ATTTCAGCGCCCAGGCCTGATCGAGAATGACGGCATCGAATTTCGCGCCGCGGAAATTGACGGCATTGATGCGGGCCGACTGAAGCCGGACGCGCGTCAAATCCATGCCGGACAGGTCGAGCCCGTTGAGGCGCTTGGCGGAGAGGTCGAGCGTCTCCCCGTCCTTCAACGCGGCGATGCCCGCCTCGATGTCAGCGCGCGACATGTCGGCCTTGGTGAATTCGTCGGATTTGAGATCGAGATATTGCGTGGCGTCCTGCGCGTGCGCCGGGATCTCGGCGAGACTGGCGGTCATGACCAGCGCGCTGATAGCCAACACGGCGGCAGCGGTGATGCGCGCGCCGAATGGTTGCCCGCGCGATGCCTTCTGACGGGCTCGCGACGCGGCCATCGACCGCGCATCTGGTGTCAAATCGGATGGTGACGTCGGCGACATTATCTTTCCTCCCACACTCGTTGAGGAAAGTTCTCTGCAAACCCGTCCAACGTTACACTTCACCCGCGGGCCGCGAACAGAACGGTAATTTATTTCAGTTTGCGGATTTTGGCCGGAATGGACTTGCGCAACAAGCGTCCAAGGGCCGGCCACCTAACGCGCATTCAAAATAACAAGCGCCGGTACGACGGGTTGGTCGTGAACCTTCAGCACGTCTGGCGCGCAGCGACCGGTGCCGCCGCGAACGCCGTTGCCTGACCGTGCCGCTCGCCCAAGCAGCTTAAATGTTGTCTTCGCTGACCGGAGCGCAGCGCCACTTCTTGATCTGCCAGCCGGGGTGCTCTTCCGTCCAGGGAATGAAATAGGGTGCCGCGTAGACCGCGCACGACGTCTGGTCGGAGGCCTCATCCATAGTAATTTTATAGTCTTTGCAGACGGTTGGGTTGTCGATCATGCAGGCAGACAGGATGATGGCGAGCATGGTTGGCGTTTCCCTGTGTTGTCTCCGGGCGTTGCGGCCCCGGCACGGCTAAGGCTGTCCCTCGTGTGGTGCAGGTACGCGTTTCAGAGCTGACGCGTTTCAGAAGCGGTAGGCGCCTAATCTACACCTACAGCAAGATACGGGGATAAGTGTCGGGTGGATTTTCCCGAGGGACGCTTTTTGAGCCGCGTGGGGCCATGCGAGAGGGCGGCTGACAGGGTAAATGCCGCTTGTGACGGGATGCGCGAAAGCCGCCGCAACCCTTCCGCCCGCAGTGCACACCGCGATCGACGCGCTGGCCGCCAACCCGGATCGCGGGGGACGAACATCAGGGCCTGCGTCGCGACCATCGCTCGTCGACACGACCGGTCGCCGGCACAAGATCCGTCTTCGCTGGCCTGCTCGCCCGCTTGGTCAGTCGTCAGGCGGCGGGCAGCAGGATCTCGCCTTTGCCGATGGTCGCCATATCGCCGCCGATACGCTGCACGAAGTGCGGCATCGGCTTCGGTGCGAGCGCGCCAAGCGTCTGCGCGAGGTGGCGGTGAATGATGCGCACGACGAGCAGGTCATGGCGCCCGCAGTCGACGAACGTCGGCAGCAGTCGTTCGACCTTGGGGCCGATCAGCGTGCCACGCCGCATCATGAAGCCCGGATCGACGCCAAAGCCCGTCTCTGTCCAGATCGTGCCGCCGACCATGCGCGACCCGGTTGCAGCCCCGGTCTTGCCTTTGGCGATGATGGTGCCGCGCCGCATCTTGTCGCCCGCGCGCGCGCCGATATCGCCGCCAACAACGATGGTGCCGCCGGCCATACCGAAGCGGTCTCCCGGCAGCACGGCGCCGACGCTGTCACCGGCTGCGCCCGCAACGGTGATGGTGCCGCCCGTCATGCCGGCTCCGAGAAAATTGCCGGCATCGCCGCCGATGACCAGTTTGCCGCCGGTCATTTTGCGGCCGGCGTAAGCGCCGACATTGCCGGCAATGACCAGCGTGCCGCTGTCGAGACCCGCGCCCGCGAAGTCGAGCGGCGTGCCCGTGCCGTCGATCGTGACCGTATCGCCAGCGGTGCCCGAGATGTCGAAGGCGTCGGCGACCGTGATGTCCGTCCGCCCCATGCCGACCGGCAGCCGCGCGATCTCAAGCGGCGACAGGCGCGCCAGATTGGCGGGCGTCAGTGCCGCTATGTTCAAGCGCTCGCCGAACAGTGGCTTAATGCGCAGGATCAAGCCGCTCATCAGATCAGCTCCTTCAGGTGATAGTGATGCTGGCCGAGCTTGCCGCCGTAGTTGCCGGCGGAGACGCGTGTCACGCCCTTGCTCGCGCCGACGTCGGTGATTGCTTTCAAACCCGCGCGCATGGCGTCGGCGACGGCCTGCGAGGTCAGTCCGTCGATCACGATTTCGAGCACGGCGATGGCGTCGGGTCCAAGTTCGCTTTTGACGGTGCCGCGCAACGTCGGACAGAACGCATCGTTGGTCGAGGCGAACATGCCCTTGTACTTGGTGCCAACCTTCGAGCCCGAGCGCACGATGCCGCCCGGAAACGGCGTGATGACGTCCGGCACCTTGGCGATTGCCGCAACAGCCGCTTCCGTCGTCTCAAGCAGGCCGGCGCGATCGCGGCCGATGACCAGCAGGTTGCCGCCGCCCACCGCATCCGTCGTGATGCTTGTCGTCTCTTCGATCACGAACTCGCCATCCATGACCGGCACGCGCCAATAGCGGGCCGCGCCAAGTTTCTTTGCCGTCTGGTGGCCGTCGCCGAAAAAGCGCGGGCCTTGCCCAAGGCCGATTTTCTTGTCGGACGTGTAGCCGGCGTAACAGGCCGATCCGGGGCTCGTCAGCACGCACTGGCCGATGCGGTTCTTCACCTGCGGAATGAGGGCGTCGGGTGAAAAGCCGAACATCAGCACGCGCACGCCGGGGCGGCCGTCGGGCGTTTCATCCGTCGACAATTCGCGGTCGATGCCGCACTCAGCGCCGCAGCCGATGACCGACGTGCCAAAGCCCGTCGCGGTCACGGCCGCAATGTTCGCCCATTTCATGGTGTCGGCGGTGATGATGATGCCCGTGCCCGTCATGCCGAACGCTTCCGCGAACGTGTCATCGATCACGATGCCGTTGATCGTCTTGCTCATGCCGCGCGCGCCCCCGTCGGTTGCACGATGATGGCGCCGCGTCCTTCATCGATGATCTCTTCATCCGACAGGCGGAAGTTTTCCATCTTCACGGTGTGGAAGTTGTCGAAATAGGACTTCAGCGATTTCTCGATCGCCGGATCGTAACTCGGCCGGGCAACGTGCGTCGCGCCGTTGACGACTTTCACGATGCGGCCGTTCTTGACGATCAGGTCGCCGTTCTTGAATACGAGTTCCGGCTTCTCGAACATCTCTTCGTAGTTGGCCTTGTCCTCGTAGACCGTGATGTCGGCACAGGCGCCCGCGCCAAGGTGTCCGCGGTCCTTGAGGCCAAGGCTTCGGGCCGGCCCGGCGCGCGTCATGATGGCGATCTCATACATCGAGTATTCGCGATCGATGTTGGCGAGCGTCGAATACTTGAGCGCATCCGGGTTGATCTTCTGCATCATCTCCTTGCGGAACGTCTTGTCCATGAGCAGGCGGATCATGTGCGGATACCAGTAGAACGGACCGCCGTTCGGGTGGTCGGTCGTCAGGAAGATGCGCCACGGATCGTTGACGAGCAGGAACAGCTCGAGCCCGATCGCCCACTGCAGCGCATTGACGAAGCTCTTGTCGCGATACTTGAACGGCACCACGCCGCAACCCGCATCGCACTCGATGTCCATCACGACCCATTTCTTCGGGTCGGCGGAGCGCGTGTTGACGAACTGGCGCATGCTGTCACCCGACGCCGTGCACGTCTGGCCGAACATCACCTGACCGATATCGATCGACACGTTCTTGTGCGCGTTGACGAGTTCCGCAACGCGCGTTGCGCCGGACGAGAACTTGAGATCGCCTTCGGTATCGTAGCTGTGGAACTGAATATGCGTCAGATGGATCGGCAGGCCTTCCGCGCCGCGGATCGTCGCCAGTGTCGTCTCAACGCCGCCCGGAACGCCAAGGTTGCAGCCGTGGATGTGCAACGGATGCGTGACGCCGAGTTCTTTCAGGCCGCGCGCGAGGCTGAGAATGATGTCGCGCGGCGAAACCCCGTAATGAATGTGTTTTTCATCGAGGTCGAGCTTGCGTTGGTTGAACTTGAAGGCGCTGATGCCGCCCGGGTTCACCACCTTGACGGCGATGGCCTGCGCGGCGTGCATCGTCCAGCCGATGTAATCCTTGATCTGCTCGAAATCTTTCTTACCGGCGAGTTGGCGCAGAAAGAAATCGTCGGAGCCGAGCATGACGAACGCGCCTTTGTCGATCATCGGCGTGTCGCCCATTTCCATGTGGGCCTGGCGCGCGTTGGCCGGCAGCATGGCGGGTTCGAAGGCGGCGGTGTAGCCCATCTCGGCGTAGCGATAGCCGGCGGTGAGCGTCGAGGGGATGGCGTGCCCGCATCCCGCGCGCGTCAGTTCCGTGCGCGCCACTTCGTGGCCGAGATGATCTTCCGGCATCAGCATGCGTGCGATGGTGACCTTGCCGCCGCCGATGTGCGAGTGCGGATCGATGCCGCCCGCCATGACGACGCGGCCGTGCAGGGGATATTCCTGCGAAACCTTGGCGCCCGGCTCGGGCGTGACGATGCGCCCGTCGAGAATGAAGATGTCGCGGATTTCGCCATCGACCCCGTTAATCGGATCGTAGACCTTGCCGCCGGTGAGTTTGATGAGCATCGGATGAAATCTCGGACTGCGTTTCGTTAGAGTGCGGCCTGGATCTTGGCGAGCACGTCGGCGAGGCGGGGCAGGTTGGCGCGGCCGAGGTTCTTGAGCGGCAGCGAGACGACGTTGTCACAGCGCACGATGAGCCCGCCATGATCGGCGCCGGGGGTGCCGATCGGGATCGACACCGCGGGCGGCGTTTTGAACGTCATGCCGGGCGTCGTCAGCGCGATCATCGGCACGTCGGTTTGCGGCGGCACCAGATCCGGCGTGAACGAGGCGATCCAGATCAAAAGATCGCTCTCCTTGGCGGCGAGCAGGCGCTGGGCCGAATAGCGCTCGGCATCGTAGTCGGGCTTGCCGCTGGCGAACGACACGCGCAGCGGAAACCCCGATTGCCAAGCGCACACGGCGCCGGCCGACACCGCGCCCTCGTTGCCGCCGAGCGAGAGGCCGGCAAAGCGCGAGGTCAGGTTGATGTCCTTGATGAACTCCGACACCGCCTGAACGGTCAGATCGGCGTTGGCGAAGGCGAGGCCGGGCGGCGCCCACACCATCACGCCATAACTCGCGGCCTTGCAGCGCGCGAGGAGATCGTCGATCACCGCGCGCGGCACGCCACCGATGCTGTCACCGGTCAATGTCGCGCCCTTGGCGAGTGCGCGCATGGCTGTCAGCACTTCGCCGATGCGCTCGCCCTTGACGGGGATCGATATCACTTCGCCGATGCGTTCGCCGACGGCCGCCGACTGGTCGAGCCCTTCGCCGAGGAAAATCACGGTGCGCTTTGCGGGCGTATCGGAGAACATCGACTTCTCAGCGGTCACGACGCGCTCGAAAAAGCGCGGATGCAACGTGTGCAGGTCGCTGCCGACAACGATGAAGAGATCAGCCCGGTTGCGCGCTTCCGTCAGGGTCGACATGACCCAGCCGCTCGATTGCAGCACCCGGAAATTGCGGTACTGGCCTTCGCTCAGCGCGTGATCGACGACGCCCCCGGCTTTCTCGGCCAATTCCATGACGGCGCGCATGCCGGTGACTTCGGTGCCAAGGCCGCCGAAAATCGGCAAGCGGGCGGCGGTGATGAGTTCCGCGGCGCGCGCGATGGCGGCGTCAAGGGTGGCCGGTTTGCCGGCGATGGCGGGCGTCTCGCCGCCGAGCGTGCGTTCGAAGCCGGCGCGGGCCTTGCTGCACCCGTTCTTGGTTACGGTGAGCGCGCCAGCGGACCTGGAAATCTCCAAATCGTCACAAAGAATGCCGCAAAATGGGCACGCGACATTATCAAAATTGCCGGAACTGGCTGTGCCGTCCGAACGCGTGCCCCCCATCGTGCCACCCTTATTGTTTTTTTCCTGGATTCGACCAAAGCATGAGAACGCAGGTAAAACAACTTCGGGCACGCGGGTCAAGACGACACGGGTGCGACGCTGCCCCCAAGCCGGAAACGGCACCCGCAAAGCCGCCGCGCCAGGGCGTTGCTTTGCATCCTGACGCTGACTAAGGTCTGCCGCCGCGCGACGCGGCCAGCCTCGAACACCCCTTGCATACGCGGAGATCACGCATGTTGAAACGTTTGGTAATGGCGGCGCTTGCCTTGAGCCTGTTTCCGGCCTTGGCGTCGGCGCACGGACCGACGCGCCAGAAAGTCACGGAAACCATCGAGATCAACGCTGCGCCCGACAAGGTGTGGGCGGTGCTCGGCAAGTTCGACGATCTCGGTTGGCATCCGATGATGGCCAAGACGGAAGGGCAGGGCGGCAACGCGCCGGGCGCAACGCGCAAGCTGACCACCAAGGACGGCGGCACGATGGACGAGAAGCTCGTCAAGCATTCCGACGCCGATAAAACCTACGCTTACGAGATCACGGCCGTCGACGTGAAGGTGCTGCCGGTGACGAACTATTCGGCGAGCTTCAAGGTCACGGGCGAGGGTGACAAGTCGAAGGTTGAATGGAAGACCGCGTTCTATCGCGGGTACGTCAACAACGATCCGCCGCCGGAACTGTCCGACGAAGCCGCCGTCAAGGCAATCACCGAGATGGTGAAGGCCGGGCTTGACGGCTTGAAAGCCAAAGTCGAAGCGGGCGGTTGAGATCATGGCGCATCGGGCCCAAAATCTTGCGGCCCGATCCGCTTGTGCGCCGGGCGGCACGTGGCCACCGAGCGCGCCGCTATACGGCAATCGGGCAGCGCGGTCTCTCATTGGTGATGCTGCGCGGGCGGTCCTGGTGTCGGCCTGCGTCGCCGGCGCATTCCTGACCCATGACAGTGCATCGGCATTCGGCGGCGAAGCCTTTGTCACCAATCAGCCCGCCGATAGCGTCTCGGTCGTCGATCTCGCCACGATGACGCTCAGTGGCGACATCAAGCTCTCAGGAAAGCCCGCCGGCATCGCCATGTCAGCTGACAAATCGCGGGCGTATGTGACGGCGCCCGACGGTAAATCTGTTTTTGAGATCGACTGCGTCGCGCGCACGGTGGCCCGCGTCCTGAATCTCGGCGGCGGGCCGCTCGGCATAGCCGCGCATCCGACACGTCCTGAGATCTATGTCGCCGACTGGTATGCCCACAAAATTGTGGTGATCAGCACCGATCCGGCCGCCCAAGCCTTGGCGGTGGTCGCGGACATCGCGGTTGGCCAATCGCCCTCCGGCCTCGCCGTGACGCCGGACGGACGCCTGCTGCTCTCGGCCGATCGCGACAGCAATGCCGTATCCATCATCGACATCGCCAGCCGCACGCGCACCGGCACGGTCGCGGTCGGCGAACGCCCGTTTGGCATCACCATCACGCCGGATGGCGCACGCGCCGTCACTGCCAACGTCGGCAGCGATGACGTGTCCGTCATCGACATCGCCGGGCAGGCCGTGGTCGGGCGCGTCGCGGTCGGACGGCGTCCCTATGCCATCGCCTTTGCCGCCGGACGCGGCTTCGTCACCGATCAATACGCGGGCACCGTCACGGTCTACGACGCGGCGACGCTCGCGGTTGCGGCCACCATCGAGGCCTGCGATCACCCGGAAGGCATCGCCGCCGATGCAACCGGCAAAGCGGTTTACGTCGCCTGCTGGGGCGACAATGAACTGCTCGAAATCGACACCGCCGCGCTCAAAATCACCCGCCGGGTCGCGGTCGGCGATGGCCCTCGCGCGTTCGGCGCCTTCCTACGTTAACGCGTTTTAAGTTCAGAAATCGGCCCCGATCGGCAAGGATAATGGCGCGCGGGTCGGTGGGCCATATGGTCCATCGCACGCGCGCGGCCGTTACCCTGGGGTGTTGAACCGCTAGCCTTTGGTGGCGGCGATGGTTAGAAAGCCGCCAGACGGACAGCCAGACCGGATGCCGCAAGCGCGATCACCTCGAACGCGCTGAAGCAGACTGAGCCGAGGCAGAACACGTCAAGATCTGAATGCCGTGGAGGACGACGACACTATGAGAACCCTAGTTGCGAGCCTTGCTCTTGCCGTCACCATGGCCGTGGGCACTGCCCCCGTTGGCGCTGCCGATGCGGAAGTCCCAAAGGCTACGCCTTTGATCTTCGAGCGCCAGCATCTCAACAACACTAACGCCGGTGACGAGATCATCTACAAGTTCGAGCGCAAATCCTCGAACGAAGCGACGGCGGGCGCGAGCTTCAACGATACGATCAATTTGAAGATCGCCGAGGTCAAGGACGGCAAGCGCAACGTGGAACTGCGCATCTACACCGCCGAGCGCGCGCGCGAAGTGCAGAAGATCACGGAACTGTCGATCAACCCGATGTTCGTCGTCACCATGCAGCAGGCCGTGGCCTCGTACCGCCTGCTGGCCGGCGGTGATTTTGCCTACCTCAAGAACCGCTTCAGCAAGAGCATGGCTGAGCAGTCGCGCGTCGAGCCGCTGAAGATCGATTACAAAGGCCAGCAGGTCGACGCCTACCGCGTGTCGATGGAGCCCTATAAGAGCGATCCGAACACGTCCAAGATGCGCGGCTATGAGGTTTCGGAATTCTCGCTGATCGTCAGCGAAAAAGTTCCCGGCGAAATCGTGGAAGTCAATTCGGTCATCAAGAGTTCGGCGAAGGACGCGCCGATGTTTGAAGAACGCACGACGATCGACGGCTTTGGAGGTGTGAAATGAAGACGCGTCTCGGCATCGTCGCGGGGTCTGCGGTCGCGCTGGCGCTCAGCGCCATGTCGGCCGCCGTCGCCATGGATCTCCCTGCCAACGACTATCCAACCGTGTCGCGGTCCGACTACGTGTTCGCGTGCATGCAGGTCAATGGCCAGACGCGCGAGATGCTGGAAAAGTGCTCGTGCTCGATCGACCAGATCGCAGCACTTCTGCCGTTCGCGGAATACGAGGAAGCCGAGACGATCATGTCGGTGCAGTTGCGCGGCGGCGAGAACGTCGCAGCGATGCACTACGCGCCCATGCAGGAAAAGATCAAGCGGCTGAAGTTGGCGCAGGTTGAAGCGGAATTGCGCTGCTTTTGATGGGTTTTTGACGACGCTCGCACGTCGCATCCCACAATATCTGCGAATAGAAAAAGGGCGCCCGCAAGAGGCGCCCTTTTTATGTTTGCGCGAACGCGCGCGCGTCCATTTTTACGAATTCTTCGGTTCGGCCTTGCCGGTGAACACGCGGCCGTCGGTATCGGTTGCGGTCACTTCGATGGCATCGCCAGCCGCGCCCGTGCCGTACGTGAAGCGGATGTTGGGATCTTCCGAAATCGAAATGCCGGTCTCGAGCTTGAACACCAGTTCGCCGCCGCGCTTGACTTCGATCTCGCGCACGAACTTCGCCGGAATGTAGAGGCCGGTGAGCTGGTTCATCTGCATGCCCGAATAATTGGGATGACGGATCATCAGCTGCGCTTCTTTCATGGCGGGTGTCGAACCGGCCGACTGTTCGCTGTCGAGCATCTTGATCTGCATCTTGCCGACGTTGGCGAGCGCCTGGTCGGCATCCTTCAGTGCGGGCGCGGAGCAGCCGCCGGCCGCTTTGACGAAGCGCGACACCATCAGCAGCTTGCCGTCGTTGGTTTCCGCGATGGCGCGCAGGTTCGAATACATATCGAAGCGCACGCGCGTCGAGATCACGCGATCGCCGACGCCCGCGGCCGAGCCAAACGTCATCGCGGCGACGATCGGTGCCGGGTTCTTGTCGATGACGAGCGTCAGCTTCTTGATGTTGGCGGCAAGCTCGGCCGGGATTTTGATCGAGATCGGAACGACGCCTGCATCCTCGGCGCGATAGGGCGCATCGAGCGTGATGGCGGTCGTCTCATCGATGGCGCGGTCGGCGAAGACGTCCTTGCGGATGCCCGGCCACGGATCGTCGTCGGCGGCCTGCACCGGCACGGAGGTGACGCTGGCGAGCGCGAGCAGTGCAAACAGGGCGGCGCGGATCGAAAATCCGGGTGCGGTGGCGGATAGGAAACGTGACAGCATCAAAGCGTCCTCCAGCTATGAGCGCGCGGCCGTGTGATCGCCGCGGCGCACTTTGGGCGCTGGAGGCCGGTTCAGGTTCCGCTCGGCGGCACTGACGCTGAAAACACCGCGCCGTCCGAATCCTTCGCCGTTGCTTCCAGAGCCTCTTCGTCGTTCGAACCATATGTAAAGCGGATGTTCGGGTTCGACGACAAGGAAATTCCGGCATCCAGGTGGAACACAAGTTCCCCGCCGCGCCGAACTTCCAGCTCACGTACGTACTTCGCTGGAATGAACTCGCCCGTTACAGGGTCCATCTGCATTCCTGAATAATTCGGGTGGCGCAGCATCACTTGCGCCTCGCGCATGGCCGATGACTGCCGGCTGGACGCAAATTTATGCGGATTTTCGATCTTTTTCAGGTGCATCTGGCCGGCCGTGGCGGCAGCAAGCTGCGCGTCCTTGATCGCCGGCGATGAGCAGCCGCCCGCCGCCTGCACGAAATGCGTGGCCATATGCAGTGAGCCATCCTTCGTTTCGACGATGGCGCGCAGGAACGAGAACGTGTCGAAGCGGACGCGCGTCGAGATGGTGGCGCCGCCCGTGCCGGCGGCAAGCCCGAAGGCAAAGCGGCCGACAAGCGGCATCGGGTTGTTATCAATGAACACCGTCAACGATTTGATCTCATCGCCGATGGAGGGCGAGACATAAATCGTCACCGGCACGAGGGAGGCGTCCTCGGCCTTGCCTGGGGCCTCGATGATGACCGGCGGCTTGGCTTCGTTGATGGGACGGTCAGCGAAGAATTCCTTGCGGATCTGATCCCACGTCGGCGCATCGGCCGCGTTGGCGCTGGGCGCTATGGCGAAGACCGCTGCTAGCAGCGCGGCGCAGGCTGCGATGCCCGTCCGCACGCGCTGGGCACTATATCCACGCGCGCGGCGCGGCGGCAGATCGGCGGAAGAGTGCCGCGTCGCGGGGGCAGCAAAATCGGTCACGGCGTTGATCTCCCAAGCATTGTCGTTCGCATCGTCGTTGCCGGTACGCGGGCCGGCACGTCTGTCATTCCCATTCGAGTTCCGCAAACGCCGCCGTGACGTTACGCACATGGAACTCGTCGAAAAGCTGCCACTGATCCTGCTCGGAGCGGCCCGCTGTTTTGACAGCGTCATCGAGCATCTTGTTGGCTTTTATCATGCTTCGAACATCATCGGCGATCCGACGGAGGTATCGCTGCAGTGGATCGAGCGCGCCCGGCCAGTCCATGGACGCCGGCCCATGGCCCGGCACCACGCGCTGCGCTTTCTCGTTGCGCATGTCGTCGATCAGCTTGAGCCAGCCGAGGATCGAACCGTCGAGCGTTGGAATATGTCCTGAAAACAACAGGTCACCGAGGATGAGGGTCTCTGTATTGGTATCGAGGACGGTCAGGTCGTTGTCGGTGTGAGCGGTCTGGCGCGGGTTCAGCGCCAACGTGCGATTGCCAAGATCGAGCGTGCCGACGCTATCGATGGCGCGGGTCGGCAGGATAATCTTGGTGCCGGCAAAGGCCGCATCGCCAAGCAGCCCTTTATTGATGGACAGATAGCGGTCGGCCCGGGCGGCCAGGCCGCGCGCCATCTTATGATGGGCAACGAATTCCGGCTTGTCGGCTTCAAAGGCGACGTTGCCGAAAACATGGTCGGGATGCATGTGGGTATTGATGACGTAGCGGATCGGCCTGTCGGTGACGCCGACGATGGCCGCCCGCAAGGCCTCGCCAACGCGCGGGCTGCCGCCGGTGTCGATCACGGCAACTGCTTCATCGCCAACGATAAAACTCGGATTGGAGATGTCGCCGCCGTTGTCCGGGTTGAACACCCCGTGGCGCCCTTGGTGCACGAACACGCCGGGCGCGACTTCGGTGATGCCGAGGGCCGCGGCCTGAGCGGCGGCAATCGTGAACACCTGGGGTGCGACCGCTGCGGCGGCCAAACCTGCCAAAAACTGCTGCCGGGTGAGTTTTGGCATAGCCGTCGCGCTGGAGGGCTGGAACGCGATGCGTTTTGTGCTCATGACACCTCTCTCCCTTGAACTCATTTCAGAGTTCGGAAGGCCTCGCCATCACGAATTTGAGAGCGCGACGTGATCCCAAAGCCTCGAAGCAGCACTTTCGTCGCAACTAGTCGTGCGGTGCAGCAATTACATTGCAACGCAAAAAATCCCCGTGTTTCGGGCACTTTTTTAGGGCAGGAAGATTGTCCTATTCTTCGAGGCTAGAACGAAGGCACCGGATCGTGTTGCGAATGTAAAAAAAAGGTGTCTAGATGCCGCGCGGTAACGGAGCCCCCCAGACCTCACACGTTCGTGTGAAGACCGATTTCAGACCCGATCAAAGAAAATGGGAAACAATCCCATTGCATTCGGGGTGACGTCGTTTGGTGGACGGGGGCAGCCGCTATCACTTGCAAGCGTGGCAAGACTTTTATCAAAATGGAGGAAGCGCAATGCGCAAAAGTGCATTCGCATACGGACTGTTGGCGTCTGTCGCCGTCAGCTCGCCCGTTTGGGCAAACGCTGACGTACAGAAGCTGTCCAGCGACCCGAACAACTGGGCAATCCAGTCGGGCAACTATGCTGGTACGCGTCACTCGACCCTCAACCAGATCACGACCGCAAACGTCGGCAGCCTGAAGGTTGCCTGGACGTTCTCGACGGGTGTTCTTCGCGGTCACGAAGGCGGCCCGCTCGTTATTGGCGATACCATGTATCTCCACTCGGCGTTCCCGAACATCGTGTTCGCTCTGAACCTTGCAGATGAAAACAAGATCATCTGGAAGTATGAGCCGAAGCAGGATCCGTCGGTTATCCCGGTTATGTGCTGCGACACGGTAAACCGTGGCGTGCAGTACGCTGAAGGCAAGATCTTCCTTCATCAGGCCGATACGTCGCTCGTCGCGCTCGACGCGAAGACCGGCAAGGAACTGTGGAAGGCTGTCAACGCCGATCCGAAGAAGGGCGAAACGGGCACTGGTGCTCCGCTCGTCACGAAGGATAAGGTGATCATCGGTGTTTCGGGCGCAGAATTCGGCGTTCGTTGCCACGTGACGGCTTATGACATCAACTCTGGTAAGCAGGTCTGGCGCGCCTATTCGATGGGCCCGGATTCTGACATCCTGGTTGACGCAGACAAGACCCTGTCGCTCGGCAAGCCGGTCGGCAAGGACTCGTCGCTCAAGACCTGGAACGGCGACCAGTGGAAGATCGGTGGCGGTTCGACCTGGGGCTATATGGCCTTCGATCCGGAACTCAACCTGTTCTACTACGGCACGGGTAACCCCTCGACCTGGAACCCTGCACAGCGTGCAGGACCGGACGGCAAGCAGATCGACCAGAAGTGGTCGATGACCATGTTTGCTCGTGACGTCGACACCGGCGTTGCCAAGTGGGCCTACCAGATGACCCCGTTCGATGAATGGGATTATGACGGCATCAACGAGCCCATCCTTGCTACGCTCAAGATCGGCGGCGCAGATCGTAAGGTCGCAGTTCACTTCGACCGTAACGGTTTCGCTTACACCTGGGATCGCGCCACTGGCGAACTCCTCGTCGCTCAGAAGTATGACCCCAAGGTCAACTGGGCAACTGAAGTCGTCATGGACCCCAAGAGCCCGCAGTATGGTCGCCCGCAGGTCGTCGCCAAGTACTCGACGTTCCTCAACGGCCAGGACGTGAACTCGAAGGGCATCTGCCCGGCAGCGCTTGGTTCTAAGGACCAGCAGCCGGCAGCATTCTCGCCGGTTACGAACCTGTTCTACGTTCCGACGAACCACGTGTGCATGGACTACGAACCCTTCAAGGTCTCGTATACGGCTGGTCAGCCCTACGTTGGCGCCACGCTGTCCATGTTCCCGGCTCCGGATAGCCATGGCGGTATGGGTAACTTCATCGCTTGGGACGGCGCTGCAGGCAAGATCGTATGGTCGAAGCCTGAGCAGTTCTCGGTCTGGTCGGGTGCTCTCACCACCGCTGGTGGCGTAGCATTCTACGGCACGCTTGAAGGCTACTTCAAAGCTGTCGACCAGAAGGATGGCAAGGAACTCTTCAAGTTCAAGACGCCGTCGGGCATCATCGGCAACGCAATGACCTACTCGCACAAGGGTAAGCAGTACGTTGCAGTGTTCTCGGGCGTTGGTGGCTGGGCCGGTATCGGTCTTGCTGCTGGCCTGACGAACCCGAACGATGGTCTGGGTGCAGTCGGTGGCTACGCTGGCCTCCGTCAGTACACCAACCTCGGTGGTTCGCTGACCGTCTTCTCGCTGCCCTAATCGGTTGGTCTGAGAGAGATTGCTTAAAGGGCCGACGCGGGGAAACCTGCGTCGGCCTATTTAATGAGACGAGTGCTTGACGGACCACGCAGCCCTGCACATGTGAATAAGGGGTCTATTCCGGGAGGCTGCGGAATCGTGTCGCGGATCGTTCGACCTACGTCTGACGTAGAAGAAAGCTTCGGCGATATAAAAAAATCACCCAACTGTTGAGAGGAAACGCGTGAGAAAGTTCGGCATCGGATTGGCGGTCGCAGCTATCGCTAGCTCCGCACTGAGCCTCGGCACCTGCTGGGCCGAGGAACCCAAGAAAGAAGAAGCCGCCCCGGCTGCTGCGGCCCCTGCGGCAGCACCCGCGGAAGGCGCGACGGGCGGCGAGACCGGAACCGGCCCATGGGCCGACCTGGCCAAAAGCTCAGACGGCGTGACATTCAAGGATGGCCGCTATCGTGATGCCAAGGGCGTTCCGACACCGCTTGTCACCAAGGATTACCAGGTCGACTGGGCCACATGGCAGGGCTTCCGCCGCTACCACGATGCATGCCACGTCTGCCACGGTCCGAATGCGCTCGGCAGCACGTTTGCGCCGTCGCTCGCCGACTCGTTGAAGACCATGGACTACGAAACGTTCTTCGGCACCGTCGTTGGCGGCCGTGAGCGCGACGCGGGCGGCACGAAGTACGTCATGCCGGCGTTCGGCGAAGACAAGAACATCATGTGCTACCTCGACGACATCTACACCTACGTCAAAGCCCGCTCGACCGGCGCCATGCCGCCCGGCCGTCCTGCTGGCCGCGAGGACATTTCGCAGTACGCCAAGAAGGCAGCTGCTGAGTGCATGGGCGACTAAAGAGGTCGTTCGTCAATCGAGGCGTCGCTGCAGGGACCACGGTTGTTGTGCCCTGAGCGGCGCCTTTTTCGTATGCGCAACTTTGATCGCGACGCGCTCGCGAAGCGATAACGCGATCGTCAAGTGCCAGGGGCGCGGACGTTACGTATGGGAAGTGTTCCCGATCGCGCGCGGATAAGGTCCGCGCGTCGCAGGGGGGCCGCCACCGAGCAGCGCGATGCTCTCATCAACCCGTTGCCCTAAGCAAGGATGCCATGCTGAACCGCTCCCTCATGTTGCGCACGGCCGTTTCGGCCCTGACAGCGCTTTGTGCGTTGTCTCTTCCGGCCGCCTACGCCGCCGACGCGCCCAAGGCCGATCTCGTCAACCGCAAGCAGTTGCGCGTCTGCGCCGATCCCGCCGACATTCCCTTCTCGAACGATAAGGGCGAGGGCTTCGAGAACAAGATTGCGCAGATCATCGGGGAAGAACTGAAGCTTCCCGTCACGTACACATGGTTCCCGAAAGCGGTTGGCTTCATCCGCATGACGCTCGCTTCGAAGAAGTGCGATCTCGTCATCGGCTGGGGCCAGGGTGACGATATGGTGCTGAACACCAACGCCATCTATCGTTCAACGTCGGCGCTGATCTACAAGGCCGGCACCGGCCTCGATGGCGTCGACACGCTGGCCGACCCGCGCCTCAAGGGCAAGAAAATCGGCGTCGTGCAGGGATCGCCCGGCGGCAACTACGTCGCCAAGAACGGCCTGATGGGCAACGTCCACGGGTATCCGATGATGATCGACCGTCGCTATCACAACCCCGCCGAAACAATGATGAACGACATTCGCTCGGGCGAAATCGACGTCGGCGTGCATTGGGGTCCGATCGCATCGTACTGGGCCGCGCGCGGCGGCGACAAGCTCGTCGTCGTGCCGCTGCTCAAGGAAACCGGCGCCGGCAAGATCGCGTTTCGCATCACCATGGGCGTGCGCCAGGGCGATGACGCCTGGAAGCGCCGCTTGAACGAAGTCATCGCCAAGCGCCAGGGCGACATCGACAAGGTGCTGCTCGACTTCGGCGTGCCGCTGCTCGTCGATGACGACACCAAGATGGATGTGATCACGGAGCCGCGTCCCAACGATGCGCGTGCAGCGATCGAGGAAAAGGCCGGTCATTCGCCGTCTGCCGCGGCGCCGTCGGCCCCTGCAGCAGCGCCGGCGCCCGCGCCCGCCGCAGCTCCGGCCACGCCTTGATGACAGCTTTGGTTTTGCCGCGCGGTTCTCATGCCTGCGCGGCAATGCCGATATGGAATGCGCACGATGCTCGCGCGGCTTTGACGGATCGCCAAAGAGGACATGTCGACAATGACTGAGACAGCCGCCGAGACGTCCTCACTCCGCCAACTTGGCGCGCGACGTCGGAACGGACGCATCGCGGTTCTGGCTGTCATGGCGGGCTTATCTGTCACTGCATTAGGCCAGCCGATGTTCGCTGCAGATACGGCGGCGCCTGCCGCGGCGCCTGACAAGGCACCGGTCGACGGCCCCGATCACGCGAAGGACATCAAGGACATTCAGGCGGCGCCGTCCGCGCCGGCAGCGCCTGTGCCCGAACCGGCCGATTACCGGACCGACGGCTATCGCACGCCCGTACCCGCAACGCTGAAAGGCGCGAAGGTCATCACGGCCGAGCAGGCCAACGAACTGTGGTCGCAGAAGGCCGCGATTTTCATCGACGTTTATCCGCAGGCGCCGAAGCCGCCCAATCTTCCGGCCGGCACGTTCTGGCGTGAGCCGAAGCACTTGACGATTGAAGCGGCGACGTGGCTTCCCAACGTCGGCTACGGCGTCATCGCGCCCGCCGTCGAAGACTACTTCAAGCGCCATCTCGAAGCGTTGACCGGCGGCGATAAGTCGAAGCCGATTGTCATGTATTGCCTGCGCAATTGCTGGATGAGCTGGAACGCGGCCAAGCGCGCCATGACGTATGGCTACAGCAATATCATCTGGTACCCGGATGGCACCGACGCGTGGCAGGAAATCGGCCAGCACGTCGTTGAAGTGAAGCCGGCGCCCTGATCAGGGGGCAGCTCCGCCGCGTTGCCTCAAGCGGCGCGTGCTGGCCGGAAGATCGGCAGCGTTTGTGAGCTTGCCGTGAAATTGCGCGTGCGAATGCCATCGCACCCGCACTTCAATTTGTGACCTGCCGCGGCGCGCTCAATGCGCTAACTGCTGTTCCGCGTTGCGCGCGTGCGACGCCCGGCGTAACGCCGCTATCATTGCTTCATGTGCGAGCGAATGGCGCGCGCGATGGCGCCAGTGCGCTCTTCGATGAGCTGCGGAATTTCGCAGGCGATCGGGATGTTCTGCTGGCGCTCCTGGAACACCCGCACTTCCCATTTGAACTTGTCTTCCTCTTCGGAAACCTTGTCGATCTCGCCGGCCGGCATCGGCGCGTCGGGCAACTCCGCATCCGGATGGGGCAGCGTGATGCCCTGCTTTTCGATTTCCTTGGCGCGGGCCATCTGGCGCTTGTGAAAGCGCTCGATGCCCGACATGACCAGCTTGCGATCGTCATTCGAGCGGCTGAGCACTGCTGCAAAAAGGTCCGTCAGCTTTTTGTCGCGCTCGGCGTCGGCAAGGCCCTTGGCGAACTTCTCGATTGCGGCCTCGACCTCGTCCATCTTGAGGCGGCGCGAGATGACGAAGCCCGAAAGCTTGCGCACCGCGTCGTCATCCTGCCAATTCGTCGACGACGACAAATCAGGACCGTCCCAAAGCTGGGCCGGCTGCATTTCAACGACTTTGCGCGACACGCACGGCCAATCGGGCGTTGCGCCTGACGCTGCGCCATCCGCTGTCGCGCCGCCGTCTGCGGGCGCTTCGGCCGGCGTCTCGGCATATGCGG
>JBOFCQ010000093.1:0-4942 GCA_051646145.1 Hyphomicrobium sp.
GTTGCAGCTCTTGCACCTGCCGCGCCAGCGCCGCGTTCAGCCGCTGCCCAAGATCCTTGATGGCCTTGTCGCTATCGGACGCTTTGGCCTCGGATGCTTCGAGCGCCGCATTCAAGGCTGCAATCTGCTGGCGCAACGCTGCCATCTGCTGGTTCAGCAGATCGACCTTCGCCAGCGCTTCATTCGAGATCGCCTTTTGCGCGTCGAGGTCCGTCGTCAGGGACGAGATGTGGCCCTCGGCAGCCTTCGCTTTCTCGTCGAGGCCAAGCCCCGTGCCGGCAATGCGCGCGTTCTCGTCCTTCAAAGCGGAGAGCGTGGCCTGAAGCGATACAAGCTCGTCTTCGGCGTCTTTCGATTTACCTTTTTCGAGATTGAGCAGGCTGGTCAATTCGCTGATCTGGCGCGTCAGGCGCTTCAACGCCGTATCCTTGCCGCTGGCTTCTTCTGCGGCGAAATACTGCGCGATCATGAACAGCGACATCAAAAATGTCACCACGAGCAGCAGTGTCGACAGCACGTCGACGTAGCCCGGCCAGAACTCGCCGTACTCGGCACTCCTTCGGCTGCGTCCGCGCGCCATGGTCGCTAACCCCCGCGCTTCATATTGTCGGCGAGGCTTTTCAGCATATTGGCCACTTCAGACTGCTGCGCTGCCTGTTCGTCGACCCATTCGCGCACAACCTTCTGTTCGGCGCGCATCTGATTGACGAGCTGGCTGACGCCGCGTGCCAACTCGCGCACGTCTTCGGGCGGCGCGGTGGCGGGCTTCGACAGCATGGCGGGCGCTGCAATCGGCTGCTCGCCAAGGCGATTGGTGAATTCTTCAAGCGCGCGTTGCATATCGACGACGGCCGCGAGCAGTTGCCGGTTCACATAGTCGTTCGATGCCGTGGCCCCACCACCGCCGACCGGCGTCAGCTCGGTTATGCCGGAAAGCCACTCTTCCAGTTCGTTGTAGAAACGGTTGTGCGCGTGGCTCGCTTGCAGTTCGAGGAAGCCCAGAACCAGCGACCCGGCGAGGCCGAGCAGCGATGATGAGAAGGCCGTGCCCATGCCTTTGAGCGGCGCGGAGAGGCCGGCTTTCAACTCGCCGAACATCTGCACGTTGTCGGTTGCCTTGTTGTCGAGCGTATCGATGGCGCGGCCAACGGACTGTATGGTATCGAGCAAGCCCCAGAACGTTCCTAGCAGACCGAGGAACACGAGCAGGCCGACGAGATAGCGTCCGGTGTCGCGCGCTTCATCGAGGCGAGAGCCAATCGAGTCCATGAAGCTGCGCATGGCAGCCGTCGACAGCGAGAGCACGCCGGTGCGGTCGCGGAGCATCGTCGCCATGGGGGCGAGAAGGACCGGCTTGTGGTTGATCGAGAGGCCGGGGTCGGCGATGCGGAACGCATTCACCCAGCGGATTTCCGGGTAGAGCCGGATGACCTGGCGGAACGAGTAGATGATGCCGAGGCACAAAACGCCGATGATGAGGCCGTTGAGCCCGGGATTGGTCAGCAGCGACCGCTTGAGCTGCTCGTAGAGAATGGCGGCCAGAAATGCGACGAGGGTCAGAAAGACCATCATGCGCAGCAGGAATACGCCGGGTGGCGTCAGGCGTCGCGAAACGGGCGCAATGGCTGCTTCGCTCGGGCGGTTCCGGGCCATTGCTGATCTCTCCTGTCGGCGTCGCGGGCAAGTCCCCAGGGCGATACTTACCTGAAGCCTGTGGCAGCGAAAACCGGCAAGATCATGCCGGCGCACGATCCAGGGCCCTAACCGGTCAAAGTGCAAGCGAAGTCGCGCGCCTCGCGAGCCGCCCGATGCGTGACGGAGTAGATGTCAGGTCTGTGGCGGTCGAGGGCGGCGCTCAGGGCGCCGACAGCATCGGCTGGATGATCTTGATCAGAGCAGAGTTCGAGGCGAGCACATCGCCAGCTTCCAGCATCTGGTCGCGGCCTTCGAGATCGCTGACGAAACCGCCGGCCTCGCGCACCAGCACGATGCCCGCCGCCATGTCCCAGGGCTTCAAATTGCGTTCCCAGTAGGCGTCATAACGGCCAGCCGCCGTGAAGGCGAGATCGAGGGCTGCCGAACCCGTCCGCCGGATGCCGGCCACTTCGCGCATCATGGTGCCCATTTCCGACATGAATTTCGGATGGCCCGGGCGGCCGCGATGGGGAATGCCGGTGGCGACGAGCGCATCGCCGAGCGACTTGCGATTGGCGACACGCAGCCGGCGATCATTTAGAAAGGCACCCTTGCCCTTTTCGGCCGTGTAAAGTTCGTCGCTGGCCGGATTATAGATAACGCCCGCGATAAGCTGGCCTTCGCGTTCTAGCCCGATCGAAATGGCGAACAACGGCAGCGAGTGCAGAAAATTCGTGGTGCCGTCGAGAGGATCGACGATCCAGCGGTGCGTCGCGTCCGGTCCTTCGACGAGCCCGCGCTCCTCCATCAAAAACCCGTAGCCCGGGCGGGCCTTGTTCAGTTCCTTGAAAATGATCTCTTCGGCCTTGTGATCGGCGGCGGAGACGAAATTCGCCGGTCCCTTGATCGAGACCTGAAGCTGCTCCACCTCGCCGAAATCGCGCGCCAAGCTGCGGCCGGCTTTGCGCGCGGCGGAGATCATGACGTTGAGCAGTGGGGAGACAGGCATGGACCGACTTTCACGTTTGCCGCCAGCGTCGTGCCGCGGTGCGTGGTGACTACCGGCTAATCCCCCCTCTGACAAGCTGGCACTCGGGCGCAGCCGCCCCGCCCGGCCATTGCGCTTGGTCCGAGATGCGGGCGTTAACGGTGTTGGAATTTACGAAAGCGTTGGCACGGCCGAACGGCTCATTCGAAGGGCTGAACTTGGATGCGGTCGGCCCATTCCGATGCCGCGCGCTCGGCCGCGGCACGGTCGGCTTTCGACAGCTTGCCGACGATGTCGTCGAGTGCCTGATCCGTGACGCCGTTCTTCTTGGCAATAGACCGCCATTTGGCGCCTTCGATCGGATTTTTGTCAGTGCCGATGCCTTCGAAATAGATATAGGCGAGGCGGTTTTGCGCCCCTGCAATGCCCTTCTCGGCGGCCGACTTCATATACCCGACGGCTTTGGGCTCGTGACGCGTGAGGCCGAGGCCGCGCAGCAGCAGCACCGCGTAGTCGTATTGCGCGACATCGAGGCCCTGTTCTGCGGCGCGTGACAGCCAGCGCGCGGCTTCTTCGGCATTGGGCTGCACGCCGTCGCCCCGCTGATACAAGGCGGAGAGATCGTATTGCGCCTGAGCAATGCCCTTCTCTGCTGCATAACGAATGTGCTGCACGGCGCGATAGGGGTTCTCGGGCTTGCCGTCGCCCTTCAAGAACAGCAGTCCGAGATTGTAGTTGGCGAGCGCGTGGCCTGTGAGCGCGGCCTTCTCGAACATTTGCGCTGCGGCGGTCCGGTTCTTTTCGACACCGCGCCCTTCGGCCAGCATCAGGCCCAATGCGAACGTGCCGGCGACATCGCCGAGTTCGGCCGCACGCGTGTACCAGTTGACTGCAACCTTCTCGTCCTTCGGCACGCCGAGGCCCTCGGCATAGATGCGGGCGATCAGCGTATGGGCGGTTGCGTCGCCCTTGCCGGCGGCGTCCTGCGCCAGTTTGAGCGCCGTCAGATACTGGCCCTGGTCGAAAGCGGTATAAGCCGCGTCATCGCCCGTAATCGGCACCTTGCTCGGCACCGTCGCGCGCTGGGGCGTGTTCGTCTTGGCGGGCGCCGTCGACTGCGGCGCTGCAGCCGGGGCATCCTGCTTCAAGGCCGGTGGCGTCTCATCGGTCTTGCCGAACCAGCTGCTGTTATCGGCGCGGACACCGCCAACGTTGAGCGCGATGCCAGCGGCGAACACTGCCGCAAGAGCTGAAAAGCTGGTCGCGCAGCGGCTCGCCATTATGCCGGCTCCGGCGTCAGTTCGAGCGCCGCCGCGAAGGCGGCGACACGCGCGGCCGCCTCTTTGGGGTCGGCGTTATGTGCAATCGTGACGGCGACAAAATCGGCCCGCGCGGCAGCTAGCCTTGCGGCCGCATCGACGCTTGGCACGTCAAAGGCCACGCACGGCACCTCGAAGATTTCACACCACCACGAGACGAGATCGAGCTGGCGTTCCAACGCCGTGTCGCGATCTTCGACGTGCGGCGGAATTCCGAAACTGATGTAGTCGGCCGCGGCTTCACCGAAGCTCATGGCGTCGTGTCGCGAGCGGCCGGCTTCGACGCCGATCATGAAGCGCGTGCCGAGAATTTCGCGCGCCGCCGTCAGGCGGCCGAGCTGATCCTTGGCGAAGCTCAGGTGCACGCCATCGGCGCGCAGTGTGCGGGCTAGGCTGGCGTCGTCGGCGATCATCGCGGCAACGCCCGCCGCCTGTATGCGCTCGATCAGGCGCTTGAGGTCGCTTGCGGAAAGCGCTGAAAAATCGGCCGCACGGAGCAGCGCGCTTGCGACGCCGCCAGCCGCAAGTGCAGCCGTGATCCGCGCGTCCGCGTCAGCCATGGTTGCGGGGTCGAGCTCGAAGACCAGATAAAGTGCGGTCGATGTGGTCAAGGTCCAGGATCCCGAAAGGCGTGAGGTCGGCGTCATTGGCGTCGAATACGGCAGAATAAAGTACGCGGCCAGCGATGTCGCCGCATGAACGTGCAACTCGAGGCGGCCAATCGTCCATTTTGGGCGTCGAAGGCACGCTGCCAGCCAGAAAACTCGGGTTAGGGCGCGATTGGCCGTTTACCCAAACGCCAACTCGCGCCATGCTCACACAAGAGTTATCGGCGCCGCCCTGAAATCTGCCTCGGTCGACAGGCAGATTGAGGGCAATTGCGAATTTTACGGACTGATTTTCCAATCCGGAGAACGACTTTGACCACTCAGCCGAACCCGATCCGTGGGCGTCAAGACGTGGCGTCGCGCGTGCTGGCCGCCGCGCTTTCGGCACTCGT
>JBOFCQ010000101.1:0-5124 GCA_051646145.1 Hyphomicrobium sp.
TTGAAATCATGCCGAGCGTTGCGTCGAGAAGGAACGTGATGCGGTTCGCGACCGCCTTGAGGCTGTCGCTCAAGGCGCCGAGATCGCGTGACGCGACATCGATGCGGCCGAGCAATCGCGCATCTTCCTTGCGTTCGCGGGCGGCGTCTTCGAAGTAATGCATCGTGCGCAGCAGGGACGTGATCGAATCCTGCATGCGCGAGGTGACATCGCCCTCGCGGCCGATGGAGCGCAACACGACGTCGAGCCGTCGTCCGCGCGTCGCCCCGGTTGATTTCGTGGCGAAGATCTGCGGCGCGAAACGTTCGACCGCGTCTTGCGCTCGTTCGATCAAGTCCGCTTGCCGTTGAATGATGGTCTCGATCAGTCCGACGAGCACGTGCGCGCCGGTCGTGCAGGGCGTATCGCCCGCGCGGCATGCGCGTTCGGCATACATTTGAATGGACCGCGGCTCGGTATAGCGCACGGTGATCAGCCGCTGACCGGTCAGGATGAACGTGATGTTGGTGGATGCCAATTGCTCGCTGTCGGGGCCATACATGATCGAAGTCGTCATGTATTGAGCGCCGTTCTCGGCATAGAAGCGATTGGAGGTCTCGATCTCGCGCATTTCGGCGGGTGTCGGCACGTCGAGATTGAGCGCCTTCTCGATGGCAGCTTCCTCTTCAGCCGTGGGGCTGAGCAGGTCGATCCAAACGGTCGTGTCGGCGATGGTCGCCGGCTCCGTGCGCCGCGAGAGAACGCCGTTCTTCAAATCGTAGAATGTCAGCATGGCGGTCCTCGGTTCGGCGCGTGGCGGCAGGGTCTGGCGCATGCATAGCCCTGGGCGGGCCCGCGTGACAATGCTGACCCATGGGAAAATTGAGCCTATTGATTAGGTCTTGATTGGCGCTGCATGAGGCGTACATGAAGAGAAAGCCGGCACCGAGGCCATTGAGGCGCGCCCGGCACTGCTTAACTGGTCATGAGGCCGAACATGAAGCACACAACCATGACACGTTCTTCACGCGCCGCCACGGGTGCAGTGCTTACGGCACTCGCTTTGGGCGCAGGCCTGATCGGCGCGATCGCGACGCCCGCCGATGCCGGCAGCCGCGGTTTGCGCTGCAAGGGCGGCTTTCAGGTTGTCGCCGGACAGTTGATTGCGACGCCGTATTGCCAGGATGAGTTGCTTGCGACCGTGGCGCGTGATCACGGCATGCGTGCCAGCGCCGATAAAATTCGGTGGAACCCCAACTATAAGCGCGAGGTCTGTCGTCTCGTTGGCCGCGATATTCGCGTTCAAGAGCATTGCGGCCAGACCGGTCCGTCGTTCCGCGGCCGGCCCTTCTAGTGTCGCCGGCTGAGGACGCCGCGCCAAGTATGCGCGCGGCGCTGGGTGAGGCCGGTGACGCCGGCGAAATCCAGCGCCTCAATGCGCGCTTCGGACGGGATCGGCAGGTGTCCTTCGAGGCGCGCCTGGGTGGCACCGTCGCCGTTCTCGCGTGTCATGGTGCGCGCGCCGTGGTCGCCATCCAAGGGGCGCAGGCGCTCTCCTATGTGCCCGCAAGCGCCGAGGGCAATGGCCAGAGCGACGTGCTGTGGCTATCGCCCGTCGCGCGGCTCGATACCGGCAAGGCCGTGCGTGGCGGCGTGCCGATTTGCTGGCCGTGGTTTGGCCCCCATCCGACGGATGCCGCTCAAGGGTCGCATGGCTTCGTGCGTGCCGCGCGCTGGCAGGTGTTGAGCTCGGCGGCCTCAGCGGGGCGCACGCAGATCGTGCTTGGATTTGAGACGTCGCGCGCACGTCATCCGGGCTGGCCTTATGCCGGCAAGGCCGAAGTCGAGATCACGCTCGCCGACAGTCTCGCGATCGCGCTCACCACGACAAATCTCGATGTTGTGCCCGTGACGGTCACATCGGCGCTGCACTCGTATTTTGCCATCGGCGATATCAGCCGCTGCACGATCAGCGGCCTGGAAAACCGGCCCTATATCGACCAGCTCGATGGCGGCCGCACGTTGCGCCAATCGGACACCATCACGTTTCAAGCGGAACTGGACCGCATCTATCAGGAGACGGGCGATACCGTCGTCGTCGCAGATCCGGTGCTTGGGCGGCGCATTGTCGTCGGCAAATCGGGAAGCCAGTCGACGGTTGTGTGGTCGCCATGGATCGAGAAGGCGCAGCGCCTCGGCGATCTCGGCGTCGGCGGTTACAAGCGCATGGTCTGCGTCGAGACGGCGAACGCGGGCGGCGATGTCGTGACGATTTTGCCGGGCGGTCGCCACAGGCTTGTTGCGGACATCCGCGCAGAGGCAATCTAAGTCTCTCAGCCAAGGCACTGCACCGTGTGCTGCTGCCTGCGGCACCGCAAACAAAAGCGCCGCCGCGTTGTCCGCGACGGCGTCAATTGTTCGAAACGATGAGCCAAGCTTAGCTGAGGTCCGGCGTCACTTCCGAGATGTCGCGCGCACGACGCACGCTGCCATCGAACTGCGCGCCTTCCGCAATGGCCAGAGATTGCTTGACGATATCGCCATCGACGCGCGAGGTCGCGTGCAGGAAGACGGCGCTGCCTTTGAGCGCGCCCTTGACTTCGCCCTGAACAGCGATGGTGCGCGCCGTGATCGTGCCGGTGACAGCACCGCTCTCGCCAACAGTCACGGTCTCACCGTGGACGTCGCCCTGGATCTGCCCGGCGATCAACAGCGAACCCTTCGTTTTCAGAACGAGCTGCTGGCCGATGATGGTGATGTCGGGTCCGAGAACCGATGTCGGGCTGTCGGGCTGGCGCATGACGACGGGGCCCGGCTGAGAATGTGATGAAACGGGTGCTTGAGCAAAAGGCGGCACGTTGGATTTCATGGGCGGCTGGGCCAAGCCATTACCGTTGGAGCGCATCGGCTCCGCTTGACGTGGATCCGCCGTGGATACGCGATTAAACATTGGATACCCCCAAAATACGCTACTGAGCCGGTCCATCCCGCAACCGAGTGCGACCAGTAGAAGCACATTATGTCGAAATGTCGAAGCCGGATTTTGCGCAGTTTTAGCGGTCGCGCGCCGCCCGTCGACGGATTTGGGAGTGAGGCGATAGGGAACGGCGTGCGGCAGCCCGCCACCGGCAAGATATTCCATTGCCGCGCGGGCCATTAACCTCGATGCCGGGCAAAGCCGGCGAGGGCATGTGGTCAAGCCTGCTCGGCGTCAGGCGCGCTGTAAATTGATTCAGGACGCGCACCGCGAAAAGCCCTGACAACCGGTTTAGGGACGCTCGCGACATAACTCAGGCAAAACTGGCAGCACCCCTGCAGTGTGCCCTTGTGTTTGCCCCAAAGGCGCGCAAACGTACCCTCAATCAAGGTATTCGAGCGAATCATCGACAGGGGGACAACCATGCGTCGGCTCACCAAGGCTCTCGCACTTTTTCCCGTTTGCGTAACGGCCGTAGCACTGTACGGCGCAGCGGATTTCGGCAAGGTCAACGCGGCGGCAGCAACGGCGTGCGCCAATCCCAACGCGCTGGGCGTGGCCCGCACGGTCGAGATCGATACCACCGGCGGGCCGGGCTTTGGTTTCGAACACTACAAGGCGCATGACTTCCTGCAGCCGAAGGAAGTCGTGCTGACGTTCGACGATGGTCCGCAGAAATTCTCGACCGAAGGCGTGCTCGCAGCGCTTGCTGAGCAATGCACCAAGGCGACATTCTTTTCGATTGGAAAGATGGCGCTCGGCTATCCCGAGATCATCCGTGAGGTCGTGCGCGCCGGGCACACGGTCGGCACGCACACCTGGAGCCACCAGGCCGTTCGCAAATTGAAGACGTTCGAGGAAGGCCGCGACGAGATCGAGAAGGGCATTTCGGGCGTGAAACGTGCGGTTGGCGGGCCTATTGCGCCGTTCTTCCGCTTCCCAACGCTGCAGGATACGCCAGAAACGGTTGCCCATCTTGGCACGCGCAACGTTGCGATGTTTTCGACCGACATCGACAGTTTCGATTTCAAGCTGCAGCCGCCCGCGCAACTCGTCAAAGGCGTGATGCAGAAGCTGGAGAAGCACGGCAAGGGCATCCTGCTGATGCATGACATCCACAAGAACACCGCCAAGGCCATGCCGCTGCTGCTCAGCGAGCTGAAGGCCAAAGGCTATAAGGTCGTGCATCTCAAAGCCAAGGGCGAGATGAAGTCGCTCGCCGAATACGATGCATTGATCGAGAAGGACGCGAAAGGCTTGCCGCAAGCCGGTAGCGAACGCGCGACGACGAGCATCGTACGCACCATTGAAGGCGATGCGCCGGCAACTGAGCAGAATTCTGGGGCGGCGCCCGCAGCCGAGCCGGCAACGCCCGCTGCCGCCGAACCCGCGCAAGCGCCCGCGCCGCGCGCCGCCGCAGAGCCGGCACCGGCACCAGAGGCTGCGCCGTCGACGAGCGCCGCCGGTACAGCGCCGACAGCTGCGACCGTGCCGACGGCTGCCGCACCCGCGACCACGGCGTCGATCGGATCGTCGACGCCGGGCGCAACGCCCGCCGCGATCGAGCCAGAGCCGGACGCCGCCGATGGCGCAGCACCTGCGCCTGCGAAATCGTATTCGCAGCGCGCCGCTGAAATCTGGGAAGAATGGTTCGGCAAATAGCGGTCGTCGCAGCCAAGATTTCGGCCGCGTGTGCGAGACACGCGTCTGCTTTCGGCGGAGCTTTGACGATCGCGCGCGCGATACGCGACGACGAGCGCTCGACGCGCGCGCGCATGGCCGACGTCATTGATGATGGTTTTGTTGAGTGGTTTTTTAGCGGGCCGACGACGGCCGCTGATGATGCGCAACGCGCAGAGGCATAAGCCTAGAGGGCACTCAAAAAAGGAAGAAACGGGTGGCATCGCACAGATACCACCCGTTCCTTTGGGGCGCCACAAAACGCCCCTCGGGTCCGCCACGAGCCTATAACTGTCGCTCTAGCGCCACGCGAGCGCCTTAGCGAAAACCATGGAGGCATGACGCAATTCAAGCTTGCGCTTGAACGGTGTCGTCGTGGCCATATGTGTGAGAATTACTTACCCCCGATCCATCCCCCGACAGATCGTCCCACGAGGATGAGATTAAGCTGGCGTCGTCTTGACATCCACAGAAATCGTCTCTGCGCG